>CAYNNP010000041.1:0-22375 GCA_964398215.1 uncultured Pirellulaceae bacterium | reverse complement strand
GCGTTTCATTGCAGCAGGCAATTTTTCTTTTTGCTCGTCAGACAGCATGCCCATGATTTCCATTTGAAACTTCTGTCGGGCTTCGTTTGATTTCTTCAATGTTGCAATCTGAGCTTCTGAAATGCCAGCTTCTTTGTAAACGGCAGCCAGCCGTTCTTTGCCTTTAAGCTTTGAATCCTTCATGGACTTTTGAGTAGCGGCCAGCTTCTTTTGCAATTCTTGAGTGATTCCAGCGGATTCTCGAGCTGCCTTCAAATCCTTCTGAACCTTTTCGCCCATCGCCTTGATCTTCATTGTCTGATCATCGGTAAGCCCAACAGCATCGAATTTCTTCAGCATGATCGCGGTCAAAGCAGAAGCGCGATCTTTAGCACCTTTCTTCTTTTTCTTTTCTGCTTTGTCGTCGCCAAATGCGGGCGTAACAATCACTGCTGCAAGAGCCAGCATTGCGATGGATTTAAACTTCATTTGTGTTGTCCTTGGTATTGGGAATTGAATTGCGGCCAATTGTAGTCAGTTTCTGGCTGATCAACAGTGTTTTGTAACAATCCGGTTGACCTGCATGTCGGCAAATCACAGTTTTTTTACAAAGAATGCATCGATATCATCAACGACTTTGCCAATCCAATCGGGTCGATTCCAGTGCCCATGCTTGGCATCGGGATGCACGACCAACTCCGACTGAACGCCTACCGACTTCATCTTTTCTCGTGACAAATTGTTACGCGACGGGTTGTCCAGACTTCCACACAAAAACAAAATCGGCGTTGTTGTCGCGTCGATTTTGTTGTGTGCGTCGGCAAGTGAATACATCTCAGGCAGGTTATCGATCGTATCACCGATCCAGTTGATCGCGTTCGAATTGACTTCAGGTTTGCGAGACCTATCTGCGACGCTGCCAGTAGCGATTTGCATGGGGCCTGCCATCACGACCGCAGCAGCTAGTTTCAAAGAACCCTGGGTGTCGGCATGACGAAGCTGCGGGTCGTTATGTCCAGAGGCCATCAGTCCTACTAAGTGCCCGCCAGCTGAACCTCCAACGGCACCAATTCGATTGGGATCGATACCCAGCCGCTGCGCGTTCTCTTTCAGAAAGCTGGCCGCAGCGTTGCAGTCATGTATCGCCGCAGGAAACTTGGCCTCGAACGCCAATCGATACTCAATGGCCGCCGTGATCCACCCACGCGCTGCTAGTCGCATCGCAAGTTCTCGGAACTTTGTCTTGTCACCTTTGGCCCAGCCGCCACCATGAACAACAACGATCGCCGGTCTGGGCGTGGTATCGTCGGACACGGGCGTAAAAAGATCCATGCGCAGCTTACGGTCTCCGCGTTGTGAATAGACAACATTCAGTTTCGATTCGATTCGCTGAACCGCTTTCGAACGGACCGTTGTTTCGGGCAAGTCGGTTCCTGGGTCAGGTGAAACACCGTAGGTATTCAAACGCTGTTGATAGAGTCCACCGAATGTGCTGACGTACAACGTCCAGCCTTCGACACCACCGATAATCGCATTGATGGGCCGCTCGGGAGTTTTGATTGTCGAGACTAGATTTCCTGATGGATCAAAAACACTGACGGCTTCGGCACCCGTTACATAAACATTTCCAGCTCGGTCGACACACATTCCATCGCCTTTGAATCCCGTCTTGGTTTCTGCGAGTTGAGCGAAATCAGTAGCTTTGTACTCCGATATGTCAGGCTGAATCGTGATCTTGCTAATCAAGCCTGTTTTTACCGACGAAACATACAAACAACTTTCATCGGGAGACAACGCGATGCCATTGGGCGCGGTCAGGTCACGAACAACGATTTCTGAATCGCCTTTGTGGTCACTGCTAATACGACGAACAACACCGGTACGAGTCACTGTGACAAAAACATTGCCTTGGCTGTCAACAACCAAATCATTGGGGCGATTTTTTGGGTCAAGCTGAACCAGCGTTGTCAGCTCGCGTTTCTTTTCATCTAAAACCGCGATGCGACTGTTTCCATTGTCTGAAACGTACAGTCGCCCTCGCTGGTAGCAGCATCCCGAAATACGAACATCATTTAAAACGACACGAGGCGATTTTTTCGTGTCGCGCAAGTCCAGCAACAACAGTTTGCCACCTTTCACGTCGGGCACGAACAATCGACTGCGGCCATCCCAACCAGCGCCGTCAGCGAGCTTGAACTCCACTGGGACCTTGGACAACTTCCATTGCGGATTCGTCAATGATTGATCCGCTCGCGTGATGCTTGAGAGCAAAACGAGGGCGAACAAAGAACAGATCGTCGATCGAATCATGGCTTCTACTCGGAGCAAGAACGTGCTTTGAAAGAAAGCATTCTAGTCCGAATTGAGCTACACCACGACGGAGTCGGTATTGTGAATCGCCGAAAGTCTTGATTAAGACTTTCGGCGATGCAGGAGTGCACTCATGATTCAGAAACATTTGAGCCGCAGGGCGATAGCCCCGGTTTCGAGCACAACCAGAACGTCAATAACCGGGGCTATCGCCCATCGGCTCACAGAAATATGCCGCGCAAATAAATCAACAAGCCGTTGACGACTTCCGCTATCAGGCCCGTTGGTGAAAACCGAAGTCTGGCAACTCCGGCTACGGGTGCTGGCCCTGATCCTCCAAAAAACTACTGCGCGCTTTTTGGTTCTGGGGTGATCCACTCCGGCATCGGTATCGATGAGTGCCTAGCGATCAGGATCAAAACACCGGCAAGAATCACTAACACGGGCATTTCAAGATCCAGCGAAAGCCTGCCGGCTTGACGTAAAATCGAGAGACAACTTGTCGCGAACAAAAACATGCTGGCCACGAACGTTACTTTGTCCCAGCCACCCAAAAGCAGAATCATGATGGCGGTTAACCCTAAACCAAGGATCCATATCCAATTGATCCCCGGAGCAACATCAAGTGCCGACAAGAGCCACCCCGTTCCGACGGTGATCAACATCATAGGCAGCATTAGAGTTTGATTTCCGGCTTGGTTCATTTCATGAACTCCAGTTTTGTATTTGGCGAATGGGTTGGTTCGGACACAGGCTGAGTTGTTCTTGGTCTTGATGCGATCGGAGCGAAACTCATCTTTGGAGAGTGTGGAAGAGGCTGAAAGCAATCCAGCTTAGAAACGTTGGATGACAACATTTGTTGCTTGCCCGCGCCCCCTGAAAAGATGATTCGCCGGATCGTTGTCATCCATCACCGACCGGCAGTCCAAAGCAAAATTGCGGTCCGCGTGAGTGATTTTTTGCTTTTGAATCTTTTCATCTGTGGCCCTCAATACTGCAAAGTCAGTCGGTATTCGGGAATGAATACCAGTTCCTGAAACGCAATCCACAGCATGGACCGCACTGAAACGTTAGGTCACAAGCCCTCAAATTGCTCGGTTTCACGCAGCCAATTATGCAAAGAACATTCCTTGCCTAGCCGAATAAGTCCCTATGACAGGTCCAGTCGGCGCAGATCCTACCTCGCGCGACGTTGGAAAAAATCGGCATATCCCCCATACTTTGCCCAGATTGTCCTTAGAAACATCCATAGGGAGTTCACAACAGATGCCACGCGGAAAGACCTACGACAACATTACCCACGCCACGGGTGAGACACCGATGATCCAAATCAATCGCTTGGGGCCAGAAGGTGGGGCAACCATTTTCGCCAAGTGCGAGTTCTTTCAGCCGCTTAATAGCGTGAAGGACCGAATCGGACGAGCGATGATTGAGGCGGGCGAGCGAGATGGCAAGATCACTGCGTCGACGCATGTGATTGAACCAACCAGCGGCAACACGGGCATCGCATTGGCGTTTGTATGTGCGTCGAAAGGTTACAAGCTGACATTGACGATGCCAGAGTCGATGTCGGTGGAACGACGCGCTCTGTTGCGTGCGATGGGAGCCAACCTCGTATTGACACCCGCTGGCGAAGGAATGGGCGGGGCGATCAACAAGGCCAAAGAACTTGCCGAGAGCACATCGGATTCTTTTGTGCCGCAGCAGTTCGAGAATCCTGCGAACCCAGCGATTCACGAAGCAACCACAGGGCCGGAGATCTGGCAAGACAGCGGTCACAAGATCGATGCGATCGTGGCTGGCGTTGGAACGGGCGGAACAATCACTGGTGTCGCGCGTTTCTTGAAGCAACAGAATCCGGACTTCAAAGCGTTTGCAGTTGAACCAGTTGGATCACCAGTGATCAGCGGCGGCAGCCCTGGCAAGCACAAGATCCAAGGAATCGGCGCAGGCTTTATCCCCGGCAATCTTGATACATCTGTGATTGACGATGTGGTCAAAGTCGAAGACGACGATGCGTTTGAATGGGGACGGCGATTGGCAAAAGAGGAAGGACTAGTCGCAGGTATCAGCAGCGGTGCCAACATCTGCGCGGCTGCTCAGGTTGCGGCGCGTCCCGACATGAAAGGCAAGCGGATCGTTACGATCATGTGCAGCCTTGGTGAGCGGTACCTCAGCACGCCGCTCTTTGGCGATTTAGGAATGTAGGACTGAGAGCACTCAGTTTTTTACACCTACTGTCATTTCCCGGCTGCTTGTTCTATGACAAATCAACAAGCCGCCGGGTGCGGCGCGATGCGAAATGTGTCAGCGCAGGATATCTCCGCTGAACCAGGACGGACTCACTTCGCGTCACCAGTGCGCCTCGGGTTTTCAAACCAGACAACATTCTTGCTCGCGTGGCCAGCGATCAATACGTCAAGATCTTTGTCAGCATCCATATCAACGGCTCGGATGTCATAGGCTCCCTGATCGACGCCGATGATGTGCTTGGAAAACTTTCCTTTCCCATCGTTCTGATACCAAGCCGCAATGCCGTTGGCCTCCTTTCCACAGGTCACTAGGTCGATGTCACCGTCAGCGTCCAAATCGACAGTCGCCAGACAATGCGGAGCAAGGATTTTTTCGTCGATATCGATCATTCGAAACTCTGGGCCTTTGAACCAAAGCACTCCCGCCCCATGTCCTCGCGTCGCAGCAAAATCAATTTTACCGTCGCCGTTCAAATCGACGGGATGAATATTGGTGGCGCCTGGCTGATTGTCCGCGAGCGTATGTTTTTGCCAAACGCTTTCTGAATCTTTGGGTTGTTGCCACCAAGCGAACCATTGCCCTCCAGGAAACCTGTCACCACCTTTGGCCGCACAGGAAATATCACCACGGCCGTCGCCGTCGACATCTGCAAACCCAGTGTAATGCGAACCGCCCGGCGCATCTTCTTTGGCAAAAATGTTGCGATCCCAACTGCTGGTAGACTTTGCTTTCGGACGATCTGGAATTTCAATCCAAGCCAACGAATTGGGAAATGGTGTGCTTCCAAGCGAGCGGCCAGAGTTCGCGATCAAGTCCAGATTCCCGTCGCGGTTCACATCAGCGGTGATCAAACAGTGCGTTCCAAGGATCTGATCATCGATTGTCCGGTACGTCCACGGCTTCGGCCCAAATGGGTCGTCAGGACACTCAAGCCAGAACACCGTGTTGTTGGATCCGCAGAAATCCAAGTCACCATCATGGTCCACGTCCAAGTGACAACTATGGATGCAACCGCTACGAGGTTTCGTCCGCGACTTGCCTGGGACGAAAGTGTAGACAACGTGTTTTTGCCAGCGCGGCCCGCGAAAGACGACGACTTCACCGTCAAAGGATGTGATGACATCCATATTTCCATCGCCGTCGTAATCATAAGGCAACGCCGAATTCGGCATGCTGGTTGTACCGCTTACGATTACATGCTTGCCCCATGATTCTTCAGCGACAATATTTCCGCATCCTAGAAAGCCGCCAAAGACCACTGAAAACAAAAGGATTCGCATCGCTCAACCATCTACTTGGGAACGGTAAGTGCTTTCAAAAATCTTGTCAGCGTTTCCGGTTTCAAAACCGTCACGTCGGTGCTCCCGCTGGACTTGATCGGCTGACAAGGAATCAAATTCTGGCAAGACGTTGCGTTCAGCGAATTCAACGTACGAACCCGGGATCATTTTTTCTGTGGTGCCACCATCGCCGTCATCAAAGACTGCTTTCACGCGACGTGCCACTGTCGAACTTTGGCGCAGCAAACCGTCTTTGCTCGTTTTGATTTTCCCACCGGCATCATTCAACCGAATGCCGTGTTCTTCTAGCAGAGCATCGAAGGCTTCGATGTTGCAGTATGGCGCCGGCAAATCATGAACGCTAATTGTAAAGTGGTTCAAGTAATATCGATTGTAGATGACCCAGGACGCATACTCGCTTTCCTGTGCCAAGCGATCGAAATCCGCAAGCGTTGGCATTCGCCACAGCGGACGATGCAAAAATGCGTCCACAGCAGCGCCGTCGTCTAAATCTAGTTGTGCCACTGGATCAGAGGGGACTTCGTCGGTGTAGGACCGGATGATTCGCTGAGCTTCTGGCGAAAGATCATCCACGCGCAATTCGCTGACGAAAATACGAGGATGCCGCGGCTCTGGTGGTGCGTACCAAAAGGCATCCAGTTTTTTGGCACTAAAATGGTATGCGTCACGTCGCACGTACCCGCAATGCAAAAAGATCTTTTCCAGTGACGCGATGCCCAGCTGGGGAACTCCCATGGTCCTAAACGCGACATGATCGTTTTGGATATCGTCGACCGATTGAACCAAGTTTTTCTCGCGCATCAAATCAACGATCACCGAAACGTCTGGCACACGTTCTTGGTATCTGGTCATCAGACCACTTAAAATTACATCAAGCGTTTCGTTTTTCACAGCATTGACCGCCGGCTGTTCAAGAAAAGGAACTGAGACATGATATCGTAGACATCTAAGTCCGCGATGACCATCACTGAAAGTGCACGAACGTTGGGTTTCGTTCGTCCAGGAGTTTCGAGCTGCGTTTTTGCGATCGCGTGCTGCAGCTTTCAGCTTGGACACCGCAAAAGATCAGAGCCCAGATTTTTCAATCGGTCGCAGGGCAAATCACTTTTTCAATCTGAGCTGTTTGTAGATCGGGCACTTATCCGATCCAAAGCGTTTTTCAATTCAGTCGGGCAGGAATGCCCAACCTACTTTGAAAAAGTAGTTTGCCCGGCAATCGGTCGCCTTAACCGCGGTTGGGACTGGCGATGTCAATCACTTCTGCTACAGGCACGACAAAGATCTTGCCGTCACCGATTTGGCCTTCGCTACCGGTCAAAGCTTGCTCGCGAATTATGTCCACAACCCGTTCCAAGTCTTCTTCGCTAACCGCGATCTCCAAAGCAACCTTACGGAGCAGGTCCACCCGATACTCGTTACCGCGAAAGCTAGCCAGCTGACCACGTTGTCGTCCGTAACCGAGCGCATCGCAAACCGTCATCCGATCGAGTCCATGCTGCTTGAGAGCTTCTCGAACGAGAGTTAATTTTGTGGGCTGGATGATGGCAATGATAAGTCGCATGAAACTATGCTGCAGACTGAAAGACCGAGCGGAAGTTGTCAAGGCTTGTTGATTTACTGAGCTGACGGCGCTAGCCGCGGGCCTTGTGGTGATAACGTAAACCTTCGAGGCCCGCGGCTAGCGCCAGCGGCTCACAAAAACATGTAACGCAAGTAAAATCAACAAGCCCTTTACCAACTTTGGAACTGGAAACTAGTTAAACTTGTCGCGGTACGATTGCCTTTTTATTCCATTGAAGCAACCTCAGATAGACCCAGCGTTTCGCTGCCGATCGTAGTCTCCCAGCAATCAACGACCATCCTTGACGAATCAACCATGAGTTCAGCAACCAAACTTCGGCGCCGCAAAGATATTCCGGCGGGAGCCAATCTATGCGACCACTGTTCAGCTAAGTGCTGTCGATATTTTGCTTTGCCAATCGATGAACCAGGCAATCGCCGCGACTTTGATTACATACGCTGGTATCTGTTGCACGATCGAGCCAGTATTTTTGTTGACGAAGATCAGTGGTATCTCTTGGTGCATACCACGTGCAAGCATCTTGGCGACGATTATCGATGTGGAATCTATGAAACTCGGCCGCAGATTTGCCGTGAATACACCACCGATGAATGTGAGTTTGAAGACGAGTGGGTTTACGCGGTGTATTTTGAAACCCCCGAACAGATCGACGAGTACGCAGATGCAATGTTTGGACCTCAGTTTCCAAATCCAACAGCATCCGATCGGGATTCGCTGCGTAGTCGCAAACCCACCAGCCTGCCTCTTGCATGACACCCTTGATACAAAAGGGAAACTCTGTGTTTCACGTCGTGATATTTGATCTAGCCTTTTGACGCAGAGAATTGTTAATCAACGAGTGGTTATTGTTCACTCGTTTCGGTGATTTGTTTTAGTGCGACCTACACGCTTTCCAGTTTTGATCCTACTAGTCTCGGTGATGCTTCCAGCAATGGGTTGCGTCCGCCGCCGGATGACCGTGCGATCGAATCCACCTGGAGCAACGGTGTCTGTAGACAATCAAGTGATTGGGACGACACCAGCGGCCAGTAGTTTTGTGTATTACGGAACAAGAGAATTCCGCATTGAAAAAGATGGGTTTCGCACTGAGACGATTCGGCGAAAGTTCAGCCCGCCTTGGTACCAATGGCCTGGACTGGATTTTGTCGCGGAGTCTCTCTGGCCCGGTGAAATACGAGACGAAAGGATCATTGATGTTCAGATGGTTCCCCAACAACTCTCATCGACCGACGACATCGTTCAGCGCGCCGATGCGCTGCGAACCCAATCATCGGCGGGTGTCGTAACAGCGCCACTTCGATAAGCCTGGCCAGACTTATCAAACTGCACAAAAAAAGCCTTGGCGATGCCAAGGCTTTCGGGCTTTTGAATCCAACGAGCAAAAATTAGTTGGTTAGCAATTCGAGTGCATCTAAGGCTGCTCGCGCGTCACCAATACTGCCGCATTCGTCAACGATTTTCTTTACCTTGACGAGTGCTTCGTAAGATACACCACCGTTGGACCGGCCACTTCCTGGCGGGCGACCTGGGCGTCCAACCTTTCCATTCTTACGTTTTGATACTGAACGAATGGTACTGACAAACTGGGGTGTGACTACCAGTCCTTTTTTCTTCAGCGCCGCGGCTACTTCTTTAGGTTTGGCACCAGGATTCGATGCGTAGTAGTTGCGGATTTCTTCCGACTTGTTTAATTTCGATTTCTTGGCTTTTGCTGCCATCATTACCTGCCTTGTAAGAGATACAACTCATGACTTTATGCCCTGGTGTGCGCCGATGTCGTTTCATTTACGACATCACTTTCCTTGCACAACACAGTCGAAATTCATTCGATTGACTTGGATCCGGCCTAGGACAAGACTAAGAAATGTCCGCGATGCCCCGCCGGTGTTCTCAAGAGACCGAGGATACGTAAATCTTACATTTTGTCAATTAGCTGTTTGTATCAATTCCATCAATTACATCCGGTCCACTACCTGGATACCGAGCAGCGACAGCCCAAGTTTTAAGACTCGTCCCGATAAAACCACGAGAAGCAGGCGGGTGGTTTGAATCGACCTAGATGGGGACTCAAGCACTCTACAATTTTTTGAGTCATTGAACTTTGAGTAAGCCTTGGCAGTGCTGTACACGTAATCAACCAATTGGTTTGGCGTGCACTCGCCATAAGTTGCGGCAAGAGCTTCTTCAAGTTTCAACAATTCCAATGCAAGGGCGCGTTCTTCCGGCTCAGTAAAAACGAGTTCCTCCGAAGTTGTTAGTTCCAGCAATTTTGATTCGGATATCTCAGACTTACGAAAAATGCTTTGAGTCCTGGCGTAGGCATACTGTATGTATGTTGCCGTGTTCCCTTTCAGTTCCACCATCTTCTTTAAATTGAACCGATAGTCACTGGTGCGGTGATGGGCCAAGTCCGCGTATTTGATTGCCGAGATACCGATCGTTTCAGCAATTGAATCCTGCTCAGCTGCATCCATTGGCGGCACAATATTTTCCAGCCTGCTGGGGTCACAAACGACCTCCCTTGCTCCGGCGACCGCATCATCCAAAAGGCCTTCAAGGCCGATCAATGTGCCGCTTCTAGTCTTCATGGGTTTGCCGTCTTCGCCCAAAACAGTACCAAAGTTCACGTGCTCTAGTTTGACGTCGGCGATGCCGATTTTTTTGGCGACTGCAAATAGTTTTTCAAAGTGCTCACTCTGTCGAGTGTCAACGACATACAGGATTTCATGGGGTTGAAACTCTTGCATTCGATAGGTCAACGTTGCTAGGTCTGTCGTCGAGTATAGAAATGCACCGTCTTTCTTTTGCACGATCATTGGCGCATCGAATTCATCGACAAAAACGCAGATTGCGCCCTCGCTGTCCGATGCCATGCCTCGCTCTTTCAGGTCGTCGACAACACCAGCGAGCATCGGATGATAAAAACTCTCTCCCAGCACATGATCAAATTCGACATTCAGTCGCTTGTAAACTCGATTGATTTCGTCCTTGCAGTGCGGAAGAAACTTTTCCCAAAGCCCCAAGTTCTGTTCGTCACCTTCGTGAAGCTTGGCTGTTTCGATAAGCACCTTGCTCCCAACATCCGAATGCTCTTTGGCAATCGATAGGTTTCCTGGCACAGCTTCGAATTCAGAAATCTTTTGCTGAGCACTTTCAAGCGTACTTTCTGCTTTGCTGAGTCGCTGAGCAGATTTCTCCACATCCGACTTAGCCTTCTTGGCTGCTTTCTTATCTGTTTGGTCGACTGAATCCAATGCTGCCTTCGCTGCTGCAACATTTCGTTTGGCAACGTCAATGCTTTCAGTTAGATCACTGATTGATTGAACCGATTTGTGATACTCAATCAACGCCTGCACTTTTCGGTACAGCTTGGTCAACTCTGGCACAGGGTCGTTTTCGACTACCTCTGGATCGCCAAAATGTTTGTAGCCATAGATGATGGTGCCGAACTGTGTACCCCAGTCTCCAAGGTGATTGTCTGTGACTACGTTGTGGCCTAAAAACGAAATTACTTTTGCGAGACAGTCGCCGATCACCGTGCTGCGGATGTGCCCAACATGCATTGGCTTGGCCACATTGGGTGACGAAAAATCGATCACGATGTTTTTTGGTGTACTGCTGGTCGCAACAAGGCATCGCTCCTTGTCCTCCAGCATCGTTACTAACGAAGCGATGACAAAACTGTCTTTGAGTTTCAAGTTTACGAAGCCAGCTCCTGCGATTTCGGGTGTTTCGCAGATGTCATCGATTTGCAACTTGGCAACCACTTCTGTCGCGATCTCGCGAGGGTTTTTACCGTCAATTTGTTTTGCCAACGGCATGGCGCAGTTGGACTGATAGTCACCAAATTTTGGGTCATTGGTACCGCGAATCATTCCCGCATATTTGTCTGCGTTTTCGGTCAGACTGCAAAGTGCATCGGCAAAACGAGCTTGTAGGATTTCTGGAAGGTGCATGTTCGTTTCTTAGCGTTGAATACTGTTGAAAAGCAGTTGGGTGGGAGTGTGATCGCATGGACTGGTCGCTCGGTGCTGTACCGGTTCGCAACCACGTTACAAACTTTACGCGGATCCGACGAGGGGAACCGGCGATAGCGCAGGTCGAAACTGGGCAGGAAAGAGCATGCGAATCGGATGAAGATGATCGTCAGCCTTGGCCGACCTCATTGATTTTCTATACGTTTGGGTCGATTCCCAATTCTTCTAAGGGGATGACCGATCCGTCTGCCCAGAGTGATTCGAGATCATAGTATTCGCGAGTATCCTCGTCGAACATGTGGACAACGACGCTGCCATAATCCAGCACGATCCAGCGGCTTTCTTCATAGCCTTCGATTCCCAGCCGCACGTCACCGAGCTCTTTCTGCAGGACGTCATCGATCTGTTCGCTGATCGCGTGCAATTGCCGACGACTGGTGCCTGTTGCCAACACGAACAAATCAAACTCGGCTGACTGCGCACAAACATCGATGACGGTGACGTCTTTCCCGTTATTGTCCAGCGCGACACGAGCAGCAGCAGCGGCAAGTTTGCGGCTGTTAACGGTACCGTGAGGGCGAATCGCGCGCGATGGCTGAACCATTGGGTCGATGGGTTCAGGAGCGGGTGATTTTTCGGTTGGGTTGTTTGGTTCTGACATAGCACAGAGTCTAGTGTTTTTTAGGATTCTGTCACGCGTGCGGTTTCCGCAATCGGCAACCTTTTTGGATTGCGTGTAGAAAGCGCGATCCACAAACCGCGATCCAATCCCGTAAAGAATGCAACCTAGTACAAGACTGCGAGAGGCCAAGCCGTGAAAAGGTTCGTTTTGCAATAAATCAGCTTGCCGCTGCCGAGTCGATCGAGCGGCACTGCGCTGAATGTCGCCAAGGTCGTCGGTTAATTAAAAAAAGCAAGCCCCAGTATTCCGGGGCTTGCCAAATTTGATTCAATGAGTCGGAAGACTCGTTTCTATAGTCGACTTACTGATTCCACCACCAACGGTCAGCATGTGGCTTCAGTGCGGCAATGCGAGTGTCGGCCAAACCGGCTTGAGTTTCCTGATTCTGGACGACTTTGAAAGCGCTGACGTCAACACCACCCGAAGCCGTGACAACCCAGCCACTGCGGCCTTTTACAAAGCTGCATTGTGGGTCAAGCGATTTTGGTGCGGTGTACTTCACCATCTCGAATGCTTCAGGCGAAGTGAGTTCAGCAAGATCGACGCCTGCTTTTTGATCCAAACGATGTTGAGCGATCAGCGTTGCGACAACAGCCATGTCCATCGCGTTTCGCAGGTCCCGAAAGATCGGCATCTTCTGTGAAAGTGCCGTGAACTTTTGCGTCATGGCTTCAGCCCACTTTTGAGCGACCTTGTCGGTACGCCCGCCTTTCTCGACCGATCCATCTTTCGCGACAACGTCTTGTTCGGTCATGGTTTTTACACCTTGGCCAGAAATCTTCCACGCCAGTTCGTCTTCGCTTTTGGCTAGTGCATCGTAGTTGCATGCCATCCACCAGCGTGGATTCTGGCCAGCTCCGTGACGAGAATTTTTGGACATGTCCAAGTAGCTTGGCAGACCGTCGACATTCGATTCTGCAAGATCCATGGCGATACGTTTCATTTCGTAGTCAGCAGCAACCAACGTACGTGCGAAACGACTTTCGGGGATCACTCCGGTTAGCTTGACCATCTGAGGACCGAAAGCCTGCTTCATTGACTCCTCGAATACGGCAGGGTTTTGCCCGGGACGAAGCTTTACATTCTGCAGCAACTTTTGCAGACGGCGGCGTCCATCGGCGGTTGGTTCAATGGAACAACTCATGCCTTCGTGGCGAGCCGTTTCGACGGTGCGGAATGCGGCCACAAGATCTTCCAGCATTAAAACAGCGCCACCGGAAACGGTACCGACCACTGTCCCGTCAGCACGCAGCTTCCAAGGCTCGGCTGGACCGGCTAACACGATGTCATTGTTTTCTTGGTCAACGAATACATATTCGATTCGCTGCAGGCCAGCCATGAACGCGACCGATTCGGGAAGCGGTTCACCAGCTTGGCGACTTTTTGCGACCGCTGCCGTCAAACCCTTCACGGACACCATCCGCATTTTTGCGGGCTTCAGTAAGTCACCTTGTGGAGCGTCCACTCGATTTCGCAGGAAGTTTGCGAAATCGGCTCGCTCGACAGTCGTTGCCGTTCGAAGGACACCGTTTGTGTCGATCATGACACCACCGACCGCCTGGCCGAATCCACCCCCGAATCCACCAGCGTGGAGCGAGACAGTGAGGCAGAGCCCCAGTGATATGGTAGTGATCCACCGAATCGTGTGATTAATACCCAATTGCATCTAAATGTTCTCCGCGTGGCGAATAGCCAAAGTGACAAGGAATTGGGTGGCGGAGGCGATCCACCGCTCAGGTCTGCCCCCAAAAATGGACAGTGTTACCAACCAAAAGCAACAGCTGTTAGAATACTTGCGTGGAAATCATGGGGCAACAGAAGTCCCTGTAATGGTCGGCTTTTCGACAACCTATCTTCTCTCTTCTGCTCTATTTTTAAAGCTTTGACCTCTCAAGTCCCTGATTCTGAATCCGGTTTGCCCCTCGAATCGGCACCAACTTTCCCCGCCGCTGGGGATCGTGGAGCTTATTTGGTGCTACAGGCAGGCAATCGCTGGAGTGACATTTTTCGCTTGGTTCCCCCTGCGCAGGCGACTTTGGGGCGTGCTTCCAGCAACCAGATCGTGATTCGCAGCGACCAGGCCAGCCGCCGGCACACCCAAATCAGCTGGCAAAATGACTGCTGGTTCGTCCAAGACATGGGCAGCCGAAACGGTACTTTTTTAAATGGCCAAAAAATTAGCAGTCCTCATGAGCTGGATGATGGCGATTTGATCGAAATTGCTGGATTTAGCATTCAGTTCACCAAGCAGATCCACGGCACGACCACTCACAACATCGAATCGGCGATCGTCAAACAATCCACCGACGATCAGTTGACGATGGAAATGGACCCCAGCCAAATCACGGATCGGCGGCGAAAGAGCCAGTATTTACACAGTGCCCAGGGCGACCCTGGTACCTCGACAGCTAGTCACCAACTCTTGCGATTGGCATTCTCGGTCGCCCGAATCGAATCTGTAAATGATGCCGTTGATGCGGCTCTCGAATCACTCAATCAAAATACTGCGTTAGGAACGGCGGCCGGCTACGTAACCAAAAAACAATCCAAGAGCGTTTCAACACTTGGCGACTTGGCTCTCGTGGCAACCGTCCAGTCGGGCACACGCAGCTACCGTCGTCCACCGGATCCATTGTTACAAAGCGTCAGCGCGCAAGACGGACAAGCTGTCTTGGCGCGAAACGTTGTTGGCGATGCGAAACTCGCCACCGAAAACAGCCGCGGTGAGATCGATGTCGAAAGTTTAATCATTGCGCCTGTGCGTGATCATGAAGGAGTGCTTCGCGGCCTGCTTCACCTGACAACATCGGCTGGCGAACAGGCGCTGCATGGTTCCGATCTAGAATTTGTGGTCGCGGTCGCAGAGATCTTGGCGGAATCGTTGGCGGGGCTGACAACGCGATCCAAACTCAATCAGTCGTTGCGCCAAAGTCGTCGGCAAGTCAAACAATTACAGCAACAGTTGGGTGACCGAGTACAAATTGTTGGCGAGTCATCGGCGATCGGAAATATTGTTCAGCAAGTATCTTTGGCGGCGCCAACGAACGCTACGATTTTGGTCAGAGGCGAATCGGGAGTCGGCAAAGAACTTGTTGCCGCTGCGATTCATCACGCCAGCGCTCGTCGTGAGGGCCCCATGATCTGCATGAACTGTGCGGCGCTTTCACCATCGCTGCTAGAAAGCGAGTTGTTTGGCCACGAAAAAGGTGCCTTTACCGGTGCAACTGACCGCAAGCAGGGCAAGTTCGAAGCGGCTGATGGCGGTACGTTGATGCTGGACGAAATCGGTGAAATGAACGCCGAGATTCAAGCCAAGTTTTTGCGAGTTTTGGAAGGCCATCCATTCGAGCGAGTTGGAGGACACGCGCCGATTTCTGTTGATGTGCGAGTCGTTGCGGCTACCAATCGTGATCTGCAAGCGATGGTGCGCGAAGGAAAATTTCGCCAAGACTTGTTCTATCGTCTACACGTCGTGGAAGTGCTGGTTCCACCGCTGCGAGATCGCGGCAAAGACGTGGTGTTGCTGGCCGAGTTCTTTTTGAATCGATTCAATCAAGAAATGGGCCGCAAAATCACGGGCCTAACCGAGGCAGCAAAGAAACGTTTGTTGGGCTATTCCTGGCCAGGCAACATTCGCGAATTGAAAAACGTGATTGAACGCGCGGTTGTTTTGAATACGAAAACAGTAATCGACGAATCCGACTTGGCGCTCTCGCCGGCCGTTCATGGTGATGACGCCGCGCACCGCGGATCCGATGATGGCAACGTAGAAATTACGTTGGCAAAATTAGAACGCAGCCATATCGAACGCGTGCTCCGACACACCGGCGGAAATAAGAGCCGCGCGTCAGCGATTCTTGGGATTGAACGGAGTACGCTCGATCGCAAGCTGAAGAAATTTGCGGGCAAGTAGTTCTGCGATTGAGTTTTTTAGAGGTTCATGCCACAAACCATGGCAGGCTCTGCAAACGAAAGTCGCACGTTCCCATAAGGCCGATGATCCCACTGCGTTTTAGGAAAGAGATCGACATCGAATGGCTTGTCCGTTTCGCAGACCAGCACGCTGCCCGGAGGTGCGAACTCCAGCGTCTGGCGCACCATCGCGTTCATTGCATCGAGTGATTCATGCCACAGCGCATACGGTGGGCTCAAAAACACAATCCAGGGCGTATCGTCTTTGGGAGCCGACAGGATTTCGGTTGAGAGTCGAAACGCGTCACCAATCAAAATCTGCACCTGCGAATTGACGTCCAATTCATCGACGGTTTCTTGGATGTATTTCACGGCCAGGCGATTTTGCTCGACAATGATTGCCCGGGTGGCTCCTCGGCTTAACGCCTCCAGCCCCAGTGCCCCGGTGCCAGCAAACAGGTCAATCGCGATCGCTCCTTTGGCTGCTTGGCCCAAAATATTGAATAGGTTTTCGCGAATATTGTCCTTCATCGGGCGGGTAAAATCGGCACCATGATAGCGCACCGTTCGTCCGCCCATGTGGCCGCCAATGATTCGCAGTTTGGCAACTTGCGGTTTCTTGCTACTTTTCTTGGCTCTGCGACCGCCGCCGGAGCTCGATTTTTTAGATTTCATGACCCTGGTCAGCTAACGTTGGGTTGCAAATTGCAGTGATTGTGTTGGAAAGCCGTTGAGAATACCTTTTCAATGTCGCAAACCGAATCCCTTTTGGTTTCGTATGCACCACAAAATAGATTTAACTAAACGCGGCCAGCGGATCTTTCGCCTGCCACCTTTTGATTTGCCGAATTCTGTTTCGAGTTGTTGAATGATCCAATCCAAGTCGATTATGCCGCGTTTTGTGGCTTTCATGCCGTTTGCCTTGATTCTTGGTTTCACCTCGCTGGTGGTTGCCCAAGACCAGCCAGGGTCGCCAATCCCTGCTGCGCCAGCGGCAAAGGACGGTGCGAATCCCCCGGCGCCAGCGACCTTCAGTTTTGATGATGTTGATACTTCCGTGATCAAAAAGGCCGACCGTGAAAAGCTGGACAAGGTGCTTGATGCGTACAAGGAATCTGTTGGTGTATATCGAACCAAAATGGTCGATTTTAGAATCTCGCATCTTGAGTACTTGAACTACCAGCATAAGACGCGATCGAAGATGAACGAGTTTCGCGCTTTGAGAACGGAAGCCTTGGAATGTATGGAGCAAGCGTTTAGCGATGGGGTTCGGCTTTTAGACTTCATGGACAATTTTCCGCCCGCTCTGAAGTATGCCGGTGAGAACGATGTGGACCCCGTAGCTCTGTCACGATTTTTGGTGACCGTCTGCAAGCACCACTACCAGCACGATACTTACGACGCGACCATGCTGTATGCCGGCAAGGTTCTTTTTCGAACACAGGCGAACTTTCCATCCTACCTATTCCTCGGCGTTGCAAGATCGGCTGTCTGTGCCGGCGAGTTTGAGTTTGCAACCGAAATCTACAAGTCGGTTGGCGAGGAAAACTGGGAGAAAGTTGATCGGTCAATGATTGGTGCGATCGAGATTTTGAAGTCCGAATGGGACAAGGAATCAATGCTAATAAAAAAGGAAACCGAAGAAAAACGTAATCCGCAAGTCAAATTCATGACAAGTCGTGGCGAGTTCATTGTTGAACTCTACATCGACCAAGCTCCATCAACCGTGGCACACTTCATCAATTTGGTCGAGGACAAGTTTTATGACGGGCTGGAGTTCTATCAGGTTGTTTCCAATTTGCTGGCTTTGACGGGAGATCCTGAAGGACGCGGCGAGATTGGCGAAGGTCCGTTCTTATTGGACGAACACGCTAGAGAGGATGCGCGTGCGGCTCTTTATGGATCGTTGCTAATGGTAAAAATCCCCATTCCAGACACGAGTGATTTTGTACCCAACACGGCCAGCACTCAGTTTGCGATTTCATACATTCCGCTGCCAAGTGTCGCCAAAAACCAAACCGTTTTCGGACGTGTCATCAAAGGCATGGAACTGGTCGGACAGTTTCGTCGTGTCGATCCAACCAAGGAAAAACAGAAAGGCGAAGTGGTTTTGCCTGCCGACAAGATCCTTTCTGCGACCGTGATTCGACGTCCCGAAAAGCTACCCGAAGTTCAATTCGTCGATAAAAAGATGGATAAGCACGCTGGGCACAATCACCCGTAACAAAGCATTTGTGCTCCGCTGAGAGCATTGTTGCCAGGAAAAGTCGGCGTGATTCCTGCTGATTCGTGTACCCTGTAGGCTGTCAAGCGTTCGAAGGTCGGCGGCACGTTTCGTCGGTGCCCGGCCTGCCATTCGCTTAACCATAGTTACCTTTCTCGCCTGTTGCCCAATCAGACTTATGGCCAAACGGTCACGCAAAGAACGAAAGTCGTCGCCAAAAGTTGCGCACGACCTTGCTCCCAGCCGCCGCAGCTTCATTAAAGGCGGCGGTTTGGTTTTGGCTGGGCACGCAATTGCGAGTAACCAATTAGCAGTCGCAAACGCAGCCCATGCTTTCGGTACCGACACGATCAAAGTTGGCTTGATCGGCTGTGGTCGACGCGGAGTTGCGATCGCAAATGAAATGTTGTCAACAGCGGGCGGTGGCGTTCAGCTCGTTGCGCTAGCCGATATTTTTCCAAGCAGCATCCAGTCTGCGTACCGGTCGCTGTGCAGTCGCCATCGCGATCGCGTGGATGTTCAAAATCGTCGATACGATGGACTTGCTGGATTCAAGCAAGTGATGGCAAGCGATTGTGATGTGGTGATCCTGGCAACACCACCGGCGTTTCGGCCACGGCAATTTCAATCGGCGGTAGATGCCGGCAAGCATGTCTTCATGGAAAAGCCAGTTGCCACTGACCCGCAAGGCGTACGCCTGGTCTTGGAAACTGGCGATCTTGCCAAACAGAAAGGTCTAGCGGTTGCTGTCGGTTTGCAACGCCGGCATGAAACTGGGTACCGTGAGTGCATTGCACAATTAAAAGATGGAATCATTGGCGATCCGGTTTTTGCGCGTGCGTTTTGGAATTCGTCTGGCAGCAGCCAACGTCCACGCAAAGCAAAACAGTCCGAGTTGGAATATCAACTTCGCAATTGGCAACAATTCACATGGTTGGGTGGCGACCTGATTGCAGAGCAACACATCCACAATCTGGATGTAATCAATTGGCTGATGGATGGGCACCCAATCCAAGCTCAAGGCCAAGGCAGTCGAGGCGCGGATTCTCTGACTGGCCAAGTCTTTGATCAACACATGGTAGAGTTTGTTTATCCTGGGGGCGTTGGCTTGATGAGCCAGTGTCGCCACCAGAAGGGATGCTGGAATCAGGTCGCGGAACAAGTTCACATGACCCGAGGTGTCGCAGATATCTCAGCTGCAAAAATCTACAATGTCGCAGGCGATTTAATCTGGCAAAGTGAGGCTGGCGAAACGAAGGGTCGCGGATGGCAACCACAGCAAGATGATTTTCTCGCTGCACTTCGCAGAGGAGAATTGCCTAATGAGGTTGAATATGGTGCGACAAGTACAATGACCGCAATCTTAGGGCGAATGGCTTCCTATAGTGGCAAACTTGTCAAATGGGATTCAGCGTTCGGTAGCAACGTTTCTTTGGCAGATGTCGACTCGTTGGAAAGCCTCTCTTCGTTGGCGCCTGTTCAGCGACTCTCTGATGGCAGCTACGCCGTCCCGGTTCCTGGAAAACCGGTCACCTAGTGGCAAAGTTGGTCACGTGACCGACCGTCCGCAGCACGAACGTCGCGTGTGACGATTAGAACAAATGGGCTGACTGCGCTCGTGAATTCACGTCACAGGCTCTTGTGATAGAGAACCAATCCGCTGTTGATCAAAAACTTCCGGGCAACTCCCGTCGATTCACCACCCGGAACCCGGTAAATTGTCAGGGCAAGATCGGATAGCCAATGGTTCTTCCGACAAATCATCAGCCTCGTGCGATTGGAAAAAGTGTGAGTTACGTCTATTACGTCCTGATCGGAATTGGTGTTCTGCTGCTCGGTTTCATCATCCTTGGGCTGATTTCGCCGCGGATGTTCATGCGTACTGTGATGACACCATGGCTAACGATGTGTTACCGCAAAGAGATCGTTGGTCTCGAAAATTTGCCCACGGAAAAGGGCTGCGTTGTAGTCAGCAACCACGTTTCCTGGATCGACGGGATTCTGATTCTTTGGATGCTGCCGCGCAATGTGCGTTTTGTGGTGGACGGTGGCAATTTCAACAACCGAGCATTGGATTGGATCGCAGGCGCATTTGATACGATCTTGATGACAGCCAGTCCTAAATCGATTGGGCGTGCGTTGAAGACCGCGCGCAGTGCGATCGATGAAGGCGATGTTGTGGGTATCTTTCCTGAAGGAACCTTGACGCGAACCGGTCAGCTTCAAGCCTTTCGGCCGGGTGTGAAAAAGATACTCAAAGACCCAGAGGCTCTCGTTGTCCCAATGTGGCTAGAGGGAATGTGGGGCAGCATCTTTAGCTTTTCAGGAGGCAAGTTCTTTTGGAAGTGGCCCAAACAATATCGGCGGACAATTACGCTGCGGTTGGGCGAACCCTTGAAGGGCGCAGAGCCACTGGAGTTTATCCGTTCTCGTGTGCAGGAATTGGGAGCCCGATCGAAGACTGATCGCCGAAACGACTTTCCAATTTTGGCTAGTAAAGTGATCCGCGTTTGGCGCAAAGCCGGGCGCCGCTTGCAGGCCGCAGATTCACTTGGCACGGAACTCAGCGGGCGAGATCTGTTGATTCGAACATTGATCTTGCGACGTGTCTTGAGGCGTGAAGTCTTTAGCAACGACGAGCAATTTGTGGGTGTATTGTTGCCGCCCAGCGCCGGTGGCGTTAGCGTCAATGTCGCACTCGCAATGGACCAAAGAATCAGTGCCAACTTAAACTACACCGTTAGCAGCAGTGTGTTGAACCACTGCATCCAAGACGTTGGTATCAAACATATTTTGACGACTGAAAAGTTCATGAGCAAAATGGACTTTGAACTCGATGCCGAATTAGTGATGCTTGATTCGATTCGCAACAAAGTCACGGCCGTCGACAAGTTGATCGGATTTTTACAAGCAAGATTTGTTCCTGGAAAAATCTTGGACCGGATTCTCGGCTTGCACAAAGTCGATGGTGACGACACGCTGACCGTGATCTTTACAAGCGGATCAACAGGAATGCCAAAAGGCGTTCTGTTAAGCAACGCGAATGTCAGCCACAACGTCAGTGCTGTTGATTCAGCCGTAAAACTCGATCACAACGACACCGTGCTTGGCATTTTGCCGTTCTTTCATTCGTTCGGATACGCAGTCACGCTATGGACGGTCAACACCGTCGGGCCCAAAGGCATTTACCATTTCAATCCGTTGGATGCACGGCAGATTGGGAAGCTGGCCGAAAAGTACAAAGTCACAGTGATTCTGGCGACACCTACTTTTCTACGAGGCTATTTGCGGCGGATCAAACCCGAGCAATTCAAGCACATGGACGTGGTGGTCGTTGGCGCGGAAAAAATGCCAGCCGAACTGTTCGACTCGTTCGAAAAGAAGTTCGGAGTGCGACCCGTTGAAGGCTATGGTGCCACCGAACTCAGTCCGCTGGTGTCCGTCAACATTCCTCCCAGCCGCTCCGCCGCCAAATACCAGAAGGATCGAATCGAAGGTTCTGTGGGGCGTCCGCTGCCAAGTGTTTCGGTCAAGGTGGTGTCGACCGACGATGGTAGCGAAATGGAAGCCGACCAAGACGGGATGCTATTAGTGACTGGCCCCAACGTGATGAAAGGCTACGCGAATCGCGACGATTTGACTGAAAAAGCAATTCAAGATGGTTGGTACGAGACGGGAGACATTGCTCGGATTGATAAAGACGGATTCTTGCACATCACTGGTCGATTGAGTCGATTTTCAAAAATTGGCGGCGAGATGGTGCCTCATGTACGAGTGGAAGAAGAGATCGCCCGACTACTGACAGAAGGCGATGATGATGAAGAAATTCGCGCATGCGTCACGGCAGTCCCCTGTCCCAAGAAGGGCGAGAAGTTGATCGTGTTGCACAAAGCAACCGAGGTGAGTATCGATACGATTTTGAATGGACTTCGTGAACAAGGTTTGCCCAACCTTTTCATTCCATCAGCAGACGCGTTCATCAAAGTTGATTCGATCCCAATGTTGGGAACAGGAAAGCTGGACTTGAAGAAGGCCAAAGACATCGCCACGCAATCTCAAGCTGCTTAGAGCCAAAGTTGTAAGTCGTGTAAAGCTTGTTGATTTACTGAGCTGTTGGCGCCGATCAGAATCCTTTGAGCCGCAGGGCGATAGCCC
>CAYNNP010000040.1:21540-35512 GCA_964398215.1 uncultured Pirellulaceae bacterium | reverse complement strand
GGTCGGCTACCATGTAAGATCTACACCAGTTCCAACAGGACGTGATGCAAATCAGGTCTTGTTTGAATTGAACCACGGATGAACACAGATAAACACGGATGTGATGGAGTGGTGGCTGACAGATATAGCGTTGATCGCTTGCTGTCTGCTTTTACCTGAGCAAAGGTTTTTCGGCTTTGTTCAAGTAAGCCGCTTCGCGGCGGGTGCTTTATTTTAGTGCATGCTGGTTTTTGCGTGCAACGTTTTCTTGTTGATTTTTCTTTTCACAACAAGAGGACCTAAAACTCATGCCTTTTTCAAAACACTTCAACGCCGAACTCTACCACAAATTCTCGGAAGATTTGCAGCTTGCAGGCTTCGCCAAACGGACCTTTGACGGCTATCTGCGTGAGATTCGCAAACTTGCCGATCATTGCCAATGTTCCCCTGAGCACATTTCTGAATCGCAACTGCGAAAGTACTTTCTGCACTTGAAGAACGTCAAGCACTACGCCGAAGGAACACTCCGTGTGTCACTCTCGGCCTTCAAGTTCTTTTTTCGTGTCACCTGTCCGCGCGACTGGGACACACTGCATCAACTGAAAGTCAAAGGCCCCAAGACGCTGCCTGAAGTCATCACGCCCGAGCAAGTTCACCAAATCATTGACGCTTGTACGAGTCAGCGCATGGCGGTTTACTTCTGGACCGTCTATTCGATGGGACTGCGACTGAGCGAAGGACTGAACTTGCAAGTCGGTGACATCGATGCGGATCGCGGACTGGTCCATATTCATCGCGGCAAAGGGGCCAAAGATCGCTACATCCCGATCCCCAGCTCGACGCTGCAACTGCTGCGAAAGCATTGGCTCTCGCATCGACACAAACGCTTTTTGTTTCTCGCCGATGGTCGTAAGCACACCGGCATGTCGACCGCCAAGACTCCGATGGCACCCACGACGCCGCAAGACGCGATGAAGATCATCACCACCAAGTTGAACTTTGGCAAAAAGATTTCTGTGCACACGCTCAGGCATTCTTACGCCACGCACCTACTGGAAGCTGGCGTGAGCCTCAAGGCGATCCAGAAGTTTCTTGGGCACAGCTCGCTGCAGACGACGATCGTTTATTTGCATCTGAGTAATTTGTCGTGTTGAACAATTCAGCGTTCCCAAAAAGCGCAACTCCAAAACTCACGCGTCGGGTTACCAAAATGACCCCGGATCAAAAACTGATTTGCCCTGCGTCCCACGCCATAGTGTCGCATGAATGGCCCAGGAATCGGTAAACTTCGCCAGAACCCTTGGGATTTTGCGAGCTTTCCTTGTCTGTTTGGGCTTGCGTGCGAAAGCCCATCCGCCATACTTACCCGCTTCCCTCGAATTTCTGAGGGGAAAATGCTCGAAACCACCATTTTTCGGCCCGCAATTGTGGGGCCAATCGATGGGGTTATGGACGAGCGGACAAACAAATACACGAACAACATGACCTGTCGGTCAGCTTGAATGATGGACACATTAGTAGTCGAAAAACGAGACCAAACTGGCTCGAGTGCTTCACGCAAAATGCGCAAGTCGGGACTTGTTCCAGCGATTTTGTATGGCCATGGACAAGGAAATGAGAATCTGGCAATCACTTCCAAGGAAGTCAGGGCTCTGATCCGCCACAATTCAAAAATGGTTCAACTCTCGGGTGCTGCCAAAGACACAGCTCTCGTCAGTAGCCTTCAGTGGGACGCCCTTGGGATTGACGTTTTGCATGTCGATCTCATTCGTGTTGATATGAATCAAAAGGTAGCCGTTACCGTTCCTGTTCAGCTTTATGGAGAGCCAGCGGGCTCCAAGGCTGGTGGGATGTTTTTGCAAGCGATGCACACCGTTGAGATTAGTTGCCCTGCAGGCAGCATTCCCGAAAGCATTCGAATGGATGTTTCTGGGCTGGGCGTTGGCGACACCTGTGCCGCCAAGGACCTGGATTTGCCCGCAGGTGCTGAGTTGGTAACCACTGCTGGAACAATGGTTGCTCAAGTTGAAAAACCAAAGGGAATGAAAGTCCAAGACGAGGCTGAACCTGCAGGGGAAGATGCCCCGGCTGAGGAGGGTGCAGGCTAAACGAGTATTTGACCAAGCTGAGTATATTGCGATGAAGCTAATCGTTGGTCTCGGAAATCCAGGGCGAAAGTACGAGCAAACACGACACAACGTTGGGTTCATGGCAGCGACTAGGATCGCGGTCTTGTCGTCAGCGGAATCACCGAAAATCAAGTTTGAGGGTGAATTCGCAGAGGGAAGATTCGGCGGCCAAAAACTCTCAGTCCTTTGTCCTCACACGTTCATGAACGCGAGTGGACAGAGTGTTCGGAAAGCGATGGATTTTTTCAAGCTAGAGCCTGACGACATTTTGGTTGTCTGCGATGACTTGAATCTCGCGACCGGAAGACTGAGGATTCGCCGATCAGGTTCCGCAGGTGGTCAAAACGGACTAAAAGATATCATTCGACATTTGGACTCCCAAGATTTCCCAAGATTACGAATTGGGATTGGGCGTCCTCCCAGCGGCTGGGAAGTGTCGGATTATGTGCTCGGGAAATTTAACAAATCCGAACATGACGAAATTGAAGCCGCAACGACTCGGGCTGCTCATGGGGCACTTGAGTGGGTGGCCAACGGGATCGCCGATGCGATGAACAAGTTCAACGCCGATCCAAACGCGACGCCAAAACGAAAGACAAAGGTCGACAAGCCATCCGATGGGTCGACCAAAACGCAAAACACCGAACATAACCAAACTTAGTCGCCATTTGGCGAAAGATTCGACGGAGAAGACCAGGTACCGTGGCAGTTAACACCTACGAAATGCTGATTATTGTCGATAGCAATCAGTACGCGCGCGACCCAGGTGGGGTCAGCAAGCAAATCGCCGATATCATTACTGACAATGGCGGGAACGTCCTTGTGAATCGATTGTGGATGGAGCAAAAACTAGCTTACCCAATCGAAGGACACCAAAAAGGAACCTATTGGTTGACGTACTTTGAAAGCGAAGGCAATTTGCTACCTAAGTACAAGCGTGCCCTACAGTTGGCTGAGCCCGTTTTGCGCGAGCTAACGATCAAACTTGAACCAAGATTGGTTGAACCGATTTTGGCCAACGCCCGTGGCGAAACGCCAGCACCATCACAAGGCGAAGACGGTCCTGCCGCTCCAGCCGGTGATGATGGTGAAAACGCTGAAACTGAAACGGCTCCTGCGTAGTCGATCAGTGACTTGCCGGTGTGCTTCACCCCGGTAGATTAATAGACGAACAAGCGGATAACATTTGGGATGGATTTCCCCATAAGAACAGTTCCGAGACAAAGGGTATAAAAAGATGGCTAGTTACAACCGCGTCATTTTGGTGGGCAATGTGACCCGTGATATCGAACTGAAATACACCCAGGGTGGCACCGCTGTTACTGATATCGGTTTGGCCGTCAACGATCGCCGCAAGACTGCGACGGGAGAATGGGTCGACGAGGTGACTTTTGTTGATGTGACTTTATGGGGGCGAACCGCAGAAGTTGCTAGCGAGTACCTTGGAAAAGGCTCACCGATCTTGATCGAGGGCCGGCTTAAACTGGATACTTGGGAAACTGACGGCCAAAAAAGAAGTAAATTGCGTGTCGTTTGTGACCGAATGCAAATGCTAAGCAGTGGTGGACAAGGCGGCGGAGGCGGTGGCCAGCGACGCGAATCCGCACCACAGATGTCTCAAGCCAATACCGGTGGCTCGCCGCCCAGCGGTGACGCGCAGCCAACAGGTGGCGGTTCAGGTTACGACGACCCGAACATTCCGTTTTAATACAATCAACAACCGATTAACTTAGATCGATTACGAGTACGACAGATGGCTACGAAACGTAGTGGACGCAAGTTCAAACGACCTTACAAGCGATTGCCCCGTGGCGAAAATGGTGGCGTTCAGTTGCTGCTGATCCACAATGTGGAACACCTTGGTCGCCAAGGTGACTTGGTTGAGGTCAAGAATGGTTACGCACTGAACTATTTGCTACCGCAAGGTCTAGCGACTTTGGCGAGTGATCACCACAAGCGAATGGTTGAAAAACACCGCGAGAAACTGCGTGCAATTGAGCTTGAAAAACTGCAGTCTTACCGCGACCTTTCGAATGACTTGGCTAAACAGTCAATCACAATCGAAGCAAATGCCAACGACGAAGGGCATTTGTACGGAAGTGTTGGGCCACACGAAATCGTCGGCGCCCTGAAGGAAGCTGGCTTTACATTGGCACAAGATCAGATCCGGCTGGACGGACCGCTCAAGGAGCTTGGTCTGTACACGGTCAAGATTCATTTGCACAGTGAAGTCGAAGCGAGCCTGAAGGTTTGGGTCGTTCCAACGGTTACTGCCGAGGAAGAAGCGAAGTCAGAATAGGCCTCGTATTTCTTTGCATCTGAAATCGTCTCCGCGAGCTGAAATATTGGCTTTCGGAGACGCCATGGATGCAGAAACAACAAAAACAGCGTTTTACATGACGCGTTTTTTCTATAAAGTATAGAACCAGTGGCTCACAGGCGCCGTCTCTTGCCTGTAGGGCTTTGACAAAACTCTTGCCGGAGTGGCGGAATTGGCAGACGCGCCAGATTTAGGATCTGGTGTCCTTAGGACGTGCAGGTTCAATTCCTGTCTCCGGTACTTGGCCGTTCGTGATTTCGATCATGGACGGCTTTTTTTATGGCAACGGCTACCCGCTGAATTCCCAGCGCCGTGCACTTGGCGTAGAAATCCCCACCATCGCTACAGACCGACCGCAAACCTTGCTCCGATTTGCTGGCTTGCCGATTCAGCGCTCCGGTTCAACAATAGCCAATAAGACTGGCTCCTAACGGAACATCGTCATGTCTTTGCGTAGCTCCGCCTTCGGCGACCCAGTAGCTGGATGGCGAGCCCTGAGGCACATGGGGCTGTTGCGCTAACTTCCATTCCAAATTGTTCGCAGTCCTTTTCGCGCGAGTCAGAATCCGATGACAGAAAACAAAGATCCTGAAAACAAAGAATCGGGAAGTGAACCCAAAAATGGCGACCCCAAAGGCAACGGAACTTGGATGGTCGTTTTTGGCATCATATCGCTGGTCGTCGTCAGCGCGATGCTGTTTGGTAACGCCGACAAACGGATGCGATACCCGGATCTGATCAGCCTGTTGAATAAGCACGCTGACGTTGCTGCTAGTGAAGCGTCAACTGAGAACTCTCCTGAGCCAGCAGCAGCGATTGTTGTCACGTCGACGCAAAATCCAAAAGTAGAAGTAGAGTTTTCTGATCTCACGCAAGTCGATATTGCTGACGATGTGATCACTGGCAAAGTGATGTACCGGAGTTTGGGTGAAGGCGGAAAACTGATCGACGATGAAAACAACAAACCGGCCGAAACGAATTTTGTCGTCATTCGATCAGTCAGCAACGAAAGCGAAGATGCACGACTGATGGAGGCTTTGGAGGCCAGCAAGGTTACTTGGGATACCAACCGCCCAAATCAATTCTTTGCGGACCACTGGCCCGAACTTCTGATGATTGCAGTTCTGGTAATGCTTGGGATCATGATGCTGCGGCGGATCGGTGGCGTCGGTTCACCAATGTCGTTTTCGCGTTCTCGTGGCAAGCTATACGGCCAAGAAGACCTTGCAGCTTCGTTTGATGACTGTGCAGGTATCGAAGAAGCCGTGGAAGAAGTCAGCGAAGTGGTGGACTTTCTGCGCAACAGCGAAAAGTACCGATCGCTTGGAGGCCGTATTCCCAAAGGGGTTCTGTTGATTGGGCCACCGGGAACAGGCAAGACGTTGTTGGCCAAAGCGATTGCGGGTGAAGCTGGCGTGCCGTTTTTTAGTCTTTCGGGTAGCGATTTTGTTGAAATGTTTGTTGGCGTTGGAGCCGCGCGAGTTCGTGACATGTTCCAACAAGCGATCAGTCGTGCGCCTTGCATTATCTTTATCGATGAACTGGATGCATTGGGGAAAAGCCGGAGTGGTTCGGTCGTGGGCGGCAACGATGAACGCGAGCAAACGTTAAACGCGTTGCTGGTTGAAATGGATGGATTTGATTCCAACTCAGGCGTGATCATCGTGGCAGCAACAAACCGGCCTGAAACACTGGACCCCGCGCTGCTACGCCCAGGACGCTTTGACCGTCATGTATTGGTTGACCGACCAGATGTTGCGGGACGCCAAGACATTTTGGCGGTGCACGTAAAGAGCGTTAAGCTTGGTGATGACGTTGAACTCAGCGAAGTTGCTTCGATCACAAGCGGCTTTGTAGGAGCCGATCTCGCAAACTTGGTCAACGAAGCCGCGCTGCTGGCAGCACGCGCTGGCAAATCTGCCGTTGGCATGAGTGAATTCGACGAAGCCGTCGAGCGTGTTACCGCGGGACTGGAAAAGAAAAACCGCGTGATGAACGAGGATGAAAAAATTCGCGTTGCCTATCACGAAGCCGGGCATGCCTTGGTTGCAGCAGCACTTCCCAATACAGACCCGGTTCACAAGGTCAGCATCATTCCTCGCGGCTTGGCAGCGCTGGGTTACACGATGCAGCGACCGGAATCCGATCGCTACCTGATGACCAAGAGTGAGTTGGAAAGCCGCATGAAAGTCTTGTTGGCCGGCACACTGACTGAAGAAATGATTTTTCAGGATATCAGCACCGGCGCCCAGAATGACTTGGAGCGATGCACAGAGATTGCTCGGTCGATGGTGATGGATTACGGGATGAGCCGAATGGGGCGAATCAACTTTCGTCGCAGCAACCGATCTCCTTTTCTGGCCGGTGGCGGTGGCGAGGGATTTCAGATGATGCACAGTGAAGAAATGGCCAAGATGATCGACAAAGAAGTTTCTAGGATCGTGGAAGAAGCTCTGAGCCAAACACGTGAAATCTTGGAGCAACGCCGCGAAGTCTTGGAAGCCGTGACGCAGCGACTGCTAGAAGTTGAATCGATCGACCACGAAGAACTGAGTCGGTTGATCCAGGAGAACGCTACGGGGCCGTGGCTTGTTCCAGGCACCGTTACCGAGAAACCCAGAGCACAGATTCGTTCCGCAGAAGATAGCGACGGCGAATCTGCAAAGTCGGTATAGCAGTGCACAAGTGGCATAGGCTTCTAGCCTGTGTTTTTGCTGTTCACAGGCTGGAAACCTATGCCACTTCAGACTTACCCATTCAAAGTGTTTTTCAATTCAGTCGGGCAGGAATGATGCGCCCGACAAAAGTAGTCCGCCGTGCTAGGTTTTGATATTGCGATGTTTTGTTTACCCTCCTGCGCAGCGGGAGAGTGATTCATTCACGCCAGAACTTGCCAAACTTCTTGCAAAGGCGACCCAAAGGTTACAATATAGTTTTGCTGAGTCTGGAAATTAGCTCACTAAGAACACTACTAAGGATGGACCAATGACGCCAATTCCGGTTGACCGGCTTTTTAATGACATGCCGAAATTATTCGCCTATGAATTGCCATCGTTTTCCGAAAGAGAATCGGCTGGAGTGGGCGACATGGTCAAGCTGTTCGTCCAACTCGAAGAATACAAAAGGCCACGACCAATCTGGTTCGTGGTTACCGATGTGAAAAACCAAAACAATATCAAGACTTTCACTGCCAAGAGCGATAGCCGATACAGTCAAGAGAAGCAACAGCGATTGGGACAGGTTCAATTTGACGCCAGTCACATTTACCGGCTACCTGTGAATCGGCCCGAGACTGAAAACGCGACGTTTGATGTGGAATTCCGAGATGAAAAATGTATCTCGGCATAGACCACTAGGACTTTCGCATCGCGCGGGCGCACGACGCCAGACTTGCAGATCAACTTGCGGGGCCCACAAAAAATGCGACCACTGAAAGTCACTTTGGCGCATCGTCGATGTTTTGCCACTCACCGTCGAGCAATCGCTGCTGCGGCCGATAGCGTGCTTTGTAATTCAAGTGACTGTTGTCGGCGACGTACATCCCCAAGTAAACAAATTCGCGTTCGGTTTCTTTTGCAAACTGAATTTGTTTTAGAACGGCGTAGGTTCCCAGGCTATAACGACTGAAGTCTGGCAAGAAGTGTGTGTAAACAGCTGACGTACTATTGCGACCAACATCAACGATACTGATCGCCACCAAATCACTGTCTTTGTAAATCGCTAGCTCTCGCGTGTCACAACAGGTATCGACCAAGAACCCGCGGTACTGATCCACATCGGCCAATTCACCAGACCCCAGCCCGCGAAGACTTCGGTGTTGATTGAACATATCGACTCGATAGCGATCAAGAACGGGTGGCCCCCATTGGTGCGTGAGTTCTCTGTCGCCTCGATTCAATACTCGGCGAAACGAAGACGTCATCTTGAATTCCGCGACGGGAACTCGCGTTGGCTTGCACTCATTGCATGCGGGACATTGCGTGCGATAAACGAATTCGCCGCTTCGGCGATAGCCAAGCCCCAATAGATCGTCGACGACATCCTCGGTGACAGTACCGATTGGCAGTCGTAGCGGCATTCGGGCTGTCGCGTCATCGCGATACGGACATGTTTGTAGGTAATCTTGTACAACTACCAACTGACAACCGCTATCGGATGTTCGCGATGGGTTTTCAGAATCCAAGTGACTCAAACATTGCTCCTAACGCATTGTTGCAGCTTGACTATTGGCATGGAAACGGAAACGCATCGGTGTCCAGCCCCGCTTTGTTGAACTCGCGGTTACCATGCATCATATCTGACAATTCCCCCAACGGACTTGCCGCTTGCGCGTTTCACGGAAGTTTGGCGACTATCTCACTTGGACATTTGCCCCAAGCGTGTGCTGTCACCGTTGCTCCTAGGGCACTCAGGCTAACGGCGAATACGAATTTTCGGCAAACCACCGGAAAAAACTGCTCGCTACAATAGCGACCAGCACCCGCCATCTTCTCACCTCCAAGCACATTAAATGCGTATTCTATTTTGCGTTTCGATTGCCATCACAATTGGCTTTTCGGCGGCCAACGCGGATGAACCCAATCAGCTGCTTTCGCCCACGGAAGCAGCAGCAACCATGCAGGTTCCGGATGGCTTTCGCGTGACCCTATTTGCGGGTGAGCCCGACATCAAGCAACCGATCGGATTTTGCATTGATGACCGTGGCAGGCTGTGGGTTGCCGAAGCCTATAACTATCCGAAACGCGGCAAGAATTCTGGTGACCGCATCCTTATCTTTGAAGACACCGATGGAGACGGCAGGCACGACAAACGCACGGTGTTCTACGACAAACTGAACTATGTCGCAGGAATCGAAATTGGATTTGGAGGCGTGTGGGTCATGTCGCCACCATTCATGTATTTTATACCCGACGAAGATGGTGATGATGTTCCCGACAAGGCACCAGAAGTGCTGTTGGATGGTTTTGGCGACCATGCCAACGCACACAATATGGCCAACGGATTTGCTTGGGGGCCTGATGGATGGTTGTACGCTACTCACGGACGCACCAATTGGTCTCTGGTCGGAAAACCAGGCACTCCGCCCGAGCAACGCATGCGAATCGATGGAGGCGTTTGGCGATATCACCCGACTCGTCATGTTTGGGAAAATTACGCCGATGGGACGACAAACCCATGGGGAATCGACTGGAATGATTATGGCCATGCGTTTATTTGCAACTGCGTGAACCCTCATGTTTTTCAAGTCATCCAGGGTGCCCACTACGAGCCATGGCGCGGCCGCAAGAATAGCCGGTACGCGTTCCAACGAATCGGAACGATCGCTGATCACTTGCATTTCGTTGGGCTAAGCAACGTTCGTAACGGACTAGGATCGGTTGACGAGGACGCCGCAGGCGGTGGACACGCGCATTGCGGCTGCATGATCTATTTGGGCGATCAGTTTCCCAAATCGTATCGCAACCAGTTGTTTACGAACAACATCCACGGCAAACGGATCAACAACGATTTGCTCCGTCGGGTTGGATCAGGTTACGCTGCGTCGCATGGTCCCGATCTAATGCGCAGCCATGACCCGTGGTTCATGGGCGTGTTATTGCAGTATGGGCCCAGCGGCGAAGTCTATGTGATCGACTGGTCTGACACCGGCGAATGTCACAGCACACGAAATACGCAAAAACAAACTGGACGCATCTTTCGGATCTCGTATTTGCAAAACACATTGCCAAGAGTCGATCTTTCAAAGGCGTCGGATGACGAACTGGTTGATTTGCAATTGCACGACAATGACTGGCACGTGCGCCATGCTCGCCGACGATTGCAAGAACGAGCAGCGAGCGCGAACCTCGATTCTGTAGCCAAAAAACTGCGGGTCGCCTTTCAAGACCAATCCGCCATCCCCAAAAAACTACGTGCTCTGTGGGCACTTCATGCGATCGAAAAAACCGATCAAAACTGGCTTAGCGAGCTATTGCAGCACGAAGACGAAAATATTCGGTCTTGGGCGGTCACACTTTTGGGCCAACAAACCAACCTGTCAGACCAAGTGCTTGATCAACTGACAAGCCTCGCTGCCTCCGATCCGTCATCCCTACTGCGGCTTTCGCTGGCCAGTTTTTTGCAACAGAGGCCATTGAGCCAGCGGTGGTCAATCGCGGCCAACTTGGTTGCTCATGGTGAAGACTCTGACGACCAAAATTTGCCGCTGATGAATTGGTATGCGATTGAACCTTTGATTGAGGAAGACTTAGCCCGATTCATCAAACTTGCATCACAATCACAAATCTCTCAAGTCAGAATCAATATCGCACGGCGCGCCGCCGACCACTCAGCGCAAGGGCTAGTTGGACTGATCCAGACACTGCAAAGTTCAAATCGAACTGCGGTCGAACGCGATATTTTGAGCGGGATTTTGCTAGGCCTGGACGGCAAGCGGATCCGATTGCCCAGCGATTGGAACGTAGCCTACAAGCGGCTGATCGAATCGACGGACCGCGATGTCGTTGAAAAGACCATCGAACTTGCCGTCAAAGGACGCCATCAAGATTCAATCCGGTCGCTGCAAGCTCGGATGGTTGACCAAAGTGAAAGTGTAGAGCGACGACGCGATGCGATGCGAATCTTGGCGGCCAACAAAATTCAGGGCGTCGGCAAAGTTTTGCTCGGCCTAATCGACGATGAGTTGCTGCGTGAAAGCGCTATCGACGCGTTGGCAAGTTTCAATGAACCGGTGACTGGCAAAACGATTCTAGCGAGCTACCAAAAACTGTCGTTGCCGCAAAAACGAACTGCAATTTCGACGCTTTCGTCGCGAGCGGATTGGAGCAGCGAACTTCTGGATGCAATTGAATCCGGCGTTGTCAAACCGAGTGATCTTACCGCGTACAATGCACGACAAATTCGCTCGATTTCGAATCAGGATTTGACGGCAAGACTGAATAGGCTTTGGGGAGAAGTTCGTGAAACGCCAAAGGATCGCGCGAGACAAATTACAAAACTGCGGCAATGGTTGACGCCTGATACTTTGGCCCAAGCCAATCATGCCAACGGTAAAAAACTGTTTTCAAAGCACTGCGCGTCTTGCCATCGTTTTTTTGGCGAAGGCGGTAAGGTAGGACCGGATATCACTGGTGCCCAACGAGACAACCTTGCCTACATGCTTGAGAACATCCTTGATCCTAGCGCGTCGGTATCCAAGAATTTCCAGACGCACATCATTGAAAACGAGGATGGGCGTGTGATCACTGGCTTGGTTGAGTCTGAAACCAAAGACATGGTCACGATCCGCACCGAACAGAAACGGATTTCGATTCCAGTCGACGAAATTGTTCGGCGAAAAAAGACCACACAATCCATCATGCCCAACGGCCTGCTGGAAACACTAAGCGAACGTGAAATCCGCGATCTATTCGGCTATCTGCAAAAATAGATGCTGACTGTTTGCTATGGCTTGACCAGTGCAGCATTCTTTTTGCGTGCATTTTCCTTGTCTGCTTTCGCTGATTTTTCGAGGCGAGCTTCTTTATCGATCTCCGCCCATTGCTTGCGTTTTTCGGCACGCAGCTTGGAAGCCTCTTGCCGATCCGAGTATTCGGATTCGGCCGCTTCGTTTTCCGCTACGACTTTCATGACTCGCTCATTCCAATTCTCGTTATCAGCGGAAAGTTCTTGAGCGGCTTTCAATAAATCGGCATCGGCGGACCACTTCACAAGTTCATCGAATCGAGCTGCAGCCGTTTCTGTACCGTGTTCGCTGGCAGTGTCTCGCAGAAGATCGCCAAAACGCAGATGCGTTAATCGATTTTGATCAAACAGGGTTTGTTCCATCTCAAGTGCGCGGGCAGTGTCGCCGGCCGTGCGGAAAACGTCGATTGCCAACAACTCCAGACCAGGTGCCGATTCAAGCATTTCGCTCGATATGTTGTCCAGCGTTGACTTCGCAGCTTCTTTGTCGTCCAGTTCGCATTGCCGAATTGCAATCGTTAATAACGATTCGGCAATCACCTTTGCGTCAATCTCTTTCAACTCGGCGATCGTCTTCGCAGCAGTGGTCAGCCAACTTGCGTGTGCAGCCTTCGCTTCTTCACTTGCATCAGCGTCCAACTTGGGAAACATCTGAATCAGATTAGCACGAGACACTGTGTGCCGATTGCGCGCGGTTAAACGAGTGTTGTATTGGTTGCTGTTAGCAGTCCGTTTCGGTTTGCCGTGTTGCTGTAATACTGCTGTCAAACATTTCACTGACATCTCATCGTCACCCGCTTTAGAAAACAAGGTCACGGCGTTGATCAGGTATGTCAGATCAACAACGCGGCTACCCGCCACTTCGCCAGCGAACATGCTTTTAGAACGCTCAGCCGCTTCACTTGCAGTCAGAAGCTCGAGCCTTAATGTCAACATCGCCGAAATGTCGAATTTGCTCTGGTTGGTCAACACAAACATCGATTCGGCGAGTTCCATCAACTCATCGCCTTGGAAATTCTCTTTCGCCTTGTTGATCAGGCTGGCTAGCCCAACGTTCCCCCTGGACTCTAGCAAGGCGCAATGCCGATAGAGCGATTTGGATCGATCTGCTTGACCCACTTTTGCGCACAGATCGGCAAGCTGGCTAGCACGACGGGCATCCGTCAAATCTAAACGATCCAGGAGCACGTCGATGATCGAGATGTTTTCGTCGTTGATCCGTTCGTGGTTCTCATTCAGCATTTCAAAGAGCTGCATCAGAACCTCGTCGCTGATGTGTCCTGAGCGGACCTTATCGACCAACCCACTGAAAACCTGATCGTCTCCAATCGTGAGCCGCTCGTGTCGCAACAATCCCAGCGAGACCTCTTTGACAGTTGCTAGGTTTGTTGTTGGCTGGCTCCGCATGATTCGTTTCATTTCGTCGATTGCAAAAGAATGTTTTGCAAGCTCTTGCCATGCGTTGGTTCTCTTTTTTGCCGCCGCAGCCTTCCTTGGTGCAAAGGTAGCAAGCCCACCACGCGCGATCTCACGAGCCCTTCGTTTTGCCTCCTTCTTTTCATCTGCCGAAGATTCCTTGGCAGCTTGCTTGGTTTCATCGGGCCAATACAGGTTATTCATCGAACGCATTGAATTCCGATAGCCATAGGGACTAGTCTTCGCCGGCGGCAAGGTTCGCCAAAGTTCACGAAGGACCTTTTGGGCAGAATCCATTTCCTTGTCTGCGATGGCTTTTTTGACTCCCGGAATACCCTTCGCGTATTTCTTCTTTGCCTTTTTGTCTTTCGCGTTTTCCGATTCTTTTTTCTTGGCGGATGGTTTTGCCTGAACAGCAGGTTTCTTGTTCTTGAGGTCGGCTCGCTTGGATTCCTGTTCAGCAAATCGCTGCTTGTTCAGATCGTCTTGAATCACCCAGTACTTCATTCCCTTGGCACGATGGTTGACAGAAAACCAGAGCTGCGCAAGTTTGTTTTGTGCCGCAACAACTTTCGGATCAGGTGGTGTTGGCTGCGACGTCTCCGGCTTGGCCGCTTTGTTGTCTGCTTTCTCCGCCGCTGCTTTTTCTGCAGCAGCCTTTTTT
>CAYNNP010000040.1:0-21440 GCA_964398215.1 uncultured Pirellulaceae bacterium | reverse complement strand
GGCCGCTTTGTTGTCTGCTTTCTCCGCCGCTGCTTTTTCTGCAGCAGCCTTTTTTCGAGCGGCTTCTTTCTGCGCCAGCTTGAGTTGCCGTTCTCGTAGCTCGATTACAAATTGAGTTCGTTTGGCTCTTTGCTCCCACCGCTCATAGCCTGAGGCAATTTGCGTGCTGCTGGGATGGTCTTTCAGGGCCTGCAAATAGCTTGCTCGAATGGTCGATTCGTCACCGCCTTGCTTGATGAGAGTCAGACGTTGATTTGTTTGTGCAATTGTTGGCTTGCCGTTCTTAACTTTTTTGTCCAAAACAGCGAGGAAGGAATCCACTGCACTGGGCACAATCTCGTTATACGCCCATGTCTGCGCGTTTCTTGCGTAGTAGTCAGTCAGATTTTCGTCGGATCCATAGGACTTTAGGATCAACTGGACCGCGTCATCCGTTGCACCTGCTTGGTGCAGGACAACAGCCTTGATGAATTCCGCCATTCTCGCAACTGCAGGATTGCGTTTATGAACCTTGTCCACCATCAGCAGATCCAGCATTTGGATAGCAAGATCTTTGTTGGCGGCACACCTAATCGCGATTCCATTTCGTGGCAGACTATAAGTGCAATATCGCAAGTAGTCGTCTTGTATCGCAGCTTCGATGCCACCCTCGAAGTATTCAAGTACAACTTTCTGAGTTGCTTCGTCGATTGGTTCACCGTAGGTGAACGCGACAGCAATCAGCTCGCGTGGCCGTTGTTTTTTGTCGACTTTACTTAGCAGCGCCGCAATTGCTTCGCTACGAATCGAAACGGGAAACGTATCGAACGCAAAACCGAATGGGTAGTTGTAATTGATCGTCAAATTCGAATCTTCGACGAGCTCCAAAATCTTATCGCCATCCGGAATCGCATCACCAAGGTACTTTGATTTTTTGGTCACCAACCACAGATAGTCAGCCAACCGATTCTTATCATCTTTGTAAAGATTCGCTGCGAAGCGTACCAAGTCCCCGTACGGTTCCTCTGGCAAGATACTTCTGTAGGTATCAAAAAGCTTCACAATCCCCGCACTGCCGTAGTACTGGTCGCTCAAGCGAGAGCGTGCAAACTGCAGCGCAAGGCCGTCATCGCCGAAAAACTTGGCTAGACGCATCCAGGCGCCAACGTCCGACGCCGAACCTTGATTTTCAAGTACCGCAATTCCGTTGACGACAACGTAGTTCGGCCGAGCACCAGGGGCGCGTCCCTTGGTTGCATCAACCCGTCGCAGTATTTTGCGAGCCGCAACATTGTCCCCTTTCATCCACACAGGCAACAAACGCGCCCACATTTCTTTTGGGGAAAGCTTGTCAATTTCGGATTCCGTTTTGGCATCGCCTAGCATGACCAACATTTGTTGGCGCTGCTGATCGTTGGGCTTCGCCTGCTCCAACATCCGACGGACGCTGTCGTATCGGCCTTTGGAAATTCGTTCTCGAGAGAATGCCGCGATCAACGTTTTGTCATCTGGAAAGGCTGACAGCAACGAAATGTCCATCGCTTCAAGTTCTTCGATCCGATCAAACGCGAAATAGAATCGCCTAAGAATTTCCGAGTGTTTTTGGATCCGCGGTGAGTCTGTCAACTGTTTTGCGGATCGCCCAGCGGATTTTGCTTCCGCCAAAGCCATTAGATTTTCCGACAAACGATCTTTGTTGTCTTTGAAGAAACCAGCGATCTGATCTGCGGGCATGGTAACCAAGATGCCAGACAATAACTGTTCTGAATACATCTGGTAGGCATCGCGGTTTGCGGCCCAATACTGAACTTGCTTGGATTCTTCCTGGGTCGTCAGCGGTGTCTGCAAAAGCAACAGGTTCAAGCCGCGCTGATAAAATCGAAATGCAATGTCATCCTTGCCTTCTTTCTCATTCAGCTTAGCCACCCGAGCGATCAACGCCACGTCGGACGGACTGGTGCGAAGCAGTTTTTCATAGCGAGTCAAAGACTCAGGAATTTTGTCGCCTTTCTCAAAAATCGAAGCGACTTCACGCTGATAACCGCGCGGATCCGCCAAGTTACGAGCCATTGCAAACGTTCGTTCTGCACTACCGGTATCCCCATCGCTCAAGAAAGCCTGACCAAGATCCAGAAAGACTTGCGGCGGCATCAGTTCACCCAAGCCAATCAAGCGACGGCCAAAAGCAAAGAACAATGTGTTGCCTTTGTTGGATGGGCCACGTGAACTGCTGGAGTAGTACGCACCACCACGAATCCGCGACGAAAGATCCATGCATTCGCGAAGCACCGACAGGCGGCGCGTGCCGGAAACCGCCAACGAGTTTTCCATCGCGCGGATTTGTCCCGACTTATCGTTCACTTCTGCTGAAAGATCTGCCAGCAATTGATACAAGTAGTTTTTGTCTTCGCGTCCTGCCAAACGCTCCAATGTAATTCGTCTGGCCCACTGCATCACCTTGGCGTCGGCTTCCATGTTCAACAAACCATCAATAGCAATCGTAAACAAATCATCGCGTTTCGCATTCTCAGCCAAGAACTGGAACATTCCAACCGCTCGATCTGTTTGACGCATGTCCTTCAAAAGGTTCGCCAACAGTAGATAGGACTCGATGCGATCCGGATGTGTTGCGATACCTTTGCGGTAGGCATCGGCAGCTTCGGCGTTCATTCCAACCAGCGAAAGCACGCCCGCCTCAAATTCGCCACCAATCGAATCCTTGCCATCATCGGCGTTGCGCAGGGTCATCAATACCGCGCGTGCTTCTTGTGATTTCCCTCGCTCCAGCATGCTAAGTGCTAGTTGCCGCAAGTATTCTGTTTCGCCTTCAGGGTCAACCGCAATCAAACGCTCGATGACTTTCTCGTAGTTCCAGTAGTCATTGCAGATTTGATAAATGCGACCTTTCTCTTTCAGTTGTTCAATTTGATTCTTGCCCGATTTGGCCATGTACATTTCTGAAATTTCGGTCGCCGCAACGGAGTCATTGACGCGGCTATAGATTCGCACCAGCAATCCCGCTTCGCGGTCATTCGCGGTTCCGTTGTCTAACTTTTCTTCCAAGTCGATAGCGATGTCTGCCAACGTTCCCAGGCGGCTTGCAACCGTCATCATGCGGTCTTCGACATAGCGGCGGCGCGGAATGGAATTGATTTTGTTCCAGAGCGCAAGCCATTGCTCAAGAGCTTTGTCTTCGTCACCGATCTCGCTGTACAGCCACGCCAATCGCATCTCCATGTCTTCCGCGATTGTGTTCAAGCGTTTTCGTATCGATTCAATCACTTCGATGGCTTTGTCTTGACGACCAATGCGTTCAAAGGAACTGGCAAGTTCAGCGCGCACATCTTCACCAACATCATCCAGCGCCAATACACGGTTCAATGTTTGTTCAGCGTCGTCGATATTGCCACGTCGCTGTTGAAGGTCAGCCCAATACAAAAGCGCTTGTCCGTGATCTTTTCGCAGCGTTACCATTCGCTCGATCGTCGCATGTGCCAAATCATCCATCCCAAACTCGCCCAAAGTCTGAGCCGATATCAGCAGTTGCGATCCGCGTTCTAAAGTCTGGACGTAGTCTGTCCAAAGTGCTTTCGCGTCATCGTCTTTTCCATTTTCAAGCAAGATTTGCGTCAGGCCTGATCGCCAAGTCAGCTCGTTTGGCTCCGATGCAATCAACTTGCGGTAGGACTGAATCATCCGTTCTTCTTGTCCGGCTTCGCCCTCCATTTCCAAGAGTTCTCGTCGCAGCTCGACTGTGAATCCACTGTCGTCGCCTGCGGTAGATTTGAAGAGTGCAATCGCTTCGTCGGTTTGCCCTAGTTCGCGCAGCAAACTGATCCACACAGCCTGCATCTCGGCGTTCATCGCCTTCTTTTCTTTGTTCAGTTTTTTGAACTCCTTGACCAACTCCTTCAATCCGGCTTTTGCCTTTTCAAGTCGGTAGGCTTCGACCAAAAGAGCCAGCGCATAGTTACGGTCTCGCTTGAGTTCTGCAGAATTGACGGCATCCCAAGCAGTCTTAATCGCTTCCTCTCGTTTCTTGGCGCGGATCGCCCATTCTGCAACACGGCTTGCGCTGCGAAAACGCATCGTGCCTTCGCCTTGAATTGTGAACAGTTCAATCGCTTTGGAATGCTGATTTTGGACAGCCAGCACATTGGCAGCCCGATTGCGGAATGAGATATCCTTGGACTTCTTTGCCAATTCGATCAACGGTTTTGCGTCCCCAGTGGCTCTAGGTGAAGCGTTTCCAATCAACCCCATCAAAGCCAAACGCAAACGTATTGATTGTTGATCATTTTCCGACAGATCTTTTTTGGCAAGCGATTCGTAGACTCCCTTCGCTTTGTCGACGTCTCCCAAAGCATCAAACAACTTCGCTTGCCAAATCTGCAGATCAGTACGTTCCTCTGCAATGTCTTTCTGTTCCATCAACGTCGTGATAACGTCGACCGCCCGTTGCAAATCACCTCTTCGCGACGCGATATGCACTTCCAATTCTGCCGCCGCTCTGTCGCTCGGTTGGCTCAGATCCGAATGTGAGTCGGCTAACCAATCCAATAATGGTTTTGAATTGCCTCGATCCAGTATCGCAGCGCGAAAAAGTTCTTCGGACTTGACTGCATCGATCGTCTTGCCGGCAGATTCATCAATCAATGCAGTCGTCTGCTGAACCAACGAATCGGAAATCGCGGTTTGAGCATTGACCGATCGGGTCGAGAATGTCGCGATCAGGCATGCAGCCGCAAGCAGCCAGCGAACTTTGACATTCATTTTGCAGGCATCTTCAATGTTCACGTTCAACTTCCTTTGTCTCAACTTGTGTACTGTCATTCCTTGTTCTCTCATGCGTTTCCCTCCGCTCCGGCCGTAGCGGGACTGGACGTTGGAAGTCGTCGCCAAATGATTTCTGCCAAGAACATTAGCAGTGCCAATCCGAATAGAAGCGGCGATACACGGTACAACGAATTCCCGATTGGATCCGACGTTGGGGCATCACTAAGCTCCGAAAGCACCGCGAGTTGCTGTCCTCCTGTGATCGTACCAATTTCAGCAAGATCAATTGCAGTGTCTGGGCCAACTTGCATCTCTTCTGCGGTTGGTGACGCAACGATCAGAGGCTCCGATCGACCAGGCATCGAAGTCGACGAGGTCTGTAATCGTAAACAGTTTCCTTTCGCTGGTGACGCCACACTGGCAACAAAATGATCTGGACTTCTTTGCCGAAACGTCAGCGTCTGTTCTGCTTGCTGCGAATCTTGACTGACGATTTTTGCGACCGGTCGACTACCTGGGCCAGCACTCGTTCTTGGCTGTTCGCGCTGAGCCATGACTGTCGCGTTTGCCCCGTCGTAATGCACTGAATACTGGAACGGATCACGAGAGTCCGCCGCACTTCGTTCCAGAATCCGGGCCAGTGCCTGACCATACTGATCCCATTCTTGCCATGGTTTTGTGCCCGCACCAACGGGCTCGGTTGTCAACGTCGTGACGCGTCCCAAGCCATACCGCCAACTAGAAAGCACAGGGTGTTTCTCGCGAACAGTCTCCAGCAACACTTCACTGCCAATCCGCGATTTACTTTCGACGTAACCAGCCAGCGAAGTCAACTTGGTTGTGTCGACTTCGCCCCACCAGCCCGTACCGCCGCGAGCCTGTACGGCGTGGTCACCTGGCCGGTACGAAGGCAATTTGGTCGTCGATGGTTGCTTGAGCAAAATCTCTGGCAAGTTGAATCGATTCGGTACGTTATAGAAACGCCCTTTGCCCCAGTTGGCAATGTTTACCAAAAACTCGCTGTGGTATCCGCCGCCCGCCAAGACCGTTGATACGTTGATGCCCTCGGAAGCCATTCGCCGCATCAGCGATTCAAAATCGCCCGCTTCAACACCGCCATCGGTCAGAACCAAAACATGTTTGTACCGAGTATCAACATTCTGCAGTCCGTAAAACGATTCTTCCAAGGCTGGTAAAATCACGGTGCCGCCGCCAGCGTCCATTCGATTCAGTGCACGTTGCAGTTCGATTGCGTTGGATGCTGGCTGCAAGGGCGCGGCCCAGCGTTTTGCACCATAGAATTCAACGATTCCAACTTTGTCGTGCGGTAACAGTCGACGCATTGCCAATCGCGCTACTTCTTTCGCCAATTGAACGCGAACGCCACTCATCGATCCCGACGTGTCAATCACAATGACAAGCGATGTTGACGGGTCACGTTTTTCTTCTTTCTGGACCAACTCGATTGGCAACAAGGCTTCGATAGGCCGATCGTGCCAACCGCCACTGCCAAACGCCGCACGACCGCCGCTCATTACAAGCCCCAAACCGTCAGCCTGGACAGCACTGACGATTTGCTCTTCGACGTTTGCGGGTAATGATGCCGCAGTAAAATCATCCAGCATCACCAAGTCTGCTTTTGCGATTGCGCCGAACAACTCGCTGGGGTTTGCGGGATCAGCAGCGATCACATTGAAGCTTGGGCCAATCGTCTTGGCTAGTTTGTCCGCGCCGCCTGATTGAAGGTCACTAAAATAAACAAGCTGAAACGCGTCATGGATCGGCAGGGTCACCTCAAGCGATTCGCCCGCGTCGCTATCGTCAACGGAAGCCAACAGTACCGCATCCAAGAACCCGGACTCGGTTGGCTCAAACTCCAACTGGACTTGCTGAAGTTGCCCGGACGCAGCAAACGACTCACTGGCCAGTGTTTCCGTTCCCGATTTCAACACAACGGTTCCACCAGCATTTGCAGCCGTGATGGTAACGTTCAACCGCGACGTGGCCCCTTTGCGAAGCGGTTCGCTCCACCTAACGGCAACTGGCGTGACTTGCCGGCCGGCTTTAGCGAGATCGATCCAGTGAACGGGAATTCCATTGGATTTCAGAGCCGCGATGGCACGGTTATCCGATGGACGCGTTGCCAGCGAATCACTAGCGATTGTGACGCTGGCACCGCTACCGTTCGGGATTAACAACTGGGCTTGAGCGATTGCGTCAGCCAACGGCGACGTGCCGCGGCGATCATCACTTTCCAGATGTGTGACACTTCGGAAACGATTGGCAACGGATGGTTCCAACGGCGAGCCAAACGAAAACACGTCGATTTCGCTGGGGTCCAAAAGTTCGCTGAATTGGCTTGAAAGACTTGTGTCGGCAACGCTTTCGCTTTGATCGACAATCAAAACGCGACGCATCTGGCTCTCTTCCACCACGACGCGAGGCTGTGCAAGTCCAATTGCCAACAGCAACATCGTGAGTGAACGCAGGATATTTTGAACTCGATTTTCGCCAGCCCACGGCCCAACCCAAGGTGCCAGCGCCAAAATCGAAAACAGTAACCAGATTGGTGAAGCAAACATCATGGCATCCGTCCTCGCTGGTACAGCGTCCATTCAACCGAAATCAAAACAACGAGTATCAACCCGATCCAAGTCGTCAGGCTGAACCAATTCAAGAATCCGGCCGATGGTGACTCTGGAATCGAAGCGGCTGAAACAACCGTCGACGCTAACCGAACCGTTTGGATTTCACGCCCATCAGAAGTCAGCGCGAGCGTTCCGGTGGCACGATCATAATTGGGCGAATCGATGGGCAATCGCTCGCCTTGCTCCGCCCAGGGAACCAAGCTCGGTCGGTTTGCGATCCAGCGAATACTTCGAGCCACAAAGATCGGACAAGCTCGACTTTCTTGGAAATCGAATGCCGTTGAAAACAAGCTTCTCCAAACCGTGATTCTGCGAGCGTCGCCGGCTTGGACTTGGACGTCGATCAGCTTTCCGCTCTGTTCCGCAATCCCAGTCGCATCGATCTGCTTTAAAGCCAACTGATCGACCAGTTCATCAAGTGCAAGTTCGGCGTCTGCGGTTTCTGATTGAATCCAAAATGCTGGCTGATCACCGTCGCTGAGTCCAAAGTCTGCCGATTCGCTGGACCCGATTGTGACATCGGCCGCGCCTTCAACAATCTCGCAAGCACGATCGAGTGCTACCAGTTCACGCAATGTGTCTGGCACATTGGGTTCTAGTTTTACGCGGATCAAATCGCGTTTTGGAATTGTTAGCGAACCGAGTTTACGTCCCGCAAGCAACACCGAAAGTGTTCCTCCTTCGGCTGGCATGTCGGCGATCAAGAATTCGCTTTGCCCCTGATTGATGAATTCCAAATCGACTGACTGGTCATCAATTTGCGCGCTTAGTGATTTCGCATCGACCGAACCTTCAGCGGCAAAACCAATGGCAATGTCGATGCGATCCCAAAGCCCGCTGGACGCATTCGCGACGCCTAGCGTAGAAATCTCTGCCTGCTTTTGAGCGTCTTCACGAGCGACACGAAAGATTGACACGTTGCTGGGAAGCGAATCGACCAGCGATTGTTCAAGTTCTGTGTCGCCAACGATGTGGAACTCAACAGGATGCTGGTCGGTTGCCCGAGACGCCAGCGTTTCGACGGCTGCCGCCAAAGCACGAGGCGATGGATCAGCTTGCTCGTTCAATCGCATCGACGCCAATTCAGCGGGCTCGCCCTGCGAAACCAAAGTTTGAAAGTGATTCCCAATCGATACAATTTCTCGCGACCCCGTGGGCAGCAATGATGCTTGTTGAATCGCTAGCTCCAAGTCTTCCGCACGGGCTTCGCCATCTTGTTCGCTGCGATCGAGCAACACAATGTGCTGCGTGCCCGATAGCGAACGTGTGGTTGGTCCCGCCAGCAGCAACCAGATCAACGAAGCGATCGCGACAAGCAATGCCCAAGCGGGCCAGTGGCGAAAACGCCGGACAAAAACTCGTACGCGTTTCTCGTCCATCGCTGCTTGCCAAAACAGCGTACTGTTGACTTCGACCTCGCGATGCTGCACGCGCAATCGCTGCGCCAGCCAAAGGCCGAGTGCCAACAAGGCTGCGCCCAGCAAGACAATCGGTAATGAAAGAAATGCAAAACTCATGCGACGTACTTGCCTCCTTCAAAAATAGAAGCCAGTTGTTGCATGACGTCACCATCGTGGTCCATCGACAAAAATCCACCTTGGCGACTTTTGGCGAACGCATCGAGACCTTCAAAATGCTGGTCGTAAGCAGCACGATACCGTTCAAGCACAGAATTCGTGATTGAAATATCCCGAACGTCGCCAGTTTCGCAATCGCGAACACGAACATCGCCTTCCAAGTTCGGTTGGCGGTCTTGGTCTCTTGCAATCGAGATCAACATTGGGCGATGCCGCATGCGTTTCAGTTCGGTCATCATCAAATCCATGCCATTGGGATCAAGCCAATCGGAAATGATCACCACCAAGCCTTCGCGTAGACCAAGGCCTCGTAGTTTCGCGAGTGACGCGGCAAGATTCGTACCGGTCGAGCGATCACGCGCGGCTTCGGCAGCCCGTGACAAGGTCGCTGCGATACTATTCAGGCGGCCACGTCCAGACGTCGGCCGCATCGTTGCGTCAAGGGATTCGCCAAACGGAAAAACGCCAACACGGTCGTGCTGATCAAGCCCAACCGACGCGATGGCAACCGCCACTTTCAATGCTGTGACGGCGCGAGGTGGATTCTCGTGCCACATGCTTTTGGACAAATCCGGCAACAAGTAAATCGGCAGATCCTCCATTTCCTCGAACAGCCTGACGACGAAGCGACCAAGTCGACGATAGACATTCCAGTCAATCGTTTTTAATTCGTCACCAGGAGAGTAGGGACGAAAGTCGCGAAACTCCATTCCTTGACCGCGATCGCGCGAACGATGCTCGGCCCAACGGCCTGCTGGCGCAACCCGCCTTGCAACGATTCGCAAAGCGCGCGCCTGCTGCAAGAACTGCGGGTCAAGAAGATTGAACGGGTCTTTCATGAATCACGTTGGCCAATAGAAAAAGACAAATGCGCCGATGGCATTGAATTGATAGGTCACTAGGGGAATCCCACCGCGCAAGTGCGACGGGCTCCATCAACTACTTTGACTTCAAAACCTCGGTCACCACATCATCAGGAGTGATCCCGTCTGACAAGCCTTGGAAATTTACCAAGACGCGATGGCGTAACACATCTGCCGCGACTGCTTTCAAGTCCTCACCAGCAACTGCAAACCGGCCTTGCAAAAGCGCACGTACTTTGCCGGCCAAAATCAATGACTGGACTCCACGCGGCGACGCGCCCAGCGAAACGATTTCGTTGACCATCGATGGTGCATGGGGACTACCAGGCTGTGTCGCCATCACCATTTGAATGGCTTCCGTTTCAACGTGTTCAGGAACAGGAACTGCGCGAACGGTCTTTCGCATTTTCAAAATTGTTTCCGCGTCAGAAACCGAATTCAGTTCGACTTGTTCGCTGGAAGTCGTACGCCGCAAGATCGTTCGGTAGTCATCCTCTGCGGGATAACCCACAACTAGCTTGAACAAAAACCGATCCAACTGGGCCTCGGGCAACGGATAGGTGCCTTCCTGTTCGACAGGGTTCTGTGTGGCCATCACACAAAACGGTTCATCCAGCTTGATCGTTTGCTTGCCAACAGAGATTTGCTTTTCCTGCATCGACTCCAGTAAAGCGGCTTGAGTTCGCGGCGTCGCTCGATTGATTTCGTCTGCCAAGACAAGGTTGGCAACCAATGGTCCCGATTGGAACTCAAGCTTTGTGCCGCCAGATTCATTCTCGGTCAACACGGTCGTACCGCGAATGTCAGCGGGCATCATGTCGGGTGTGAACTGAATTCGGCTGAACGACAAATCAATCGCTTTACCGATCGAACTGACCAACAGCGTCTTTCCCAGACCGGGCACGCCTTCTAGCAACACATGGCCAGCAGCGAACAGAGCTGACAAAACGCCGTCAACGACAGCCTCTTGGCCAACCATCATTCGGGCGACTTCTGTGCGGATTGCGGCGTGCACTTTACGAAATTCACTGGCAGCTTCTTTGGCCGCCTCGGGGCTATCAACTGGCAAGGTGGTACTCATGATTGCGGGGTGTCACTCTGATTAATTCGGGTCGTTTGCATAGTGTTTTTGGCTGCCGGATTTGGCGATGCTTCCGGCGATGTTTTTAGTGGATACTTCGCGCGTCGGTTCAGGAAATAACGGCGAACGTAGTCCTGCAGCCATGGCGAGAATTCTGGATGGTGCAGCGGTCCAATGGGCGATTGCCGAGCCATTCGATCCTGTGCATTGACGGCATCATTTTGCTCCGCCTCGGGTGTGATTCGTTGCTGTGTGATTCGCACTCGGCCTTTGTTGGGCTGGCCGTTCACACGATCGGGAATAGGAACTCCCAGTACAAGCGACGCCACGCCACGCGACTTCTTTTGGCCACCCGGGCCGCCGCGTCCATTGGCGTCTGGATTGGGCCGATTACTGCCGAATCCAATCTGCAAGTCACGATTCACCGGCGCCCGACGGTCTCGCAAATTTGGCTGCACACCACCACGCGAATCTTGTTCTTCTTCTTCGTCGTCAACTTCGTCTTCTTCTTCGTTGTCTTCGTCCTCGGGAGTCGCGGCCTGACTCATGCTGGACCAATCACTTGGAGCCGCGTTATTGTCGGACCCTTTTGATGAACCTTGTCCGGCGGTTGCACCCGACGGTTTTTCATCCTGATTCTTTGGCTTTGGTTTTCGTTCCTTGGCTTTTGGTTTCTTTTTCTTTGGCTTGGCTTCTTTCTTCTTTGCCTTCTCGCTAGCTTTCGATGGCTGTCCAGACGTCGACGGGGATCCCTGAGCACTGGATGGGTTGGCAGACTGCTGGCTCTCGCGCGTTTCGCCTTCGTCCAGCTTGCCCTCCGATTCCTGAGCGCTATCAGGAATCATCGCATTTGCATCACCTTGCCGATTGACTGGTTTCGTAGTCCGGGGTTCACGCGGAACACGAGGATTCGCCTTTGTTACCGCTGGCGGTTCAACTTGCGTTTCCGGTGTCTCGCGCTCGTTCTCCTTTGCAATCTGTGTCGTATCCGCTGGTACTGCTGCTGCCGCCAACTTAGGAGCGGTCGCCGCGGGCAATGTGCGAGTAAAACCGCTGATCAGATTTGCCAACAGCAAGATCATGATCGCAACTGGCACCGGCCACCAAACACTAGCGGGATGACGCTGGTTAATCGGCCGATCGAGCTTCGCGTCGCTGCCCTTACGGGCCCACTCGGACGCATCGTCAACCGCTGCCTGCATGAAACCATCGCGTTGTTCATGCTGCAAGAAATCATCAGCTGTCGCAATTCTCTCGCTGGAACCTAGCGAATAATCGATTGCCCGAATCGCCTGCTGCCGCTGGACTGGTGATTTCCAAGTCGCGAGTCGATAGAAAGCCCATGCTGCTGGCAAAATGCAACCAACAATTCCCCAGGTCCAAACCGAAAACAATGGATTGGTCGATTCACCCGACCACCATCGCAAGACTTGGATCAGCAAAACCAAAACAGGAACTACCAATACCAGCTTGAGTGCCGTTGGCAAAAGTCGTCTGACGTAAGTCGATTGATGGGACACGTTCAGTTGATTCGTCGCGTTCCAAACAACCTTTTCAATGTCCTTGTCCATACCATTGGTCGGTTCGCTCACTGGACAGCCTCCCTGTCGATCTCGCATTGATAAGCTTGATACACTTCGCCCGACACGGCATTTCGAACAAGCACGATCACTTCCACACTCGTCGGTTCGATTCTCAATCCCATTCGGGAGCCGCCCTTGGTTTGCCCAGCCTCCAGCCGATCAATGAAAGTTGCATTCTCTGACTCCAAATCCAGCAAGTCGCGTTGGAATTCGAATTCCATTTTGCCATCATCGTCGGGCAAGAATGCAACGCCGCTCATCGATCCATCGGTGGCCAGACCGCGGGCAAGCATTCGGTGAATCACGACACCACTGGAGCCGTGAAAAACAACACCACGTTCGGCGACGACCGTTTGTACCGTCAACGGCGGAAGGTCTCTATCCTCAGCCGAATCAAGACTCGGGCCTTGAATGGATATACTTCCCTGCAAAGATTTTCCAGTCAATTTCGCTTGGCCGGAAATCGTGATCGGAGTCGTTTTCTTGAGACGTGCTACGACCGCGTCGCGCGTTAATTGATAAATCTTTTCTGCCTCGCGATGCTTCCCGGCTCCCGGAGCATTTGTGACACCATCAACCACTTGAACAGCAGGGCTGGTGACTCCCAGCCAAGTCGCCATGAAATGCGCAAGCGGCGTCACCAAAGGTTCGGATCGCGGAGCCCCAACGTGGTACGACAGCGAAATGCACTCGGTATTTTTAAAGTGGCTGATAACGCCTTGGTTTCCCATCGCGCCGCCAATCGCGCCACCGCGTTGTTCATTGCCAACGTATGCATTGGTAAAGAACTCCACCAAAGCCGTCCGGTTGGTCCTCTGATCGGGATCAAACTCGAATTGCTTCGGAGCCGAGTAGTTTCGCACGCGACCGCTGATCATGCGGTCAATCATCTCGATCGTCATACGGTCTTCCGCAGGCAATTCACCGTCCATTCGCATCAAAGCTTCCATGGCCAGTTCGCTACTTTCTTCCTTGACCAAAGCCTGGATATAGCGGCTGAACGCTCGTTGTTTTTTACCGTTCGCTTCGTAGACACGTGCGAGGTTCAAGTTGATCATGCCGTCATCGGGTAGTCCAAACGCAGCCGACAGCAGATGTCTCCAAGCCTCTCGTTTGTCACTGGGCAACAACAATTCGCCCAGCCGACCGTGTAACTGATAGGCAGCTTTGGGATAGCGGTCTTTTCGTGCGCTCTCCACGCCCAATTCACCGGCAACCACTCCCAAATTCGTTTCGCCTTCGTTGACCAATTCTTCCATCAAGTCGTACATTCGAGTCGCACGCAAATCCGCTGGCATCGTATCATTGACCCAGCGAATCGCTGTACCAATCTCCGACTCTTCCGCTCCCTCGTCCAACATCAAACTCAGCAAGAATTCGGCAGCTTCCCGTCCGAGTCTTGTTTCTGAATACGAACCCAACCAGTTCAACACCAAATCACGGTCCTCGGCAACCATCGCCTGGAACCACTCCAGATCCTGCTGAGGAAACTGTGGCGAACCAGCGCTGCGAACGGTCGCGACCAAGGATTGACGATCGATATGAATGCGGAATTTTTCCAACAGATTGATGCCCATCACGCCAGCGACGCCGCCCGAGTGAACTTGAACAACAGCCTCGGGTCGAAAAGCAACGTACTTGGAAAAATCAATTTCCGAACATCGCAGGGGGCCAACGTTTCCAGCGGGACGTTGCAGCGAATTGCAAAGTCGACGATCGAGCACCGTGTCGTAACGTGATGATCCAATCGCAAGCGAACGCTGCATTGGTTCCTTTGGGCCTTGCAGTTCAACCGGCAACCAAACGAGATCATTCTGCAGCGTCAGGGGAACAAGTGTTTCACCTGGGTCAGGCTCGTGACTCGCCAACTGGCCAGCTGGAGCAAGGTTGACTTGTCCGCGCGGCAAATCAAAAACGACGTCAAAGTGTTTTAGAATGTGAGAGCCAATCGCTCCGGTCAACGCGTTTTCACCAATCTCTTTGGAATGGTATTTTGTGAATTCCTCAAACGCTTCTTCGGGACCCAACTCACGGCGGGCGACTTCCATGTTGAAGTCCGGAAAGTGGAGGGTCAAAGGAATTGGTTTTCCAGATCTTGATTCCGCTGGCAGAGGAGCCGCCGCCCGGTTGTGAAGCTGCAAACCGTACGCACCGTCAAAATCCAACCACAAGTTCACGGGTACACGTAGGGCTGGTCCGGAAATGTCACACGACGCAACCAATCGGCCATCGATGACCCGAACCGGGATCGCCCCACCGTCTTCGCTGATCACGGGAGGGCGATCCATCGTTTTGGAATCTTGTGCACCGGCGAGTGCAGCAAACCCAAGTGAACACAACAGAAAAGTCAGAAGTCTCCAACCACTGGCCCAGAATCTGGCGTCCATGGCTGGCGAACAATCGTTGGTGGCAAGACGCACTAGCTAATCCCGAATATGTGTTTGAATTCGGTATTCTAATCCGTGTTGCGGATTCACAATGGGCAACTCGGCGAAATTGTGGGCTGCACAAGGCAGAATCGAACGCAACTAGATAGCAGGCTGGACCCGATCTCGAGTCACTTTTGATAGGACTTGGACGATCAGGAACCCGCAAAACCCTACGATTCCTCATAAAACGACCAGGGCCATAACCGAACGAACGCCATGTAAGCGATGTTTTCCCTGTTTTATCAACGCTCTGGAACACAGGCTCACCAACATTCACGGTGAAGTTTATCAAGGATGATTTGAAGTCTTGAGTCTCGGATCGACCTGCGATGCAGAGTGTCGCCGCAAGACTATCCGTTGGCGTCTTGGATTGCATTTAAAAGCTGTTGCTTTTTGGTGGCGACTTTCGGCGAGCAGTTGGGAGGCAGAAGTTCCAGCGTTCGTATTGCGGCGGCAGGTTGGTTTTGTACCAGAAACTGGATCTTTGCGATTCGCAACCGGGCCATTTGTCCAGCCGTGCCGCCGCGCGAAGCGAGCACGGCAAGTGGTCCCAGGCACTTAGTGAACTTCTTTTCGTCATTCAAAAGCGTGATGTATTTGACCAGGACGTCATGGGGAAGTTGCTGGGCATCGGGTTGGCTAATTTGATCAAACATGGCACTTGCTGTTTGCGTGTTGCCAACGTCGACCGCTGTACAGAAAGACTGGCTGAACGTGACTTCGTCCATCTCGAATTGATCAAACTCGTCTTCAAAGCGAAAATCGATTTCGGCGGGCGGGAGTGGAGTTGGAACTGCCCGAGGAGCTGCTGCTGTCGCCGTTGGCGGTGCCGATACGTTTGCGTTGAAAGCGTTGGGGTTTTGCATGATCTGCTCCAATGCCTCGCGTCCACTGCCGCCACGTGCTTCTCGCAGAATGCTGGCCTCTTGCCGAAGCTCATTACGTCGCTGGCTGAAAATATCCCAAAGATTGAAGCCCTTTTTCCCTTTGCCGTAGCGGGAGAACAGATCCCAGCCCTCACAGTCAACCCAGTTGCGTTTCAACATGATGTACGCGAATGGAATTCCTGCTGCCATTCCGATCAAGTGCAATAGCGGCGTCGAAACAACAATTCCAGTGAACACTAGCGGCAGGACTTGCAATGCAAAATAGAAACCGACGAAACCAATGATCGGAATGTCGACCGGTTTGATGTACCAAAACGACCATGCGAAAATGCAGTTCATCTCGTTGTCAGGAGCCCAGAAAAACGCGACAACCATCAATGCGGAAATGACACCGGACGCTCCCAGCGCGCCACCTGGGTGACCCATCAGGAACAATGGAACTTGAACGAGCGCGTTGCTAAAGAGTGCCATGCCCAAATACAACGCGATGAACTTTGGTGTTCCGAGTTTCCCTTCGGTAACCAAGCCGAAGCACCATAGGAAAATCATGTTGCCAACCAAGTGCACCCAGGACGCGTGCATGAATGCCGCGGTGATCCACTGGACAGGGTTGATGATTTCAAAGTCTAGAATCAACCAACTGTAAGTTGGTTCGTAAGCACCCATTCCCGTCACAATGAATAAGGCCACGTTGAGGACAATGCTAGAGACGGTGGCGATTGGGTAATGATAGAGCGGTGCGTCTGTCCCGTACGGAAAAAGCATGTGCTGGCTGGTTTTGTAGGTGGGAATCCTGCGAGGTATAACTACTGGCAGGATTCGCAATCAATCAGGGCGCGCGATTTCTCATATATTTATCCACCGTGTCCGCGACGTGGTCTCCAACCACGAAACAGCGAAGCTGTTCAACAACATAGCGCGGGGTCGCGCAGCGCACCCCGGGGATAGCGATACCGACCACACGAGAACCGCAACGCGGTTCAACAAAGCAGCCTGTTCGACCCCGTTGGGTGCGCTGCGCGACCCCGGGATTTGTTGTCAAACGCCTTCGGCGTGAAGCACCCCACAACGCGAAACAAATCGCTATGCGAATAACTCGATTGACCGCGTGGCTCGACAAATGCCGGGCCGAACAGTTTTACCCCAAACAACTTGGGGACACGCTAGTCTTCGTTCGATCTGACGACTTCTGCAGTCACGAACATCGCTGATTTGTTGAATTGCATCACGACTTTGACTTCGTCCAAGTTTTCGATGAACTGCGAAAACGATGACTTGCGATCAATCCTTGGCTTTTGACGTGAAAACTCTCGGTTTCCATGGACGCTGCAAGTACAGCGATCCGAGTTCTTGTCCATCGAGTACATGCCGTGGTCTGGGCAATACGGACGAATGCCATACTTGACTTTCGCCAAATCTGGAACTTCCTTCGGAGCGATTCCATACAGCTTGTGCAAGTTGTAAATCAGGATCGTATTGCGATGACAGGCAAGCCGTGACTTCTCTGCCCAATACATCTGGACTTCGTCATACATTGCGTCCAAAGCACGGCGGTTGAATCGGACCATCATGTGGCCTGGTACTGACGCGTCTGGCGCATCCTTCTTGCTCGCGTCGATCACTTCGTGCAGCGTATTGGGTTTGGTGGCAGCAACCAATTGCCCGTCGACCAACGAAACATGCAAACGGATTTTTGCAGCATGCAATTGGATACTGAAAACGTAGATCGCCTGGCCTTTGTAGTCAGGCAGTCGGTAGCCATCAAGCTGAGTCGGTACCATGCCCGCTGAGCCACCCTGGAGGAAGATTTCTTTTGATAACAATTCAAGCAATCGCTTCGCTTTCTCTGGATTATCGACATCGATCGTTGCGTACACGGGCATGCCCGTCGCCATCACCAGTCCACTGGCAAGCAACTGCTGAGAAGTAGTCATTTGCCCCAGCACTGGAACTTGTGCACCAAGAAACGCAGGGTCGATTTGCAAAGCGGTTTCGCCATCACAAAAATGGAATCCCACCTGTTCTCCCAGCCATTCAAGGTCTGTTAATGTCGGATCGGTTTGCAGCGCCGCATCCACACCTGGAATCAATTGCAAGAAATCGGCGGCACGTTCCTTTCCTACCGTCATGATGCTTGACGCTACGGCCGAAGGAGCGATCTTGGCGACATTGATCGGCCGGGATTGCTGCTGGAACATCGATTTGAATCCACTAACACCGCTACCATTTAGCTGCGGTAGCACACATGTCTCGATCTTGACGCGCGGCGAAGTACTTATCCGCACGGCAATCGGGTTGAACACCTGCTGCCAAGAAGCGTTGTATCTTGTTTTGTACTGCGCGTACTGCTGTTTTTCTTGCCGCGATACCTTCAGTACATTCAGTTCTTGATTCGGTGTCAGATACCGAAGACGGTTGTGCATCGAGCACGTGCATGAATCATGATCCGAGTCAAATGCGTAGGCTCCGCCGTGTGGGCACACCGTATTTGTCATGTCGATGAATCTTCCATCGATCAAGTCACTGAGGTTCTTTGGTGAACGGCCATATTCCAAGCGGTAAAACAGCGACGCATTGTTCAGCATCACCAAATTGTTAAAGCATTGCAGACGCCGCTTCTCGGAGATTTTTTCTGCTGGTGCTACTTGCCGCAACAAAAAATTCTTGGATGCGAAAAAGTATCCATCCTTGGCATCATCGCTGGGTGGTAACAAAGTCGTTAAGTATTGATAATCCAGTTGCGCATCTAGATTCTCCGCTTCACCCAGGGCAGCGTCCAGAATCCGCCGGATTGCACGATGTGAATTGGAAACAATCTGATGCTTCTGATGACGAACCGAAAAAGAGCTGATGATCCGATTGGCCGTATAATGCGCGACGATTTTGTGCCCGCGATAATTGAACGACCTGGTTGCTAGTTCAGGGTACTTCTTCTTGGCGTCGGCCAGCCAGCTAGCGAAATATTTGTCATACGCGGCAGGTTTTTTCAATTCAATCACGAGGCTGACGTCGGTTCCTTCCAGCATGAAAAGGTCACCACCGGTGATCGCAAAAGCTCCCACAGCGTCCTCGGATTCCATCGTTTCGATGTCCTTTCGCTGCAAGATCAACTGTTCTTGTAATTTGTCACGCAGTTGATGGTCCTGGGCGCGGATTGAAAATAGCCTTGCGACTCCCTCGCCCCACAGAAACGACAGGTCCAGTGCGTCGGCCAGAGCGCTAACAGAATTGAATACGATCATGTACTGATCGTCCGGGATCAATTTGGCGATAGCATGCGGCGTTGGCTTGGCGCCGGCTTCGGCGCTTTGTTTCAGCAAGGCTTCGTAATCATGATGCCGGATGCTTGGCGGTGAGATAGAACTGATATGTTGATTCAGGTCGTTCACCGAACCGCCGCCGCTAAGTGTGCGGAACTGCAGCGACGTTTGAATCGCTTGCGAGCCCGAAAAGCTGCGAAAGAGATCAACGTCCAGTTGAGAGATGTCTTGAGTCGGCAAAGATCGTGGTCGATCAATTCCGTAGCGTTTTGCAGATTGCAGCAAGACGTAGTGATAGAAACTTTCGTCAGGGTAATACTTCAACAGCTCCGCGAAATGTTGATTCTGTTGTTTGGCCCACTGGAGAAAGATGCTTTTTGGTCCGGTTTCCTTGGCAGGAACGGGGACTTTGATGGTTCCCGTCCGAGTATCGACGCGTCGCGATCCATCAAGATTCTCTGAAACCGTTTCGTAAGACAGCGTCAAGCTAACTTCCGCTTCGCCTGCTTTTAGTCGCCCGTAGAACTCTGCATGCTTTTGACGAAACATGGTTTCTTGCGGGTAGATCAAGTACGCGTTGTCGGAGGTGCCGCGCAGTCGCAGGTAACTACTCTGCTCAAACTCTTCTGCCAAGAACGGTTGTTCCAGACGCACAGTGAACGCCATCGTGTCCCCGTCGGCTCCACGGTACACTTCGACTTTGTGCTGGAAAGGCAGTTCGTCGGCGTTGACCACTGCGGCAGCACATAACCAAATCGCTGCGGTTGAAATCAAACTCGCACTTGCATTCATAGGGACTACCTTCTTGTTTTCGCGGATTTCCGTCTGGATTACGACGAGACAGAAGAGCCCATTCGCAGGAATAGCTTCGCGGAATTCCTAGAAAATCCTGACTAATTCAAATCCGCTTGTTTGACCTCAAATCTCGCTTGGTACGATCAGGTATGGGCTGAATTCCGGTGATTCCTTGGCCTCGCAGCGCGTCATTCAACCGAACATCATTATGCAGAATTCTTTTTTTGGGCTCCTCAGTGCGATTACTGTTCTCTGGTTTCAGTCCCCGTGTTGGCGCAGACACCGATGCCAAAGCGGCTGATTCTGGCTGGCACTGATTCGCCAACCACAGGTCAGTACCAGCGAGATGCCTCCCGAAGCGGACAGCCATTGACGTTGCCAGTGACCCCGAATCCGTACCGAGGCGGAATTTCACGCTGCCTACGTCGCCATGAAACGCGCAGCGCTGGATGTCGTGGCTCCCGAGAATCGACAAAAGTACAGAGCACAGGTGCAAGCCGGGTTTGCGACCTATACCAACGTCTATATCGGCGACGAGGGGGATCGCTTCAGTCTCCAGCTACCGCCTCAAAAGGCGTTGCAACAGCTGCAAAACAATGTCCGCTGGGCACTGCGAAATACCGACGAGTACGTTTGGGTGTATGGTGAATAGGGAAGTTGGTGGCCGGATCCAGGTGAATTCAAAGCGTGGCCGAGCAAGCCAGTTCAGCCTCGTTGGGAACAAGGGCTGCCCGGAATCACGAATGCAATTGCTTCAGGAAAAGCAGGTGTCCATTTTGATCGTCCACCAAAACTTCAAGACGAAGCCCTGCTGGCCCAAAGTCGAAACAAACCAAACCTTGCCGTTGCTGGTGACTTTTCAAACAAAGAATCGATATCAAGCTGGAGTTATTGGCAGCCTGAGATCATTCAAAAGTTCCAACTGGCTCCTGTGAATGGCGTGGTCCAATGGGACGCTCAATTGGGCAACGCGCGATCCCGTTCTTTGAAGTTGAGTCAGGTACTTGAAGGGGTTGTATCGCAGGAAGTCGCCGTTTCGCCAGACGCCAGGTACGCAATTTCAACTCAAGGGCGGCGAAAGGGAAACGGTGAACCTTCGCTAACCGTTGGCTGGAAAACGGCAGAAGGAAAGTGGATGCACTGGAAGCAGCGAACACCCTATGTGGGGAAAGTTGCCTTGGCCAATCGAACCCCCGAAGCGATCGATGATCAACAGTGGGAGTCTTTGGAAATAACGATTTCAACTCCGCCTGGGGCAGGCAGGATGGTAGTGGGACTGGCCGTACAAAATCAAGTTAACGAGAAGGACACCATCTGGTTCGACGATGTCAAAATCATCAAGTTGAAATGATCATCCACACATTCCTTCGTATGATGGACATTCCTGTCCGTCCGACAAAAATAGTCCGACGTGTTAGGTTTTGATATTGCGATGTTTTGTTTACCCTCCTGCGCAGCGGGAGAGTGATTTATTCACACGCTGTATCGCCACGGTAACTGCGCTGCGACGCGCGGCAACCGAGCAAAACGGGGCAGAAGATGGCTTGCGCAGAGAAGCTGGG
>CAYNNP010000039.1:0-35800 GCA_964398215.1 uncultured Pirellulaceae bacterium | reverse complement strand
ATCGCCGAAAGCTTTGATGATTGACTGAGCCGACGGCGCTAGCCGCGGGCCTTGCGGCCTGAATTCTGGCGAATCCAGCTACTCTCAATTTTAGTGTTGATGAAGCACTGATCTTTGGACAAACCCGTGAAAACATAGTGGACACGAGAAGTACTCAAAATGCATCGATTCAATCTGCCGCTGTCGCTTGTGCTGTTAACCGTACTGGCAACCACTTCTGCGTTTGCACAGCAAGCCAAGTCGATCAAGCTTGTATCATCGATCGATCGCGTCCAGCCGATGACAGGAATCGTGCTTTGGTCCGATCACGAGAAAGTCGACACTGACGCGGTTGCGCTGGAGTATCGGTATTGCGGGTACAACGAAGTCGTGCAGCCCGACGGAACTTATGACTACAAAAAGCTGGACAAGATCCTGGACGAAACCGCTGGCCGAGGTCATCAAGCGGTTTTGCGGTTCTACTTTGTTTACGTTGGCAAGAAAACGACGGTCCCGGCAAACATCCTTAATCGCCCGGACTACAAAGAGACTGTCGGTAAAAGCGAGGGCGAGAAAACCCACTTTTGTGACTGGAGCAACAAGGCTCTGCAAGATTTCACGTTGGATTTCTACAGCAAGATTGCCAAGCGGTACGATCAGGATCCACGCATCGCGTTCTTGCAAACTGGGTTCGGATTGTGGGCGGAGTTTCATATCTACAGCGGCCCGAACAAGATGGGCAAGACGTTTCCCAGCAAGCAATATCAAACAAAGTTCTTAAAACACCTGGACACAAACTTCAAACACCTTCCTTGGTCGATCAGCGTCGACTCGGCTGACTACGACTACACGCCTCTCGAAGATAATACGCAGCTGCTGGCGCTGGACTTCGGAGTTTTCGACGATTCTTTCTTGTGCAAGCAGCATCCGAAAGAGAATGCCGTCAACTGGAAAATCCTGGATCTAAATCGCTGGAAACGACAACCAGGCGGTGGCGAGTTCAGCTATTACAACAAGAAGGATCAAAAGAATGCCTTGGCCACATCTGGTCCTAATGGAGTGTCGTTCGAGCAAGCGGCCAAGCAGTTTCATATCACGTACATGATTGGAAACGATCAGCCAAGGTATCAGTCGTTTGAGCGAATCAAAGCCGCAGGGATGGCAACTGGATACCGGTTCCGTGTAACCGCAGCTGCGCTGAAAGGCACCCGGCTGCGTCTGAAGGTCACCAACGAAGGCGTTGCTCCGATTTATCGCGACGCGTTCTTTGCTGCTGGCGATTCGCGCTCGAAACAATCGCTAAAGGGTTTGCTGCCCAACGAGACGATGGATTGTGAAATCAGCGGTGTCGATCAACGTGATCTGCAGAAAATAACGATCCAAAGCGACGCGATCTTGCCGACACAGACAATCCAATTCATTGCGGATCTCAAGTAAACAATGACAGAATCAACGGCAGCGCCAGTGTCGTCGAATAAGCCAGCGCGACTGGCCAGTATCGATGTCTATCGCGGCATGGTCATGTTTTTGATGCTGGCCGAAATCATGCATTTCTTTGATTTGGCCGTTTATTTTCCCGGCTACCGAATTCTGGAGTGGCTGCGATTTCACACCACTCATGTGCAGTGGGAAGGCTGTTCGCTGCATGATTTGATTCAGCCAAGCTTCACTTTTTTGGTCGGCGTGGCGATGCCCTTTTCGATTGCCAGTCGACTGAAACGAGAGCAGTCAAAATTTTGGATGATCGCGCATGCTGCTTGGCGCGCCTTCGCACTGATCTCGCTGGGAATCATCTTACGATCGCTTGATTCCGAACAAACGAACTTTCGGTTTGACGATACGTTAACGCAGATCGGCCTGGGCTATTTCTTTGTGTTCCTGATTGCGCTGTTGCCAAAATGGACGCACTATGCATCGGCGTTTGGAATCCTGTTACTGTTCTGGGCCGCGTTTGCATTCACATCGCCGCCCCCGGCGGACTTTGACTACCCCGCAGTCGGTGTCCCCGAAGACTGGCCGCACCATAGCGAAGGGTTGGCATCGCACTGGAACAAAAACAGCAACCTTTCCTGGCGATCTGATGTGTGGTTCATGAATTTGTTCCCACGCGAACAGCGATTCGAATTCAGTTCCGGTGGGTATTGCACACTTTCGTTCGTACCAACTGCAGTGACCATGTTGTTTGGACTTATTGCCGGCGTCTGGCTGCGCGACCCAGACTTGAAACCACATTTGATCCGCAATTTGGCCGTGGCGGGCGCATTGGGGATTTTGACTGGATGGGGAATCGCGGCGCTGGGGCTATGTCCCTTGGTCAAACGAATTTGGACACCGACATGGACCTTGTACAGCGGCGGTTGCTGCATGCTCTGGCTACTGGGTTTGCATTTGATTTGCGACGTAAAAAAATGGACACGCTGGTCATTCCCATTCATGGTGATCGGAGCAAACTCGATTTTGATCTACGTCATGAGTTGGACCGTTACGGAACCGATTCGCGAAATGCTGCTCCGCCACTTTGGGCCAGTGCTGCTGGCGGTTGCCGATGAGAAGATCGCCAAGTTACTGACCGGTGGGATGACACTGGTCATCATGTACTACGTATTGCTTTGGCTGTATCGCCGCCGCGCGTTCGTGAAAATTTGACCTGCCCTGAAAGTGGATGTAACTCCTGAGATGCGGAAAAGATCCTTCGTTTTGTTGCTTGCTGCTGCCGAATTGCTTTGCGCCATGTCGATGCCAACACCTGCACAGGAGCCTGCCGATGCTGATCGCCCAAGCCAGCGTTTACTGGACAGTCAACGTTTTCACTACGAAGCCGTTCAGAACCCAGGGCTTTTGATTCCGTTGTACATTTACCCGAGCGATATTCACACGAACGCGGTCTACAACCATGTCATGGATTTGCGCCGCAAGTACAGCAAGGTCCCATTTTGGGTCATCTTGAATCCCGCCAGCGGACCGGGATCGGAAGTGAATTCAAATTACACCAAAGCGATCGACCGACTGACAGGCGCTGGATGCCAAGTGCTTGGTTACATACCGACCGGATACGGCAAGACGTCGGTGCAGGCAGTCACCGATCAGCTACAGACATGGCGAAAACTGTACCCGCGCGTCCACGGGGTGTTTTTTGACGAAATGATTTACGAAGACACGCTTGCTGGGGTCAAGCATCAGAAAAAACTGAATTCGATCGCGCGCGGCATGGGATACTGGCCAACCGTTGGCAACCCTGGCGCGGACACGCCGGGCCGCTACTTCGAAGCGAAATGTGCTGATGTGATTGTGATTCACGAATCAAATGATTGGCCAACAAAGGCAAAGTTGCATGGCGATTACTTTGGCGGGCACGCCGATTACCCCGCGTTCACGCGGGCGGTCATGGTGCATTCGCAACCCAAGTTAAATGTCGCCGCGCTGCGCACAACAGCCAAATACGCGCGTTGGGTTTTTGTTACCGACGACACGTATCAACCCAATGATCCTGCTCATCCAAATCCATGGGACCAGATCTCGTCGCACCTGGAAGCAATGTGCCAGGCGCTTTCAAGCGATTGATCGCAATTGGGAATCAGACCCCAACGACTTCGCGCCATGTTTTCGCCATCAATGCATGCCCAGCCATGGAAGGATGAACTCCATCGGCGGCCCAGTACTTGGGCGGTGCATGTTCGGTCGCGAGGTTGAACATGTTTTGGAATGGAACGACCTCCAAAGACATCGATTTTGCAACTGCCAGACACGCCTCGCGTCGCTGGTCGAACTCTGGGAACCATTTGTCGTTCACCGCACCACACTTCAAAACAAATGGCTCGCAAATCACGATTCGGATTTCAGGCAAAGCAGCCTTCGTTCGCTCCAACAACGCTTTTAATCCGCTTTCGTAGGTTTTCACAGTTCCCTTGTAGTTCCCAGTTAGCATGTGCCAAATATCGTTGACGCCAATCAGAATGCTCAGCAAGTTTGGTTTCAAGTCGATACAGTCAGCTTGCCAGCGTTTGTCCAGATCAGGAACTTTATTGCCGCTGATACCACGATTGTAGATCTTTAAATCCAAAGACGGATGATCGCTGAGCAGTCCGCCACCGATCGTCATTGGATAACCGCGGCCAAATGCGCGTGCCTGGTTGGCTTGTTTGTTTTTACGTTCTCTGCCAGCGTCGGTGATCGAATCGCCTTGGAACAGTATGACGCTGCCCTTTTCTAGTTTTTTGCCAGACGATTCATTGTCAGCGCTAAAAGCAGGCGATGAAGAACTCGCAATCGTTGCTGCTGAGATTGCAGCGATCGTTCCGCAAAAAACCTCACGCCGATCGAGCTTCTTAGAAGACGGATTCAAGGCGTTGTTGGATTCAGGCGTTTCGTTGTTGGGCATCATTTTTACACTCGAAGAGAACGGGACAGGTTCAAATCATACCTTGCGTCATGCTGTATCGCGACGCTAAAAACGAATCTTGCCGTTCGCGACTTTTGTCGGGTGCGTCAGGAATGCCCAACGTACTTTGTTTGGCCTGCGGGATCACGACAGTGACTTGCGGATCAATTCTTCCAGCGTCACGATATCCGCCGAGAACTTACGTATTCCTTCGGCTGTCTTTTCCGTTGCCATCGCGTCGTCGTTCATTCTGTACCGGAAACTCTTTTCGTCCAAGGGAATCTTTTCCACACTCGAGTTGGCTGCCTCTTTTTCACAAAGCACTTGTTTTAGTGGTTCATGGTTGTTTTGCAGTTGCTCCAAGAGATCTGGACTGATCGTCAGTAGGTCGCAACCCGCTAGACTTTGGATCTGGCCAATGTTCCGGAAGCTTGCCCCCATCACTTCCGTTGAATGACCAAACTTTTTGTAGTACTCGTAGATTCGGTGTACTGATTGAACGCCAGGATCGTCGATCCCTGAATACTCTTTGCCCGTCGAATTCTTGTACCAATCGTAAATTCGACCGACGAACGGCGAAATGAGCGTGACGCCCGATTCTGCACAAGCAATCGCTTGCTCCAGACAAAACATGAGTGTCAGATTGCAGTGGATGCCTTCTTGCTCCAGCGTCTTGGCAGCTTGAATGCCTTCCCAGGTCGAAGCAATTTTGATCAGTACCCGTTCGCGACCAATTCCTTCGGCTTCGTACAATGAGATCAGTGTCCGCGCCTTCGCGATTGTGCCGTCGGTATCAAAGGACAATCGGGCATCCGTCTCTGTGCTGACTCGCCCAGGAACGATCTTCAAGATTTCGAGCCCGAATAAGACCAGCAAGCGATCGATGATCTTGTCCAAGTCGCCGCTAGATCCATTTTCCTGAATCGCTTGATCGACAAGGCTGCGATAATCTGCTTGCTGTGCTGCCTTCAAGATCAAGGATGGATTGGTGGTCGCATCCTGAGGCGCGTATTCCTTCATCGATTGAAAGTCACCGGTGTCGGCCACGACTTTCGTGAAAGACTTCAGTTGATCTAATTGGCTGGCAGTGGACGACATTTTCAAACCTGTGATGTTGATGATTACAAGCGATATAACTTCTCGCTACAGTTTGCATCCAAGATTTAATTTGGGCCATAGCAATAATGAGCGGCGTAGCTAAATTTAGCATCATTGAAAGGCCGTAGCAGACGTTGTCAACGGCTTGTTGGAATGTTTTTGTGAGCCGCTGGGGCTAGCCACGGGCCTCAAGGGGTTGCGTTATCACCACAAGGCCCGCGGCTAGCGCCGTCGGCTCAGTAAAACAAGCCCATAAGACTTTCGGCAGACCACATAAACCAATCGCTACCGTTGCCACTTCGCATTCGCACAAGGTACTACTCTTTCGCATGTCGCCATCCGAAAATCCGATCATCGCCAGTCTCTCTAATCCGACGGTAAAGCGTTTGGTGAAAATGCGAGACAATCGATTTCGGCGAAAATCGGGCCACTTGATCGTCGACGGCTGGCGTGAAACTTTCAAAGCGATTCATGCGGGGCTGGAACTTTCAGGGGTGTATACGACGGCGGAATCCACAACCGACGCTGAAGACATCGCGGCGGTAATGGACCAGGCTCGCCAACAGGGCGTATTGCGTCCTGTAAGCGAACCGGTAATGCAAAAGATTGGCTACGGCGAATCACACCGGGGTGTCGTTGCCGAATTCATCCAGCCCGATTGGCATCTTGATGCGCTAAAGCTTTCGGAGAACCCATTCCTATTGGTTCTGGATCAAATCGAAAAACCAGGAAACTTGGGGGCCGTTTTTCGTTGTGCGGATGCGGTCGGGGTGGACGCGATTGTTGTTTGTGATGGAAGGACAGATCTCTTCAACCCAAATGTTATCCGTAGTAGTCTTGGAACCGTCTTTTCGGTCGCTGCAGCCAGCTGCGAATTGAACGAATGCGCATCATTTTTATCGCGAAACAATATTCGCCCGGTAGCCGCTCGAGTGGAATCGTCGTCATCATTTTGGCAAACGGATTTGCTGGGATCGATTGCAGTTGTCTTGGGCAATGAAGCCAATGGACTTGAAAACCGCTGGCTGGAACTGCCCGGTGGGGATCCCGTTGCAGCGGTACAGATCCCAATGTTTGGACAAGCCGACAGTTTGAATATCTCGGTTTCGGCTGCTTTGCTAGCGTACGAAGTGCGTCGCCAACGCAGCGAATTTGCAGGCTGAAACGTGCTTCGCCGGGCAGCAACAGTCACGAACGGATTAATTCGCAACATCACTACACGCGTGCGAACCGACAGAATCGTTAATGTCGGAGCAATAGTCATCCGATACCTAGAGCATCTGACATTCAGTGCGCATGCACGGGATGTCTTCGGTGTGCCGAGGGGGGCGCATCGTCCCTATCGCTTCGGACGCAAGGACGCGGCATGCGAGTACCCAGAAATAGAGTCGTACACGGCAAACAACGCTTGAAGGCATTCCGCCGAACAGCGTTGCTTAGCGTTATTCTTGCCTCAACGCCTGCATTGGCTGAAGAGGAGAAGAAGTCATCCATTCGGTTGAATCCGATGGTGCCTGCCCAAACGCAGCCAATTAAAAATAATCCGTTCGTAAAATCGGCTCCCGATACTACGAATCCGGATATCAAGCTTGCCTCGAACCAAGACGGCAAGGCAACATCGATCGTCAAACTAAAACCGATTGGAAAGGTGATCGACCTGAATCCGATCGGTAGCGGCCCTGCTAGACTAGGTCCCAAGATCGAGATCGAAAAGCCAAAGGGGCGTGTCCAGGCCAACCCGTTGATCGGGATGCCTGAGTACAACGAAGTAGACGTGATCGATGTCGGAGCCAATGAACCGATGGATCGATTGTTGGATGACGCTGCTGCAAACGTGACAGCCCCAGCTCCCGTCATGAAGGTTCCGCACGCTCCCGTCATCAGTCTGCCTGTACCGCCGATGCCGGCTTCTGCACCAGCGGAAGAAACACAGCTAGAACGGGCGCCAATGTTTCCGGTCCCGCCGACCAGTCCAGCGTTAGCGGTACCATCGACGCCAGTAAAAATGACGGCGCCAACAGCAGCAGCACCTTTGGCTGAAATTCCGCCAGCGGTCGCACATCCCGTTCCAGTGCAAACGCACAACGAGCCGCAAGCCATGCTGCCCGTCGCTCCAACAGCGACACAAGATGTGCCTGCAATGATTCCACTCGTTCAGATTGATTCGAGTTCCGCGCAAGAGACGGTTGCGACTCCAGTTTCGCAACAGCAAGCTCCTTTGGGAATCACAATCGTTGATTCTAGCGTCAAGCCAGCTTCTGACGCTCGTGATAACAAAACGGCTATCGTGGAATCGAATCCAATCTTCTTTTCCTTGACGGACGAGGATCCGACAGAGCCAAGTACATCCAACGTTGAACGGACCAAGCCAGCCGGCAAAAGCGGCGGTGTGGTGCTTGTTCCAGCGCCCGAATTCAACCCTGGCAATTCCAAACCTGCAGTTGAACTGTCGATCAGTGGTAAATCGCTGTCCATTCCGCCGGTACGCGAATCCAATCGGCTTCCTTTGCCACTCAACAGTGTCAACGGTGCTAAGGCGATGCCACTTTCAGGAGCGTCCATGGAGGATGCTGCGATTTCAAGTCGCCAGCGTTATCGTCCACCGGTTGCTGTCGCAGCACCCCCGCTTTTGATCGAGCGAGGATCCAAGAACTTGGAGTCTGTTGAAAGTACGGAGATGGCTAAAAGTCCAGTCATGGTCGCGCCGCCCGTTTCTACCATCATTCCGGCCCCCGTTTTCCAAAACGAGGCCAAGAATCCGGTTGCTCAACATCAACCCGTTGCACAGAAAAAGGTCACAACACCAAAGCTTCGCATGACTCGGGCCCAGGTCCGATCGCTGACCCTTGGTGGACAAGTACGAAGAGTCAGTGTTGCTGACCAAGGTGTCTGCCAAGCATTTGCTTCTGGCCCCAATCAATTGAAACTGATCGGTGTGGGCAACGGCGTGACACGATTGGTCGTTTGGGCAGCACCGAACAATGGAACTCGTCTGATCCGGCGAGCATTCGATATCCAGGTTGACGAAGCAGTTGAAACGTCTGTTGGTGCCATTGGCAACAAGGTCGCTGTTCTGAATCGCTCGATCAGGAATACGTTTCCGAATGCCAGAATCCAAGTTAAGCGGCTCCCAGATCACTTGATCGTAGGTGGCTACTGCAACGATGAAGACACTGCAAAAAAGATCGTCCGAATGGTACGGAAAACCTGCCTCGTACCAGTTCGCGACGAGATAAAGATCCGCTAGACACGGCGGTTCTTTCCCCAACTTTAACCCTTTCGACCATCAGACCGTGAAACTAGATTTCGCAACCTGATTAACGAGGTTCGATCATGAAGATCACAATAACCAACTATCATCTCGAAATGCCGACGCCCCGTCTATTGCTGGGCAGTTTCGTGGCGTTGCTGATGCTGATCGGTTTTTCGGGTGCTGAGGCAACCGCGCAAGACGCATTGCTGAACTATCTGGCAACTTCGTCCGACCAAAACCTGAGCCGCATGACGCGCCCTGTTGGTCAAAGCATCCGGCACAATGGCAGGGCGGTCCCGGTCATCAGAGCATCCGCAGTGGAAACCGTGGGCGACCTGAATGCACCGATTGGATCGGCTTTTCAAAATCAAGTGCGCCATGCGGTGCCATCTTTGATCAATCAACCAAATTCGTTTGTTCGACAAGCAAGCTGCAGCGGATGCTCAGGCGGTTCGTGTGGCGGCCAATGTGGTTCATCATCAGGACACTCAAGCGGTAGCTACGGAAGTTTTTCTGGCAGCAGCTACGGTGGGTGCGGAATTCCCTGCGACCCATATCACTATGTGATTGCCGAAGGATTACTGATTGAACGCGAGGGCGAATCAAACTTTACATTGAGTCCAAACTTTGGCTTGCCAAGTGCCGATTTCGAGGGCGGCGCTCGAATCACAATCGGTAGCTTGCCTGATTGCGTGCATGGAATGGAAGCAACATGGGTTGGACCAATCGAATGGGATCGTTTCCAGCTTGTGAATAGTCCCAACTCGCTGCTCGGTACATTTCTCAGCACTGATGCTAGTTTGGCTCCAGCTAACCTAAGCTCATTCAACAACGCCAGCTTTCAGAGCCAACGCTATGACTCTGAGTTCTGGAGCATCGAAGCCAGCAAGACAATTGTTGGTTGGGATGTTGCTAAAATTCTCATAGGTGCTCGCTACATCGACTATGACGAAGATTTCACATACATCTCTCAGTCCGCCGCTGGTGTTGGTCAGCTTAACAGTGACGTCACCAACCAGTTGTTCGGTTTGCAGATTGGCCTGGATTTGTTGTACCCGGTTGGCCAATTCGCGTACGCAGATTTCCGAGGACGTGCTGGCGGCTACCTTAACTTTGCTGACGCCGACGTGTCACTCGTCAACGCTGGCGCCGCCGTCTTTGCCAACAACGACGATGATGAAGAGATCGCTGGCATGTTCGAGATCGGGACCGGATTCCGCTATCAAGTCGGCGAAGCACTTTCAGTACGAGTTGGTACTGAACTATGGTACTTGACCGGTGTTGCAACGGCTCCCGACCAACCTCGATCTGTCCTGTCAACTTCCACTGGAAACGCAATCCGAGTGGATGACGACATCCTGTTCTATGGGCTAACATTCGGTGCTGAGCTGCGTCTGTAAAAGCAAACGGACTGCAGCAAAGCTTTATCGAGCAAGATCATAGAGGCACAGGCCTCCTCTATGATCGTGTACCGCGACTGGGAGTTTGGTTAACACTGAACTCCCATTCGCATTTCGATTCGCGAAATCGATTCAGCAATGTCACTTAAGCTGATCATGCGAAGACAGCAAGTAGCTAACATCACCCGCTTGAATCTCTTCGGCGGCTTGCCCTTGCCGGAATAGCTTCATGCCGGTTTCGCCAGCTAGTTCACAGGAACTACCCGTCACTTTCAGCCAACTGCCTTCGCGGAGTCCCGCCACCGGCAGCGAATTCTCTTCGTGAAATTCGGCCAATCGTTGCTCTCGCGTTTCACCTTTGTGAGTCGAATTGGGGTCGGCGTCGATGTAGTGCGGGTTGATTTGAAACGGAATCAAACCCAATGCCTCTAGCGACGGCGGTTGTACGATTGGCATGTCGTTGGTTGTGCGAATCGTCGGGCAAGCCATATTGGTGCCAGCACTGCTGCCCATGTAGGGAACCCCTCTGCCCTGCACCGCTTGTTGGATCGCTGGAACTAATTCCAAGTCGTAAAGCGTTTTCAAAAGCCGAAACGAATTACCTCCGCCGATGAAAATCCCATCTGCTTCGACGATCGCTTTGGCCGGATCCGAAGCGTGATGGATCGAGCGAATCGCCAAACCGAGATCCGCGAAGACCGGTGCGACGATCGACTCGTATTTCTGGTGGTCTTGCAGCGCGAAAGGAACAAACACGATGTTTTCAGCGCCGGTAAAGTGGTCCACTATCGCCGAGCGGCAATGTTCCAAATAGGTTTTCCCATGGACACGGGAACTACTGACTAACAGTAAATTGAGTGAATTGCTCATGGTCGACGCTTGGAGAGTTCGTGGATTTGGATTTGCGGAAACGAAAAATCCGCTGCGGCGCGATAACCGCGACGAGGGGTTTCGTTGCTCTCTTTTCTGTTCATGGCTGGTTCTACAGCAACGCTTTCAATTCGTCGATCGACAGAATTGGGATCCCCAGTTTTTCTGCCTTTTCACTTTTGGATCCAGAACCCGTGCCCGCAACCAAGTAGTTCGTTTTCTTGGAGACACTACCGGTGCATTTGCCGCCTCGGTCTTCGACCTGCTGCTCCCAGTAGCGTTTCCCCTCGTCGAATCCACCACTAAAGCAGAATCGCTCGCCGGTTAGCGCCCCCGTCTTTGGCAATTCTGGCTCGACGAAATTCATTAAATCGTCGATGTCGTCTTTGTGTTTTTCCAAGTACGACACGATCACTTCTGCTGTCTTTTCACCGATGTCCTCGACCGCATCCAGCTCTTCGACCGTCGCCTCGCGGATCTTGTCAAACGAACCAAAGTGATCAGCCAACGCCTTGCCCGCTGACTTGCCCGCTGAATCAATTCCAAAAGATGCAAACAGCTGCCACAGCGGAATCTTCTTTTTCGCCAGCAGAGCATTATCGATCCTTTGCCCCAATTCCTCGTTATCAAGTTTGTCCGCTGCGGAAATCATTTGTACCGAAGCAACCGCAAGCATCGATTGCCGCTCGCTCAAACCGCACGACATCGCTTTCTCAATATCCAATCGATAGAAATCCGCAGGCGTAGCGACTTGTCCACCCTCGACCAACTGAGTCACTCGACTTTCGCCCAACCCCAGCACGCCAAACGTCGCTAAGAAGTGACAAAGCGAACTAATGTTCTGGGCTGAACAAGCACCGTTATCGCAAACCAAATCCATCATTTCGGCGCTTCCGCCTTCAACCAGTTCGGCTGGCTCGCCGCATGACGGGCAGTTCTCTGGAAACTTCGGTTTCTTCTTTCCACTGATCACACCGGTGACCTTTGGAATGATCTTGCCCGCTTTGCGAACGGCGATTTTGGATCCAATTCCAATTTCGTTTCGCAACATGAATCCAGCATTGTGAAGCGTCGCTCTTGAAACGTTCGTACCCGCCAAACGCACTGCCTCGAATATCGCGACGCCAACGATCTTGCCAGTACGCCCGGTCGTCCATTCAATTTCTTTGATCACCGGTGTCGCTTCTTCTTCGCGAAATTTCCAAGCGATCTTGCCTTTCGGATTTCCCGTGCGTTTATCACCGTGGCGCCCAAGTTGTTCTTGGTCTTCCAAGTTATTGACGCCGACAATCACGCCATCCACCTCATAATTCAGCTTCGGCACCTTGGCTTCCATCTTTGCCAAATCCTCAAAGACAAACGGTTTGGTTTCGACATAAGGAATGCCAAGTGTGTCTTGGACCCAGGCAGCTCGTTCGATTTCTGTCTTGAATGGAGCCTTCTTCAGCCCCTCCATCGCGTGCCCAATGAAGGACAACCGCATCTGTTTCGTCTTCTCTGGATTTTTGAATTGTCGAATTCCGCCAGCAGCATGATTGCGCGGATTCGCGCGCAGTTTTTCACCGGCTTGCTCAAGCTCTTCTTGGACTTTCTCAAAATCCGAAAGTGTACAAATCAACTCACCACGAATCGAACAGGTAACTTTTTCAGGCAGTTCACTGGGGACGCCATCAACATACTGGACTTGTTCTGTTACATCTTCGCCGTTGATTCCATCGCGAGGTCTCAGGCCTGCTGCGACCAGTTTTCCTTTCTCGTAGTACAACGCCAACGCGACTCCGTCCAATTTCCAAGCTGCATAAAAATAGCCTGCCGGATATGTGACGGGTTCATCCTCGTAGGTGCGTCCTTTGACAGACTTTTGTTTTCCGCTGAGTACTTTTTCGCTCGCCTCGTCAGTCGCATTATCCAGCCACTTGAACAACTGAGTTTCTTGGATTTCAACAACTTCGTGACTCGCTTTTTCAATCGATGTCAGGGGCGGATCGTGAACGACCTTTTTCGCATCGCTGGCATACTTGGATGCTGTCGCGGTTTTAAAAACCTTGGACTTTGGACGCAGATCTTTCAGTTGGCGGCGAAGACCATCGTATTCACCATCGGTAACAATGATGTTAGTGTCCGGATGCACACAGTCTTCGCCACGTTCATACAGCGTGTCCAAGTGGCTGATGACGCGTTCCAGATCGTCGGCAACTTTTTTGGCGGTCGAAGCCTTCGAGGCCGAACTCAGTGTCTTTGACTTTTTCTTTGCCATGACTAACAAATCAGATAGTGAAAAATGAATTCGACTGAAATTCAATCGAAAAGATGTTCTGCGATTGTACCGAATTCAACTCGTTTCGGATGCATCAGCAGATCCAGACCGTCGGGCAAGTCAGTTTTTGATTCTGAGGTCATTTTGGTAACCCGACGCGTGAGCGAGGGACCGGGTCAAGATTGATTGTCCCTCGCTAACGCTTTTTGGAGTTGCGCTTTTGCGGGGTGTTTGGTTGTAGGCCGGACCGAGGACGCGATACGTGCCGGAACAGCGCAAACGCCTCCATTGTGTCGCAGAGATTACGCTATTAACGTTTCTACTTGCGTCCGAAGTTCCGGCAATTGGAGCGTTTGCTCGGTCCGGCCTACCCAAAGAGTGCAACTCCAAAACTCACGCTTCGGTTTACCAGAAAAGCACATCGCCAAAACGCGTGAGCGAGGGGCAACGTGAATCCCTCGCTAACGCGTCGGTTTCCCATTTCTTCAGGCATCTCACCTTGAAACAATGCTTTGCCCTTATCCAGACGGTTCGTTGGACAGATGTCATTATCCCTAGCCACAGAATTCACTAAGATAGAGGCATGACAACTGAACCGACCATTATCCTTTCTGGTACCGATTCCGATCTGCCGCAACAGATTCCCCAGGGGCTTGCACGCTACACCGGGTTTCGTGAAATGGCACGCGGTGGCAGCGGACTTTTGCGCTCGTGCATGGATACGGTGACCGGCCGGATGGTAGCCGTCAAAACGTTGCTGCCCGAAGTCACTCATGATCGATCTGAACGCCGCAGGTTCTTGCGCGAAGCCCGCGTGACTGCGCAACTACAACACCCCAACACTGTGCCGGTATACGATATCGGTGACGACAAGGAACAAGGGGTTTATTTTGTAATGAAACGAATCTCGGGCGAAAATTTCTTCGAGATTTTGAAGCGTGTTGCTCAGGGTGACGAATCAACTTTGGCTGCCTACCCGATTTCTAGAAGATTGGAGATTCTGGCAGATGCGTGCCAAGCGCTCGCGTATGCACACGCTCGAGGCGTCATTCACCGTGACATGAAACCTGAGAATATTTGGGTGGGAAATTTTGGCGAAGTGTATTTATTGGATTGGGGAGTTGCCAAAGTTTGGGGGCACGCCGATGACAACATTCCGCTTCGCGATATCGCGATCGAACAAAGCAAACGTGGCAGACTGGACGGCCAGCTACAGACACTGACTGGTGGCGGACAGCGACCTGGGACGCCGCTGTACATGTCGCCGGAACAGGTGCAAGGGAACCGTGGAATCGATGAACGCACCGACATCTTCAGTGTCGGAGTTTGTTTGTATGAAATGCTGGCCCTAAGCGAACCGTTTCGCGGCGCGCACATCAACGAGACGTTTGATAACATTCAAAACAAGCAACCCGATTCACCAAGCACACGGTCTCCACACCTGGGGATCCCAAAACGCGCCGATGCAGTCGTTATGCGAGCGATCGACAAGGCGCCGTCGTTTCGGTTTCAATCAATGCGAGACATGATCGCAGCGATCCGCGACATCGAATGCTAGGTCACCTGCGAACACATGAGTTGTTCGCTTAAGTAAACCGCCTGGGGACTTTAAGGATGTTTCTCATCCAAGGCCGCTCGCATTCGTTCGGCTACGTCACGGTCTAAGTCTGGTGGATCTTTCTCCAGCAGCCAGTCTAAGTCTTCTATTGCGGCAGACCATCGACTTGTCATTCCTCGCATCTGCGCCCTCATCATTCGGAACTGCGTGCTCGTTGGATTGACAGCCACCAAAGCCTCGCTGTAGCCCAATATCGATTCGCCATCCTCGCGGCTCGCCGCAACTCCGACCAGATTCTGCAGCATGCGTGTCAAAATCTGCCGATTGGAGTTGGCTTGAAAATCCAATTCAGTAGCATCTCGACTTGTTCTGGACACAACGATCGCATTGGCATCTTGCTGTGTCAACAATTTGCCGCGCTCGAACACATCAATCAACTGTGTCTCGCCCTCAAAAATATGTCGCACAACAAAGTGACCAGGCAATCCAACACCCTCGAACTTTAGTCCAAGTCGCCGACCCAATTCCATGTACAGAATCGACAAAGTGATCGGCAGGCCTTCTCGATCGTCGATTACACGATGCAAATGACTGTTGGCGGGGTGATAGTATTCCGATCTGCTTCCATGAAATCCATTTTCTTTGAACAGATAACGATGCATCCGGTTCCGTTTCTGGACTGCATTTGCATCCTTGGGAAAGGACGCACGAATATCAGAAACCATCTGATCAATCTTTTCGAAATAGACAGCCAAATCCATTTCTGGGTTGTCCATTTGGGCCAGTAACATGCTCGCATGAACCAACTGATTGGGCTCGCTAGAAGCCATCACGGACCCCAATTCCTTGATCGTTTGCGCACGCACCACGTCATCGGCAAGCCGTCGTAATTGCGCCGCCTGTTCTTCAACCGCCGCCGCGCGGCGGAGCAGTTCTCGCGAAGCCAGTTCGCTGGATTCACCCAGATGTCGTAAACGTCTGGCATTGATTCGATGAACGGGCAAATGATGGATTTTCAATAGATCAAGACTTTCCTTGGCTGACGCAGTGAGCGTTGGCGATGGAACCTCTTTTGCCAAGAAAAATCGTTTGAAGCTCGGCTGTGTCAAACGGAATTTCGCCAGCCCAACTCGTCCTGCTGTGAACTGATGGTCCGCTGACTCAATCACTTGATGGCCATTCACAAAGCAAAGGATCCGACTGGATTCCACACGAACCTTCAACCGATTCCAATGCCCTGGCAAGTAATGTTCCGTTGAAACGTCTTTCAAAACTCGCCAGCTATAAACAGTCGGCCCGCGAAAGCAGCTCAAGCGAACGTTTCCTGCACTTGGGTAAAACCCGTAGTGCTTGTCGCCGCCGTCACTGTGAAAGACTAGACCGGCGGCCCCCGCTTCGTCGTCCAACTTGACGTCAACCGCAATCTCATAAGGTACTTTTGGCGGATCGATTTTATACAGACAAAGCGAACGACCACCGAATCCATTGCCGCTGCCCCGCGCAGTAATCTTGCAGCCCTTCTGTTGCCAAGTCCCACCCATCAGCGGTTCCCAACGATCTGCATTGATTGTTCCCAGTCGAATCCAACGTCCAAACGCAACAGGATTGGGAGCGTCACGAAGCGATTGAAGTTGTCTGATCGGGATCGCAAAACCCAAGTTGTCGTTGATCGCTGACTTCATGTTGATGATGCCGTGAACGTTGCCCTGCAAATCGACCAAGGGGCCGCCACTGTTGCCTGGTTCGATGGGCATCGCCAACTGCAACAACTCTTGGTTCTCGACCTCGCGAATCGCAGACACGATGCCTTCAACCACGCTATTCTTCAGCCCCCGTGGATTTCCGAAAGCAAGCACACGTTGGCCCTGTTCCGCTTTGGTTTCACTTAGACGCAGTGCCGGCAAATTGGATGCATTGTCAACTCTGATCAACACCAGGTCATTGTTGATATCGGAAGCTTCCACCGCCAAGACTCTGCAAGGCTCACCGTCGGACGACTCAATTGTGAATGGCCGCCCTTCATTGATAACATGAAAGTTGGTGGCAATCAGGTTGTCTTGAATTGCGAATCCGGTACCGATACCAGCTTCGTTTCCATCGCGACCTTGAACACGTATCGTCACAACCGACGGCCGAATCTTTGCGATCAATTCCGCGTGAGAATCCGGAGCGTCCTGGGCAACTGCAAAACGAACACCGCAACAAATTAAGAGTAAAAGTAGGATGCGCACTTCTGTTTCCTTTGGGCGGGGCCCAACCTGCCAATGGTGGTGGTTATAGCTTAACCGGTTCGAACGCTCGTCGCATTCGAATCGAAGCACCAAAATTGAAGTCGCCGAGAACTTTTTTTGCCGTTTCCAGGGCTCAGTCGTTCGCTTTCACCTGGAAAATCCGGTGGTCTTTGTACGTTTTGCCTCCCGACTGCAAGACTTTGACTTCGATCTTGTGCGTCCCTGTTGCGATCTTGGCTGGCAGCATTGCTCGCCAGAAATGGGGCGTGTTGTGGGCACCAGGTAAGTTGACCCAGGTCTCCGCGGTGTTGACGATTGCCTCGCGATCTTTCTCCGCTTTGAAGGCCGGATCAATTCTGGTCAGACGTTCCATGTCAATCCAGTCACCTTGATCGTCGACTCGCATGGCGACTTTCGACTTTTCCGAACCGTTGAAAACATTGGCGTGAATGACTGTCGTCGCCAAGTCTTTGGTTTCGACCACTTCGGGAGCGTAAATATTCATTTGGTACTTGGCTGGTCGACCGGCTCCGCGAATGTCAAGTGAATACTGATCGCCATCGAATTCCATGATGCTGTAGCCGTTCGGGCCACCGTCGCTCATGGTCGCATGAGGGATTCCACGCTCGTCTTTTTGGCCGCGCCACCAACTACCGCAGACCGTGACGTTCACAATATGATGGTGTTTTTGTTTGCCGCGCCAGCCATCTTCCTTGCCAATGAATCGGTGTTCCATGTAATGCGTATGCGCTGACAAGGAAACCGTTGCTGGTCGCTTTTCAATCAACCGATAAAGTTCTTGACGATCTTTGACACCGTTGAGAGGAATGTGCATTAGCAAAACAACGAGTTGATTTTCTGGTATGCCAGCCAAGTCGTTCTTGATGAATTCCATTTGCTGTTTCCCAAGTCCACCGTGATAGTGACCTCGGTTTTGTTCATCATTCCAATGCCACATCACATCGTCCAGGACCAGGAAATGAGTTGGCCCATGATCAAAAGAGTAATAGGCTGGGCCATAATGGCGTTCGAAAGTTTCGTCGCTTAGGTGATCATGTTTGACATCCAGGTTCAGGTCATGATTGCCGATCACGTTGTACCAAGGAATACCGATCAGCGCGACGGCTTGGTTATGCGGTTCCATCACATCAAGGTCGTCGAAAACGATGTCGCCAAGAGTGACACCGAACGCTGCGTCATGCGCGTTGTTGGCGATGATTTGTTCGATGACATCATGCTGCATGTACTGAACTTCTTTCACGTTCCGAGGCTGCGGGTCTCCGAACATGATCGCCTTGAATTTGTTTGGCTCGGGTCGCTTGCGGAGCGGAAAGTTGACTGATTCCGGCAGCGGGCCAGTTGGTGCGACTCCCTCAAAGCGACCTTTTGGCGAACCGTCAGGCTTGTGGATGTAGAAAAACTGAGGCAACTTGTTCTTATTAAGCGGCGTAACCCAGTCTCGTGGCTTGATCACGAAAATAATGTCATCGTTGTCAATCAATAATGAATAGGCACCTTGATCGTTCGTTTTGACAATTTGGCGACCATTGCTGACGCGGATCCCAGGTATTCCAGCTTCACCATCATCCAGCTTGCGGTTTCCGTTCACGTCGTTGTACACGATCCCTTTCGCGTCAACCAAAGGTCCATGTTCCAGTTCGTGGGGCTCCGTGTCATGGCCGGTAGAAGCGGCCGCTAGGCCAAGGCAAAAAACGCACGATAGGATCAGTCGATTCATGGTGATGAGTCTAGGTGGGGCTAAAAGGGCGGGTATCGAAAAATAGCCATAGGTGAATTGCTGGCACAAGCAAATGCAACGGCACAACACAATATGAGGGTCATAAACGGTCAGAAATACAAGATTCTTGCCTGTCGCCTGACCGCAGTGGTAGAACCATTTTGAATTGGTGGGCGTATCGCTTAAGATAACGTCTTCGTAAAATCGCCTCCTACGAAAGATCTATTATGCGCCGAAAATCCGCCGATGGATTCACACTTGTGGAATTGCTGGTCGTGATTGCGATCATTGGAATTTTGGTTGGCCTTTTGATGCCAGCAGTCCAGGCCGCACGCGAAGCGGCACGGCGCGTCCAATGTGCGAACCATCTGAAACAGATGGGGCTTGCGATGCAGAATCATCACATTGCATTCAAGCACATGCCAGCTGGCTTTCGCTGGAGTGGCGAACTGTGGTCAGGAAAGATCTTATCGCAACTAGAAGAATCTGCGACGGCGGAAGCGCTGGATTTTACACAGCCGCTTAACACAGGGCGGAACGCGGATCTGCTTGCAATGCAAATCGAAACCTTCCTTTGCCCCTCTGCTTCAGTTCCAGAACGACTCGATCACGGACTGGGAAGACGTGCGACGGCGCACTACTTGGGCTGCGCAACAGGTCTTATCGACAGAGAAGAGGGCCCCGATTACAAACTCGTGCAACTGAATCTTGATGGTGTTTTGTATCGCAATAGTTCAACGAGGCTGGGGCATATCTTCGATGGAACTTCACAAACCATTCTGATTGGCGAGGCGTTGATAGGTGAGACAACGGTTGGCCCTGATTATTCTGGGCTTTCGCAATTGGTTGATCATTGGGCGGTTGCATCACCAACATTGGGCCTGAACGAAGCGTCGGAGGTCGTTGGGTCGACGGCGGTCGGAATCAATCTTGCTCGTTCAAGACGAACGGGCATTCACCCTGATGAGCACGAGTTGTCGTTCAGCAGTCAGCATGGCACGGGCGCGCAGTTTGTATTTTGCGACGGCCATGTCACGATAATCAACGACAGCATCGATGCGAAAGTCTATAGTGCCCTGGGCACCCGCCATAATCGCGAAGTCATCGACCACCGCGACCTGCCCTAGCCCCGAAGACTACCGCGTCTTCCATTGGATTTTCTTTACGGTTCCGGTCAAGCTGGCGTTAACGAGTTTCTTTCTGGCCGCTTCGTCCAGTTTATCTTTGCCTCGCAGGTAAACATCCAAAATGCGGGGAACGATCTTTTTTAATCCGAGCGTTACATCTTTATCTGGCTTGATAAAGATCTTTCGCCCTGAGCCGCTGGGATCCGAAAAACTAAAATGCCCGGCGTCAAAGAACCAAAGAAAATGCTTGTCACCTTTGGGCATCGACCGAAAACAATCCTCTCTGTCCTTAAGAGAAGTGATGAACTGAGTTATATCCCGATTGCCTGAAATTCCGACGTAAGGCACCTTCATCTCCTTAAAGCTCGTGTCATCAAAAAAATGACCATTGCCGGCCTGAGGGCTCAGGGCTATCCCAAGCTTAACTCTCGGTTCAGCTAACTCCTCTTTAATGTTCACAGGTTTTGCACCACAACAAACCATCGTCGTATAAGCGCCATACGAATGACCGATCATGGCAATCTGCGATAAATCTATCCGCCCTTTCAAGCCCGGCTTTTCGCGATTAAATCGCTCAGCGAGGTCGATCGCAAACTTGACATCAAGCGGCCTGTTTTTTCTCGCTGACATATCCTTGCCAGAATCAACCAGAGCATCTTTAAAACTAAGACGTTTGGTTCTCATGCGTGTACGAATACTATCCGTGTTGCTGGTTACATGCTCCAGACACATCACCACGTATCCTTGCTTAGCCATTTCCTCTGCAATCGCAAACATCCCATCTCTGCCGCCGCCAGCTCCGTGGGATACAACGACCAGCGGTTGAGCCAATTTCTCTTTGGGCAAATGAAATTCGATAGGCACGTTGCGTTTTCGCTTCTCATCCATATTGTCAGGAAAGTCTAAGGTCTTTCCTTGCGCGAAAACCTGTGTGGGCAAAGAAACAAACATCATCAGGAAGAACAAACCTAACGACCACCAATGTCTTGGCGCGCGGAGTGTGTCGTTCGTTTCCCGCTTCAATTCTGCCTTGTTAGATTCGCCCTGTTGCTTGACACGTTGGCGCACGTTTCGCACTTGCATGAAGGAATAGCCCTCTGAATTGCCTTAGTTTAACTCCGATAGTAACGGCGGCCGGTGGGAACCGGCCCTACCTAAAACTTAGCGGCTTAGGCTGTGAAATGATGTTCGGTCTGGGAATAGTTTTGGTGAAATGTCGACGAAACAGTCTTCATTACGTTAGCTTTGGGGCCTCGGCAAAAAACAAATACCCCTGTTCGGTGCAGCAGCAGTCGCCAGACGTGTTTGGCTAACCCGCAAAGTCATGTTCAACTTTGCGGGCTGTCCGGATTTGACTGAATCTTCCGGCTAGAATTGTTGCCCAGTTTTTCCAGTTAAACGTGTCTTTCGGTCGATAACGATTGTGTGAGTTTCGCGCGTCATGATGGCGAGCGAGGTGTTTCTGTTCACACAAGGCAACGCAAATGCGCCGTTTCGTACATTCACGGTCCTGTTGGCCAATCTGCATCATCTTAGCCATGGTTGTAGGTTGCGGTATCACGAAACCGGGACCAAGAGATACGACTGCATCCTATCATGATCGCTATGCGATGAGGATCGACTACCCCGAGGTCAGCCAGTACGGCTCGCAGGTTGGGGCAACGGCAAAGGCAGCTGCCGCGCCATTGAGTTTGGAAGATCCATCAACGGTGCCCAAGATCGAATTGACTTTGGAAGAAGCCATTCATCGTGCGGTCCGCAATAGCCCCATCGTTCGGTCATTGAATTCCAACGTTGGTGTTTTGCCACAAGGTTCGCAGTCAATCTACAATCCGTCACTGGCGCACGCATCGGCAGGTGGCACCGAAGCGGCTTTGGCGGCCTTTGATGCGCAGTATTCGCAGCAGTTGTTTTGGTCAAAAACAGATCGACCAAACAACGTTGATACCGGTGGATTCACGTCCGCGTTCACGCCAGTGGTAACAACCGGAACCAACGCAACGTTCAGCAACGAGTTAAGAAAACAAACTGCTCAAGGCGCTAGTTTTGCTCTGCGACATGTGGTTAATTACGTCTCCAGCAACCAGCCATTCCGTGCCTTTCCAAGTGATTTCGTTGGCTGGCTGGAAGCTGAATGGCGGCAGCCTTTGATGCAAGGTGCTGGCACCGAGTTCAACCGTATCGCTGGACCGAACAGCCAACCGTTTCAGTACAACGGCGTGTTGATCGGCCGGATCAATGAAGACGTCGCGCTGGCGGACTTTGAAAATTCAGTGATCGCGCTGGTTGCTGATGTTGAAAGTGCCTACTGGGATTTGATGTCTGCGTATCGAATCTTGGAGGTCAATGTCAAAGGTCGCGAGTCTGCATTGAAGACGTATCAGTATCAACAAGTTCGCTTGGAAGTTGGCACCGGCCGCAAAGACGAAGAGGCGCAAGCCAAGTCTCAATACTATCAGTTCCAAGCATTGGTTGAATCGTCGCTAGGGTCACAGCAGGGACTTTATGCTGCCGAACAAAACCTGCGCTACTTGATTGGCATGCCGGCTTCGGATGGAAGCCTGATCATGCCAACCACCGAACCAGTTGATATGAAGGTCGTTTATGATTGGTCATCAGCACTTGGCCAAGCATTACAACGACGTGTTGAAATTCGCCGCCAACGATATCAAGTCAAACGTCGTGAGATGGAATTGTACGCAGCACGATTGAATCGTCGGCCTCGTTTGGATTTTTTAGGGAGTTATCGATGGCGTGGATTGGGCGACAATTTGATCGGTGACACTGACAATGGGCCCCTGGACAACCTGTACGCTTCGATCACCGACGGCGACTACCAAGAGTGGCAGGCCGGATTCGAGATGAATTTTCCTGTGGGTCTTCGAACGGCCAGCTTGGCTGTTTCTCACGCCAAGCTGAATTTGAATCGTGAACAAGCCGTTTTGAACGAATCTGAATTGCGTATCAGTCACGATTTGTCCAGCGCTGCGAGACAGATTGAAATCACGTATCAGTTAATGGAAACAAACTTCAATCGATACGTCGCAGATCAGAACCAAGTCGAAGTGTTAGCAGCCCGTTATCGCGATGGTGGTGAGAATATCAACTTTTTGTTGCAAGCTCAACGACAAGTCGTCACTAGCGAGGGGGAGTTTTATCGCGCTGTTGCAAACTACAACCTTGCAATTCGGGACTTCCATCGGCAAAAGGGATCTTTGTTAAGCTACAACCATGTTTACCTTTCAGAAGGTGCATGGGACGCAGGTGCCTGCGAAGATGCGTGTCGTGTTGGCCAACATCTAACACCTCGTCACGACAATGACGGTCTGCACGTGCCACGCCCGGTTGCTCGCAACGCGTTCAACCCAAGTGCACCTCAGTCCACCGCAGGAGCGATCCCGTTTGCGTCATCGGATTCAAGTAGCGGAATCGACCAGACTCACGAATCTGAGACGGACGATACTCTACCCGTTCCCGCCGAGCTCAATGCACCAGAAGAACCAGAGAGTGAACCTGATCAAATACCAGCACCTTTCCCGGATGAGTAAAGGCGGCTGTGACAGGTTATCCGGCACAGCGCCCAATTGATCGCCACTAGGCTGCGGATGTTAGGTCGCAGCAACGGGAAGATCGGCGACTTGGTATGCCCTGCTGCGGAAAAGGAAATCGATAATGTTGCCTTCGTGGGGCTGAAGCCAATTCAATCGATTTGTTGGGATGGGACCGATATTCACTCGATCAATATCGATTGAATTTCCAGCTGCAATCGCAAAGGCTTGATCAGCTGTCAAAACTGTGCCCACCAGGGTCGGTCCGATTCGTTTGAGCATCTCGGCTTGTGGGCATTCGACGACACTCACGAACGGGAACATGTATTCTTTGCTCGCGACTTCGCGATCAGGGGAATCGGCATGGACGACCATTGGACGCAAGTACGCACAATGCTCTCGTTCGATCAGTTTTTCACCAAACTCGGCCGTCATATCTGTAACGCCGGATTCGCCCAGATCCTGCTGGACCATCGCATGAGTACCAGTCGCCATTGCGGGCACAGTAAAGGCTGCCAACTGCGAATCAGGATCGTTTGGTGGTGTGACTTCGACAGGACCAATTCTACTTGCAATCGCTTGAGCGATCTCTCGTGTATGTCGGCTCGCCCAAATGCCGGAGCAATTGATGCAGCTTCGACCCGAATTACTGAGCACGCTTTCGACCATCAGGTCCAAGTAGTTTTCCCAATCGTCAACGACATCGTCACCAATCAGGATCTTGGAAAAACCAGGGCCGTGCGCTTGGACCTTTGGGTTGCCCTCGTGCTGCTGAACTGTTTGGGCGCTTCCGAAAATCATGCTGCGAGGAGTCTTGGTCATGATCGCACCACCTGCATCATGCCCCCCTGGATAGAGTCCGAATGCCTCCGACGGAACACCGGCTTCGATGAATGCAGAAACCATTCGGTAAGGCGTCCAAGGTTCCTGGGACCCTGGTTTCAGTGCCAATCCGATTTGCAGTGGAATGGCAGGCAGCCAAAGCGTGTGCACTCCGGGCGAATTGTTTGGCAGAACGGCGCCCAAGATCGGTGTTTGAGCTTGGTAGCTGACAATCACACCGCGGCCCTCTTCACCATATCCTTTTGACAGAATCGAAAGGTCCAAACCACGGGTCAGGCAATTCAGAATCTGATCCATGTTGGCGAGCACGAAGCTATTCTTCTTCATGTTGGAACGACACATGTGCTCGGGCAATCCGGTGCTAGCGGACTGCTGGTGAACAAATTCGTCCACCGACTGAGTCGAATCACCAACTTGCAAATCGGCCGTTTCAAACAGCATGGCGGCTTTCTTGCTGCACTCAAGCAACTGGTCAGTTGAAAATTGCAGAAGCGCTTCGCGTGCCTTGTGCGCCTTTCGCATATCGCGACCGACAATTCCGCCGCCAACCATACCGAATCGAGCAATCGGTTCGCCTGTATCAAAGTGGACGACGTCTTTGAAGTCGAGTGATTCGTAGGGCTTTCCCCAACGTAACGGATTGAGTGTGATCATCGATAAATCGTAGGTTTCGTGACAGTGATGATGATTTTAAATTACAAACAGAACAGACAACGCGAGCTGCGTTTAATAAACGCCAACGGTCGTAGCATTGGCGATCTCATGAAACGGCCGCACTCCGCTCACCCCGTCCCACGGGTAGGTATCAAACGGAGCTTCGCGCTCGCCTTCGTCGCGTTCCATGAATCCAGGTACGAAAAATTCATCGGTCAAAGTGTACAATTTGACTCGGCCAGTTTCCCCATAGCCAACAACAGAGTTGTAGTCCTCGAACTGAACGACTTCGGTGACCGCTCGAGGTTGAGGAGCGTAGTAGCTGATTTTGTAGTTTTCAGCTGCTGTCACAGGTTTACTGCAGGCCAATCCCATTAGCGTATTGCCGTACGTTGGCGTCATGTAGATGCCGCCTTCTTCGACCGGTCCTCCCAACATTTCCTCAACACAAAAACGTGTCCACTGAGGAGTGAATTCGGTGCCGCCCGAAAAGATTCCCTTGATCCCAACTTCCTGAAGTGATGTGCCTCGCTCTTCCAAGGCTTCGTTCAATGATTCCAACAGCTTTGGAGTGGCAAACATGCACTTCACATCGTGGCCGGCGGTCAAAACCGTGACGGCTTGGTCGATGCAGTGCTTTTTGTACTCTTCCAAGTGCTCCATCCAGCCTTTCTTAATCAGCTTGACCACCCAGCGTGGGTCCAAGTCGATACAGAAGCAGATACCGCCGCGATGTTGCGCCAAATGTTCCACAGCCAATCGCAAGCGACGTGGTCCACTTGGTCCCAGCATCAACCAATTTGCACCGCGCGGAAAATGCTCGTCAGGCAATGTGTCGCTGAATAGTTCGTAGTCGGTCCAGTGGTCTTCCACGACAACGCGGCTTTTGGGGATACCTGTTGTGCCACCGGTCTCGAATACATAGGTCGGTTTGCCCGCGTGGCCTTGGGGAACCCAGCGGCGAACCGGTCCACCACGCAGCCACTCGTCCTCGAACAACGGAAACTTTTTCAGGTCATCAAAACTCTTGACGTCCGTTAGCGGATCGAAGTTCAATTCCGCTTTCTTTTCAAGCCAAAATGGGCTTCCAGTATCATCGCTAAAGTGCCAATGAACCGTCTTGAGTGTGTGCTCATTCAGCCGCTCGAGTGCTTGAGCTGCCTGCTTGGAAACTGCTTCGCTAATTTCGGTCACTGATTCGTCATCAAATAGTGGTGAATTGGGAAAGATTTTGAGCGTGCATGATATCCAGGATTCGCTCGATTGGTAACGAGTGACTTTCAGGATCAATCATGGCCGCAAAAATTATTGCAGTCTGGGAACCGGTGTTGCAGGGCATTCGGCTTAGGCAAAGCCTTCTGGCTGACACCAGGCCAAGACTACATTGGCACGGGAAAGTCCCAGTAAAAGGTAACGATTTGGCTGTTAAAGCGTTAGTTTTTGCTTTGGTCGGTGACCTTTTTCTCCAAACGCTGCAAGCGCTGGCGTATCCGAATCGATTCTTGCTGATGATGCTTTGATTTTTCCGGTTTTTTTCCTGCCTGGTAAATCGCCTGCAAGGCTGCATGCGCGGGTTCTAGTAGCGGATCAATCTCCAACGCGCGGCCAAGAGCAGCAATCGCGCCAGGAATGTTTCCCGTATTGTTCTCGCACAACGCCAAATAGTAGTGGTCTCTTGCCCTGCGACGGTAGGTGGATGAATTGCGATAGTAAGTTAACGCACGCTTGAAATCGTTGCGACGAAAGAAACTTTGTGCCAACAAGTCATTCGCTTGGATGTGGCTTAGCGTTGGCTTGGGTTGCTGTTTTACGACAAGAGACGAGAGCATCATTGCAATTTGGGCTTGTCCTTGTTCTTGACAAAGCTGCGCGAGCGTTGCGTTCAGCGTTTCTTCGTTGGCGCCTGCCTCTTTAAGTTTGACTAACGACGTGGCACTCTCCAGTCCCAATTCAACCAGTTGATTGCCAGGTCTGGATTGGAAAATTTTGTATTTCGCAATTGCATCCAAGCGTTTTCTTTCAAGAACGCTTGCGTTGGTTGGCGCAACGACTGCAATCAACCCGTTTGCTTTTTCGTAAGAGTCAGAACTAGATTGGTAGATTCCGATTCGGTGCTGGCTAAACGCCGCGTGCGCGACGTTGGTATCGCGTTTGGGCATGTGGCACTTTGCACAATCATTCGCGGCCAATTCAATACGTTCTGCGTGTGGCTTTCCGCAAGCCTCGTCTTGATGGCATGAGTAACAGACAGACCGAAAGTGCTTTACCGCTTGCTCAGGTTTCACTGGGTTATGCGGATCGTGGCACGTCACACACGAAAGCGTTTCGGTTTGCTTGTAACATTCACTTGCGTGCATCTGTTCGACGTGCCCAACGATTCTCATTTTGCCTTCGCCAGTTTCGTACTGGTAGTCGACCCGTACGTCCGTAAGGTCTGTCCCGGGGCGATAATCCCATTCGTTTTTATCGCTCACGATAGCTTTCGCAGCGCCCTGCAAATGACATTGGTGGCAGATTGATTCCGATAGTTCGCGTGATAGCTTGTCTGGATTGACGATGAAAGGAGCGCCAGTCAATTTCTGGCCCGGTTTCGCAGCTGCGTACTTTTTTACGTGTTTGTCACCAGGGCCGTGGCAACGTTCGCAACCAATCGTTGCCTCGGTGATGTCGAATGCAAACGGGTTGCCCTTCTTTGCGTCGATGCTACCGACATGACAGAAAACGCAACCACTGCGAATGGATCTGGTAAACGAAGTATGCAGCGGTTGGTCAAACCCTGGAGACATCCCCCACGACTTAGAATCCTTGAACCAAGAAACCGGGGACTGAACCCAAAAGTCACCATCGCGAAAGACGTAGCTGATTCCGTGGGCACCCGACCCAATCGAAAATACGATGTCCGCCTCGGTCTGCAGAACTTTTTTGCCATCGCTTCGATGTTGGATTTCCTGATGAAGCAATTTGCCATCGCGATGAATCGCTTTGTAAGTATTCTCTGATGCGTCGTGATAAAAAGCTCCCTCGATCGGTTCGGTCGAAGCATCCGTCCAACGGGCCGCTTTGCTGTGCGTTGTTTGCAAATAACTGGCGTGCTGTTCCTTGTGGCACTCAACGCATTTTTCTGTGCCGACATATTTCGTGTCGCCAAAATCTACGCTTGCATCCTGCCCAACAGCGGTTGGCAAGGACGACATGAGCGCGAAACAGAGTGCTGCGGCGTGAATTGAATTCCAGAGATAACGCATTGGCGATGTGCAAATGATTGTATTTTTTGAGCGATTACCGAAGCCACATTCTAACACCAAAGCAAACTTGAGGCCTGACCGGAATTCGCCCATTGATGACTTTTGAGTCGATGCGTCTTGGTTCGCTTGGCCGATTAGGCAAGCCAGAGAGGGGGTTCTTTCCGTTGTCAAGCAACTTTCGAGTGACCGTCAAACTGAATCGACTTTTGCTGTGCGAAAATTCCTTTCATTGCCGAATTTAACAGGCCAAGATTTACGAGGTTCATTCGATACATTGAATAGGATCACGCCCGTCTTTATGTAAAACGCACTCCGAGCCAACAATGACTCCTGAAGATTCTTCCGATACCGAAACAAATGTTAGTGCTGAAGATGCGCCCTATGCGGCACCTGAAACGGAACCGACTGCAGGTTCGGGTGTGTCCAAGCTTCGCTTGCTACCCGCGGTTGTGATCGTGCTGGCAACATGGGCGATTGCTGTGATCCCAGGGCTGATTCGCCCGCTCACGTTTATGCATTTTGTGTCCATGCAAGGTGCTCCAGCGCTGGGAGCACTTGCTCTTTTGGTTTGGTGGCTTGCCTCTCGAGCGCTTCCAATGCGTCAGCGGTTGATCGGGGCTGGGGTCGTGATCGTGACCTACATTGCAGGAGTATTCGCTGGGCACTCGTCAATGCACGTTGTGATGTACGTCTACGGGCTTCCAATTGTGCTTAGTCTTTTGGTCGCCGGCATGCTAGTTGCGAAAAAGTTGAAGTGGCCCAAACAAGGCTGGGTAGCCTACCTTGCGATCGCCGTATTCTTAGCCGCGTCGTTGTTCGTCCGCGTTGGTGAAATGGATGCAGCGTTCGCGTTCACGTTGGTGCCGCGTTCACAACCAACGGCCGAAGAACAGTTCTTGAAAGACGCTGAATCACAGCCAACACGCGTGGCAACGGATTCCACATCAGACTTAAGCTTGCCGGTTGGTGGTGAAGAATTGGTGTGGGCCGAGTTTCGCGGTCCTCATCGAGATAGCGCGGTAGCGGGTGTGAACCTTTCGACTGATTGGAAGACTCGTCCTCCAAAAGAAATCTGGCGCCGCAAAGTTGGACCTGGATGGTCGTCGTTCTGCATCGCCGGTCCACTGCTGATCACACAAGAACAACGTGGCCAGAACGAAGCGGTGGTCGCGTATATGGCAAGTGATGGATCGCCAGTCTGGAACTATCAGTACCCGGGACGATTCGAGGCCGCGATGGGCGGGGTGGGTCCGCGTGCAACGCCGACGTACCGAGACCAGCGTTTGTATGTTATGGGCGCCAATGGCCAAGTCTTTTGTCTAGACGCCACGAACGGCAAACGGGTCTGGGAGTACGACTTGGTCAAACAACTGAAGGCTCCCGTACCAGATTGGGGATTCGCCAGTTCGCCGCTAGTGTTGGACGAGACTGTCGTTGTGTTTTCAGGAGCCGGTGTAAACAAAGGAACGATTGCTTTGACCAAAGACGAAGGGAATCTGATTTGGTCGGGCGGTGATGGGACGAAAGGCTACAGTTCGCCGCAGCTTTCGGTGCTTCACGACGTTCCGCAGATCTTGGTCAGCAGCAACCGTGGGGTGCGATCATTCAATCACAAAACAGGCAAACTGCTGTGGCAACATGACTGGGACATCGGCGTGATGGCACGAGTTACACAGCCGATTGTGAATCACAATGTCGTCTATTTAGGTACCGGATACGGCAACGGGACTCAGCGTTTCGATGTTCATTTTGCTGACGGAAAATGGACGACCGATGAAAAGTGGACCGTATCGATGAAGCCCTATTTCAACGATGCCGTTTTTCACCAGGGTTACATCTACGGATTCGATGGTCCCATTTTTATGTGTATCGATGCCGACGATGGCAGCAAGGCTTGGAAGCGAGGCAGGTACGGCCATGGCCAAGTTCTGTTGTTGCGTGATCAGGACCTGATGCTTGTTATCACCGAGAAAGGCGAACTGGTTTTGCTGAAGACCAACCCCGATAAACTGGAAGAACTTGCGAAACTGCAGGCTGTCGAAGGCGTCACCTGGAATCACCCGGTGATAGCCAACGGTAAACTGTTTGTCCGAAACGCAAAAGAAATGGTCTGCTACGATTTGCAGTGAATCACTTGGAAAGCAAACCAGCGCGGCGGGCGGCCTCTATTTCTGATGTTTCTTTAGCATCACGACTTCGTTTCGTGTTTGATTAAAGATGACTTGATCCATGAAGCTTGTCATTAGCAACATGCCTCTGCAGTCTTCCAGATCGAACGACTCTGGTGTTCCAGGCGCGGGACTGGTCCGCGTCATGACGCCAGGTCCATCGTGCGAAATCGATACGCGCGAGTCTTCGACGCCCACGGAAATTACAAGCCGAACTTTGTGTTCAACCACTTTGGGCACAAAATCACCACGCATAAATTCAATAACGGCAGACTCCGAGTCCCGAAGGTCCAAATTGCCGTAACAGATCGCATTGATCAATCCACTTGCGACGGCCGTTACAAAACGAAACCGAGAATTCGTGTCGACGGCGTTTGCCATCGCAAGCGTTTGTTGAACGTAGTTGGCGATCTGCCAAATCGAACGCATGTCGTTATCCAGCTCAAAAACCAATTCAGGAACCAGCAAGCTGATGCCGCTCTTGGCTGTTTGGCGATCAATCCTTATGCGTTCCCAAAGTGTACAAACCACCAATGGAAGCCGCGCATTCAAAAGTGTCTTGGGGACAAAGTTCACAGCTCCGTCGGCCAACGCATCCACCGCTGGTCCCTCAGCGCCATGGGCGGTGATGACCACGACAGGAATGTGGGGCGTGTTAGCAACGACCTGCCGCGTCAGTTCGCTGCCGTCAACGTGCGGCATCATCAAATCGGTGATGACCAAGTCAACTGATTCACTGGCAAGATGATCCAGCGCCTGTTGGCCATCACACCGCAGTACCACATCGTGACCGCTAGCCTGCAACAACCTCTGAACCATAGCGGCTTGAGTGGGGCTGTCTTCGACCAACAATATACGTGCCATTACGATTCAACGATTTGTTACTGCCGCGTGCACGTTGATGATGAGACTAATTCTGTGGGCACACGACGACTTTCATTTGATCAGGGTCTCCATCATACAACCGCTGAAACCACTCAGGGGAATCGGCCAACGAGATTTTGGCCGTGATCAAAGGAGCCACATTGATGATTCCACGATTCATTAAATCAATGCATTCGGGGTATTCGCCATTGCATCCACATGTTCCATGCAACGAAATCTCGCGAGTAACCACACTCTGGAGTGGCAGTTCAACTGTTGGCGAAACGTTGCCGACCAATGTCACATTGCCGCCTTTACGTACCGATTCAATCGCAGTTTGTACCGTCGGAGTAGCTCCAACGACTTCCAAGGCAACATCAGCGCCGCGTCCACCCGTCAACTTGCGAACTTCTTCGACCACGTCAACCTGGTCGCCGCGCAGTACAACATCAGCACCCAGCTCTTGTGCTACGGCAAGGCGTTTGTCGTTCAAGTCAACTGCGATGACTTGCGACGCACCAGCAGCACGGATAGCTTGCAGTGTCAGCAATCCAATCATGCCAGCTCCGACGACAACGGCAGTGTCGCCTAGTTTGGCCGGCGTGACGTTCGCAGCATGAACGGCAACCGATACGGCTTCGACAAGCGCCGCGTGCTCAAACGGCAACGAGTCGGGTAACTGATAGACGATTCGTCTGGGAACACTGATCCGCTCGGCGAACGCTCCATGCCGACGGTACTCGCCGCAGGATACCCCCAAGACCATTCGGTTATCACAAAGGTTCTGATTGCCATCGCGACAAAACCCACACTTGCCGCATGACACCATGGAATCAAAGGTGACCCGTGTTCCCTCTGGCAAATCGGAAACACCATCCCCCGTTGCTACCACGATCCCAGCAGCTTCGTGGCCCATCACAAGCGGCGGAATTCGTCGTCCCGTGCTGCCGTCATATCCATGAATGTCGCTTCCGCAAATCCCGCAGGCTTCTACTTGAATCAAAACGTCGTCAGGACCAACATCGGGTTCGTCGACATCGGTGACCTGCATTTGTTTGTATTCTGTTAGCAGCAGAGCTTTCATAGTATTTTCATTTGTTGTGAGAAGGTGTTCAGTTTACAAAGAAGGAGCGAGTTTGTGGATGACGAAGAAACGTTGACTGCCTATCACGAGGCTGGCCATGCTGTGGTCGGGTTCGCACTCGGTGCCAGAATCGAATCGGTCCAACTGGGTGGCGAAGCGGATGATTTTTTGCCCGAGCGTTTTGGCGATTGCATGGTCAACTGGGGCCCCGTCGATCCAAATTGTGATTGGCAACGCCAACGAGAAATCATGACGATTCTCGCTGGGCCAGTTGCGGAAATGATCTATCGCGGCGAGAAATTGCACCCGGCAACATTCGGTCCCTGGCAGGACGATTGGCGTTTGGCCATGCAGATAGCAAGTTCACTGTTTCGGTCCGCCCTTGAAAGGACCCGAATGCTGGAATTGGCAACCGCCCAAATGCACAAACACATGAATTCCACTTTGTGCTGGGCGGCGATTGCCGCTGTGGCTGATGAGCTGCTGGCACACGAATTCCTAGAAGAAGAACAGCTGGCCGAAACCTTGTCGTTTTGGATTCGTAAAGGCGAATGAGCCGATACCAATTGCTTGACCTGACCCGCCAAAACACGTTGTTCGCCAATTTCAAGCAAAAAGACCCATGCCGTAGGCCAAGTCCGCAAATGGACTCTCCGACCAAGATTTCATGCTGGATTGAGGAATCTAGCTCGGCCAAGAACCCCCAGAAGGCGGTAGAATTGCGGCTAAACGGTAATTTTGCCAAGTATCAGCCGACAAATGACGCCCCTATGTGGCACCGACCATTCAGTTTGCTTATTATCTACCCTTAACGTCGACCTTCGGCGGATAGTTTTTAACACCACACACGAGCCATTATTCATGTCAAAGAAACTGTTTGCTGTTTTGACCTGCTCGCTAGTCATGACAGCTTTTGTTTGCACGCCTACCTTTGCTGACGACGATGACAAGCCAAAGCACACCACCAAGGAAGTAATGAAGAAGGCCTTCAAGGGCCCATTGGTTAAGAAGGTAGCCGGTGGAAATGCTTCTGATGCGGAAAAGAAAGAATTGGTCGCCATGCTCGATTCGCTCTCAAAAAACAAACCAAAGAAAGGCGATGCCGATAGCTGGAAGAAGCTGACATCTGCTTTGACCAAAGCCGGTAAGGCCGTAATGGATGGCGAAAAAGACGGAACTAAAATGCTAAGGAAAGCAGCCAATTGCAAAGCTTGTCACAGCAAGCACAGGTAATTGTTTAACAGAATCGAATCAAACGAAACCCGGCCGTAAGGTCGGGTTTTTTTGTTACCAAATCCCCCAAGCTTTCAGCCAACGACCGCGTCGGGATACATAGGAAAAGGATCCTGCAATACATCCCATGTTCTGATGAGAGGAAGGATCACTTGGTTTTCGTCATCAAACAGGATGTCGCCAGTGCCAGGTAGTTTTAGGTTCGCCCTTTCCTTGCCCGTTAAAACATCCCAGATTCGTAGCGTGTCGCTTGCGCGATCAAACGTAACCAATGTGGTTGCATCGGGGGACAGCAGCGCAACCGTCTTTGAGTTAGGAATCGGTATCTCGGAAATCAACTTGCGGTGTGGCAAACGCCGAATCGCTACGACGTTGCTTTCTCGATTTTTGGTTGCAAAGACGACCGATTTACTTTTGGATTCAACACCCACTCCAACAATTGGATGCTCGAATTGATCAGCAAAAACGGTAGTCTGGCCAGATGAATCTATCAGATGTATTTCAGATCCATTGGACAGGGCAAATTGATCACCGCAAACTTGATTGCCAAATGGCTCTTGGGAAAACGGGTTGTCTAACGGATCGTTACCAAACGGATCAGCTGAGCGAAGTTTAAGCCGTGCTTTGGCTGCCCAAAGATGACGACCGTCCTGAATCGAGTACCCATGGATTTTCTGATCGCCAACAGTCATGACGGTGTCACCGACAATGGCTGCCATTCGAAACGACGCAACACCCTTGCTCCAAATGTCGCGCTGCAAATCATTCATGCCAAACGCCGCCAATCGATCGTCAGTCCATCTGATGGCTGTGTCACCATTCAGAATGTCGTACTGGCCCCAGCCCCGCTGGATGCTGCAAAGGGTCTTTCCATCGCTTAGGAAACCTTCGCCCGAATTGTAATCCTCTGTAATTGCCAGTTCACCAGCTTTGCAAGCCACTTGTCCCGCGATGTACTTAGTGATTTGCCCAGTGTTTCGGTCGACAACCGGCGTTGCATTCCACCATCCGGTGGGAGGTGAGCCATGTTTCTGTCTGACTCTCGTTTTCAATTTATTGAGTTCGGCAAGCGACGTTGCTGTAACACGCAAGCCTAAGGTTTCCAAATCGTCAAGTTGCCTAAGGTGCTGCAGCCCTTGGTCGGTAATGAGTGTGTTGTCTGCATAGAGCTCTTTCAGTTGAAGCAATGTGCCGATCGACCTACAAATTTCGTCCGTGATTGCTGTACTTGATAGATCCAGTGCTTCCAGTTTTGGAAGTTTGACTAGCACTTCACCAAGCCGGTCATCTACCTTTGTAGAACTTAGATCAAGCCGCGTCAGCTTTTTAAGCTTTGCCAAATGGCTAAGATGGTCGGCGCCAATGTTGGCGCTATGTAGGCTCAATTCACGCATCCTACTCATTTGCGAGAGTATCGGAAGCGATTCTCCAGAGATCTTTGGCGAAGCAATCGCGAGTGTTTCTAGGTTTACACAATTGCCTAGCAAAGCGACGTCGTCGTCAGAAATGGGCGCTACCAAATCCAGTTCTCGCAATCTGCTCATTCTCGCGATCATCGCATAGGTTTTGTTAGTCAAGTGGTCGCCACTCAGTTCCAGGACCTCAAGTCCTTCGTCCTGATAGACTGAAAACGTTTGGTCACTGACAACACCGAGACGCAGTTCTGTGAGTGATAGTTCTTCACTTGCTAGTTTAAGTATTTGCCGCAGCTCATTTTCGAGCAGATCTGAGCGCGCAAAATTATTCGAGCCCAAGAAAAAATCCAGGCCCGCAATCCAGACCGTCAACGACCTGATTTTCGGATGGGATTCAAACAGTAGCTGCAAATACTGTGGATCCTTGATCCCCTGAATGCTAAGTTCAAGTGAATGGATGCGTGGAAGCTTTGCTAAACACTCGCACGTGTCCTTAGTCAAATCGTCACCAGAAACGCTGACGTGATTCACGTTTTCCAACGACGTCCCGCCGCCCCAGAAAACATCCCACCACAATTCATCGAGATCAAATTCTTGGTCAATCGAAATGTCAGGATGACCGCGCACAGCTAACAACGCTTCTTGTTGGCGATCAGCAGCCTGCCAACGTGATACAACCAAGAAACCAACCGCCGCGATTGGCACAAATGCAAACAGCATGCGGCGGATTGAAAATTGGCGGAAGATCTTGTACATCGCCATGTCTTTGGTATCGAAGGGCAATTGTTGTGATCCAAAATTCAGATCGGGGTCACCAATCTATCGATCAATATGATACCGCTTTCCACCACGCGATT
>CAYNNP010000038.1:0-37117 GCA_964398215.1 uncultured Pirellulaceae bacterium | reverse complement strand
TACAACCAAACACCACATCAAAAAGCGCAACTTCAAAAAGCGTGAGCGAGGGACATTCAATCTTGACTCGGTCCCTCGCTCACGCGTCGGGTTACCAAGAACCAATGCCACATCTGGTAGGTCTGAGGCGATGGACGCTTACGTTGCGTTTGCATGGTGGGATTGCCACCTGCAGATCGTCTAGACGGATTTCTGACGAATTCAGTGGTCTAATTGCGTGCTGAAAAACCTGTCGTGTTTCACGGTGCGAATTCTGTCTTTCATTGGTTGGTCGTAATCTGGTATCCCGCAACCACTTGAACAATCAATTTCGGTTTTGGGATTTAAAAATGTCATCGATTCAATCGCGCCGAATCAGTTTGCAAATCATTGCTACCTGCTTGCTGGCAATCAGTTGCTCGGTGGCCAGTGCTGGCCGGCCAAACTTTCTACAAAAGATCTTCAAGCGATCCAACGGTGCGCCGGAGCCTGCGAAACAGTTGGTGAAAGAAGATGGGCCGTGGCTGATTTTGGCTCACACCTTTGTCGGCAGCAACTCCAAGACGCGCGCTGAGCAATTGGCAAGCGAGATCAAGCAGCAATTGCGTCTGACTGCTTTTGTCTACAACGAAAAGTTCGACTTTACACAGAACCCTGGTGTGACCACGGCTCCTAATCGACGTGCACGATACGCCAATGAGTATAGCTATGAAGCCCACGCCGTACTTGTCGGTGAGTACGACAGCGTCAACCACCCATCAATCGATCGCGACCTCAAGCGGTTGAAGTCGGCGGATTTGGCCGTTTTTCGTCAAGCGAATATTGCCCAAGAAACCAATGCGAAGACCCCGGTGACGACGGTCAAGGCGATACATAAAAAATTGCTAGAACGCGTCGGCGGTACGACCAAAAAAGGCCCGATGGCGAATGCCTTTGTGACACGAAATCCGATGCTTCCGAAAGATTTCTTCTCCGCACCGGAAGTCGATTCCTTTGTCAAACAATTGAACGAAGATAAAAAATTCAACTTGCTGGAGTGCGACGGAAAGTACACGGTCGTGGTGCGAACATTCGAAGGTCAACGTGCTCTTGTCGACGGCAATAACGGCAAGAAGTTCATTCCTAACATGAGGCGACTGGACAGATACGCTGCCGATGCGGCCAAGATGGTGACGGCGCTCCGCAAAGATGGCGAGGAAGCGTATCAATACCACGACCGCCATCGCTCATTGGTTACCATTGGTAGCTTTGACAGCCTAGGACACGAACTGCCCAACGGCGGATACCAGTACGAGCCTGCGATCATGCGCGTGATGGAAAAGTACAGTGCATTGAATCGGAATCGAGCGAGCATGATGCCGAACTCCAATGGCGTTGCTGCACACCATGTTGCGATGATTCCATTTGATGTACAACCAAAGCCAATTGCAGTTCCAAAAATAACACGAAAAAGCCTTTACAGCGCGCTGCGGAGATAGCATTCAATGTTCGATTTGGTTCTGGGGACAGGTAACGAAAAGAAAATCGTCGAGTTTCGCCTGTTGATTCCAGAACAACATTTCAAGCTCACACCGCTTTCAGAGATCCCTGAGTCGATTGATGTCGAAGAAACCGGATCGACCTTTGCCGAAAACGCTGCTTTAAAAGCCGTGGTCCAAGCCAAGTTGCTTGGTCGCTGGGTTCTAGCGGAAGACAGCGGGCTAAGTGTGGACGCCCTCGACGGGCGACCAGGCATTTTCTCGGCTCGCTATGGTGGCGAGCACGGCAATCACGTTGCGAACAACAACAAGCTATTGCAAGAGCTGGCAGATGTGCCTGATGAAAAGCGTGGTGCGCATTACAACTGTTGTTTTTGCCTGTCGGATCCCGATGGCAATGTCCAGCTTGAGACCAGCGGAAAGTGCTTTGGGAGAATTCGTCGTGAACCATCCGGCGATGGAGGATTCGGTTACGACCCGTTGTTTGAGATCCGTGAATATCATCGCACGTTCGCCGAATTAGATCTTCAAGTCAAGCGAGCCATCAGCCATCGCTCACGTGCGCTGCGAAAACTCTTGCCAGCGTTGCTCCGGGTTAAGCCGGCATAAACCAGGCAGCTTGCACGAGCCGGCGTCGATTCTTCGTCGGTACAGTAAGGCGTGATTCTGGTCACCCTTCGCTAGCGAGGCGACATCCCACCCGATCGTGTTATCGCCACTATTAAATCCGGGCAATCCAGGAATTGTAATTCGATTGTTTGCGTGACTTACACAGTGTGCGGAAATACGTGGCGTATCCGTCGACGATATGACCATTAGGCGGGGATGCTTGAATCGACGGGTGCAATCATGTTGGTATTTGAAAACGAGATCAGTGCGTTCATTGATAGAGTTGAACAAACTTATCTGCTAGAGCAGCGCGAAAATCAGGAGCGACGCGCCGTTGAACGGATCGCCGTGACGATTCCTGCTGTCGTGATTCCAATGGACTCTAAAATGCGTCAGTTGGATTATCGCATTTACGCAATCACTCGCGATATTTCAGGCCAAGGAACGGGGCTGGTTTCCACCGATCCCATTGACTATCGACACATCACATTGCAGTTCAGTCCATACCGAATGGAGATGGTGAAGTTTCTTTGCCGAGTCGTCTACTGTCGTCCTTCCGGACGGTACTTTCAAATTGGTTGCCAGTACGTGACGGCGCCGATGAAGAATTCGACGCCATAGTTTTTCGGCTGACGCAGGGAGCGTTGGCTAGCGCAGATTTGGTCTATTGTCTTTCAAACCATTTGCCAAATCGCTGGTAGTCATGATAGGGAACGGCATCTTTCTGCCAGTTCTTAACGGTCTGGTCATAGATCGCTCGCATCTCTTTTCGTTTTTCAACGTAGAGTTCGTCGGCTATCAAATTCGTTCTTTCCAAGCGGTCCTCGCCCAGGTTGTACAGTTCTTCAGCCCGCTCGAAATCACCCTCGCTGAACGGCCAGTGGATGTATTTCCATTTCTCCGTAACGACCGCGAGACTGTTTACTTTTTTCGGTCCCCAGACATTGATTAGCGGCAAGTAATCATGGAAAGCCGAATTTGGATCGTCATAGAGCTGCATCAGATCTTTGCCATCGACGTTCGTGGGAACTGGCAAGCCAGCAAGCCTTAGAATTGTGGGAGCGAAATCAACGTTGCCCGTCAATCTCGAGCAGCGTAATTGTCGTCCGCTATTTTTGTGGCGAGGATCGTAAATGATCAGCGGTACCCTGGAGGCTTCTTCATAGGGAAGCACTTTTGACCCGTATCCATGCGAACCGCAAAGGAATCCGTTGTCCGACGTGTAGATGATCACCGTGTCATTTGTTTGTTCGGTTTCAGCAAGTGTTTTGCGAATCATCCCCAGTGCAACATCGATCGCGTAGATCTGCTGGTAGTAGGTTGCCATGACTTTGTCGTACTTGTCACTGTAGTTCCAGCTATGGAATCGCTCGAATTGGCGCCCCTGTTTGCTTTGAAGCGAAAAGTGTTCTCCGTATCGTCGCCCGTAGTTTTTGGGTTTAACAAAGCTAGCTCCCGCATACACGTCATTGAATTGCGGATCCGGAGTTGCCGGCATGTGCGGCGCTTTGAAGCTTACTGAAAGACAAAACGGCTTGTCAGACTTGCCTGCGTCTCGAATGAAGTCGCGGGCAAATGCTCCGTAGGACAATGTCGAGTGTGGATACTGTTTTGCATATTTTGCCATCGACTTGTTCTTTTTGGTGGCATAGTTGGTTTGCCCAGGACCGCCACCCCATCGATCAAAATCATCTTCTGGCAAAACGCCGCGCCGTTGGGTAGGTTTTTCCGCGATTTCGAAACCGAACTTTCCAGCGAATGCGGTTTGGTAGCCAGTTTCTCTAAGCAGGATTGGATAGGTTTTTTTCCAATGCTGTTTTAGCAAAGGCCCATGGTCGAAGTTGCATCCAGTTTTGTACTCAAACATTCCTGTCATGATATTCACGCGACTTGCCATGCAAATTGCGGTTGTGTCGTAGTGGCTATCAAAGGTCATGCCATCTCGGGCAAGCGAATCCATGTTGGGCGTTTTGACGTTCGGCGTGCCGTAGCAGCCCATTGAATAAGTGCATTGGTCGTCGGCAAGCAGAAAAATGATGTTTGGCCTGGAGTCAGCGAAAACTCTTGGTGCCAAAGCAAACAGAAACAGCAGCGCAAAAAGATAGCTCGATCGGATCATGTCGGACTCAGTGTGGAAACTCATAGGTGAGGACGCTTAGCTTACCTAGAATCTGGTGTCACCACCATTCAGCGAGCGCGAAAAAAAAGCCGGTGTCATCATCCTGATGAACCGGCAAATCCGCTAGCCGAGTCTAACTCCGTTCCCTCGTGAGCCATTGCGACTCGGATTGGATCAGCGAACATGAAAAATGGGTGACATCCGTGTCCGCGACTAAGTCGTGGCGAGTTCCGTCGTGCCGTCCCATGTACGTAGAGCCGCGTCTTGCGGTTTCAAAAGTGTGTGTTTCCACACACTTTCATAGTGGGCCAGGGTTGTTACCGAAGACGTTATCGCGGCAATTTTTGGACTGGGGTGAGGAGAGAATTTTTGGTTGGTGTGTGGCAGATAAGAACAAACATTCCACTTCTCCAATTCATTTGTTTTCCGAATCAATTCAATGCGAAGTTTGCGTCCGCATTGCTGATCAAGAATGTGGCGTTCGCGCGTCGGCATGTCAACAACAAAGTGAAGTTTCAATGTTCATTTTTTTAGTTCTTATTCACGAAGCAGCGCAATCCACGACAAGAACGTTACAAAAAAAAATGTAAGCCAATTCAGACTTCAAGTATTGGTGCGACAAGTCGGCAAAGGTACTAAACTATGTGTGAGCTTGACTTAACCGTTGTCAACAAAGAAACGCTTCGCGGAATGAACTTTTGATGGACGAAATCACTGCAAAACAACCGCACGACATTTTGCTTGATGTAGACCATGTGCGTTTTTGGCAGCATGAGTACGTGCAGCAAATGCAGCAAAAGCTGGGCCCAAGTGTTTGCCGTAAACTTGGCATTTACGAATTGCCTGATGGTTTCGTTTTAACTGTGATTGTTCCCGTGTTTAACGAAGAAAAGACAGTTGCTACGGTGGTCGCACGGCTTCGTGCAACCGGCATGCCTTTGCAAATTGTTTTGGTCAATGATGGCAGTTCAGATGGAACCGCAGCATCTCTTGCGCCATTCGCTGATGACGAGGACGTAACAGTCTGTAATCACGACAAAAATCGTGGTAAGGGCGCTGCGATTCGCACCGGACTTGGATCGGCGACCGGAGATGTGATTGTCATTCAAGACGCGGACATGGAATACGATCCGTCGGATTTTCGGTTTCTATTGCAGCCGCTAATAGCGGGGGAAGCCGATATCGTGTACGGAACTCGATACGGCCATTACGATCGGCAGCTGTCGCCTTGGTGGCATCAAGCCGTTAATGGAACGATCACGCTGCTTGCCAGCATTGCCATTGGAATTCGACTCAGTGATGTAGAAACGTGCTACAAGATGGCGCCGCGCAAGCACTTTATGGAGATCGAACCTAAGCTCAAGGAGAATCGATTTGGGATCGAAATCGAAGTCACAGCGAGGTGGGCGCGTAATGGGCTGCGATTCACCGAGCGCCCGATCAAGTATCAGCATCGTTGGTATGATGCCGGCAAGAAAATCGGTTGGCGTGATGGCGTTAGCGCTCTGTGGTGCATCCTCAAGTATGGTATTTTTCGCAGATAGCCGTTAGGTTTGCTGCGTTGATTGTGAACTATTTCACGCAGTTCAATTTGCTTGACTTGTCCTGCCGGTCAGGGTTAGGTTGGTTGAAACAGCGGACCCGCTTTTCTTTTCCCGCTGTTCGTGTGTTTTGCAAGGAGATGTACAATGGCTGTTTCAGTCGTGACCAAACATGTGTTGGTGCTCAATCCGGCATTCTTGCAGGAGCTTAAGGACGGAAATCCAGGCCTTTGGGATACACAGCACCAAATTCGTCAGGTTTGCGATGTCGCTGACCGCGTTGATCCCTCCAGCACACTCCGTGAGCTTGTACCGCTGTTGGATAACTTTCGAGATCAGCTTGCGACTCAGTTTTCGCTTGAGGAATCGTTTGGCTTCTTGGAAGTCTCCGCCAAGGGTGCGCCAGCTAGTGTTGATCGCTCGCTGGTGGCAAAAGCACAGTCACAACACTGCCCAATGTACTTGCAGATAACGGACTTGGCCGAGCAGGCCGAAGAGTTACAGTATCGCGGCGTGGTGCCCCAACAGTTAGACCAGTTGGTCCAATCGGTTAAGTCATTCGATGCGCAACTTCGCGAGCACGAAAATTTTGAAGCAGAACTGATTGAGTATTCGCTGGAGCAGAACGAGCGGCTATAGTGCTGAAAAGCATTTGCTTTTTTGGTTCCCCAAGAGTTTTGCTATGTTGCCAGCCGCCCGCACGAAAGCGATGGAGATTCTGTTAGTCGAAGATGGACTAACGGACGCCAAGGTTACCATTCACTCACTTCGTGCGACGCAGATTCATCATCGATTGACTCTTGTTCGCAGTTTGGACGAAGCGAAAGTCTTCTTGTCGCAAACTGGAATTTTCGCACGTGCACCCAAGCCCGATTTGATATTGCTGGACATGCTGTTGCCAGACGGCAGTGGAATGGAACTGCTTCGGTTTTTGTCTGAATCAAAAGACGAAGAACCGACCGTGGTGGTTCTAACTGCCAACGAAGACCGCGGCACTCGCGAGCAATGCGTTCAGCTGGGAGTGGCAGACTACATTTCCAAACCAGTTCGCCAAGAAGAATTTCTGCGCGTGGTTCGCGAACACAAGAAAGTGATGATACACCGCACGCCGGTCTTGGAGTCCAGCAAGTAGCTTGGCTTCGAAGGGTGAATCACTTTTTCAATCTGAAGCGTTCGTAGATTGGGCATTCATTCTTGCCCGATTCAAAGCGTTTTTAAATTCAGTCGGGCAGGAATGCCCAACGTACTTTGAAAAAGTGATTTGCCCTGCTTGGCTTAGAAGGCCAATCGCCGGGTAATCATCCTTGCTCAGATCTCGGAATCAATAGAAGTTGTACTTTTCGTTGTACGGGTCAAAATCCGTATCCTTTAGTCCAACATTCGTTTTCAGGTTCAAGTACGTGTACTCTTCCAGAACCTGTGGCGACGCGCCCTCTCGTTTGGGCCAATCGTACGCAACGTAACGGATTGGCAAGTTGAGTTCATCGTCCAGGAAGATCTGTGCCTTGTGAAAGACAAGCCCTTCGTGTTTGGTTGGATGAATGACTTGGAGGACTGTGCAGACTCGATCTTTGATTCGCGCGTTGTGACGTACTTCGACCTGAACGTCCTTCTGTTTTTTGGCAGTCTCGCCTCGCTCAATCAACTTGACCATCAAATTTTCGATGCCGATTTCGGTCATCGGATAGCGTTGGCCACGCATCGCAAGTGAGCTGTTTGGCGCCAAGTGAACAGTTGGCAAAAACTTGCCCTTGAATCCGCCTTCGTGGGCTACCACTTTGTTTTCGTGCTTGCCTTCAACGTAAATCACTTCACGGCCTTGAATGGTCGAAGGTTTCAAGAAGTGAAGATACACGCTCATTGGTTGGGTGACATTGCCCGCAGCATCGAGTTTACGATTGCGGATCTTTGCCATCATGTATTCGTTTGGCAAAAGCGTGCCATCAACACGCTCACGTTTCACCAAAATAGCTGTGTAATCGGTGACTGACTGCTTGCAACCTTGCAAACCACGCCTGGCCATGCTTAGCGCTCGATCGAGCGGGTGCGGCTTTGCAAGTGCTGGTGCTGGTGCAGCGGTTGCTGCAACGCGATGAATAGGCTCAGTAAATCCAGGTTCTTTCGCAGAGAGCGAAAGACCAACAGTGGATGCGCCGAGGGAGCCCAGAGCAATCGCAAAAGATCGACGAGAAATTTTCATGGGAGGCTTCCTGCTGAAGAGTGGTGGTTATCCTGCCACCTTGAGATATTTGGTATATCGCCGCTTTCAAGCAAGCAAATGAAATGAGTGTTTGCTCCGGGGTGGAATCAATATCATCCGCAGATTCGGTACGAACGAACTGTTTGTCACGACGATAGCCTGCGACCAAAGCCGTCGCCAGATCAGTCGCGAGTTTCCCGGCAGTCTGGCGCGGGAAACAAAATGTTTCACGTTGGGCCTCCCCAGGTCGTCTTTCGTGGCAATTCAACCTACGATGATCGTTCTCACCAAGAATGCACATTGAGGATTTGCAAAGATGAATCGCCCTGGTCACCAGTCAGCTCCCCTTCCAGAGCCTTCGACGATTCCCAATAACGGTTGGCACGTCGGGCACTACTTTTACCGATTTCGCCGCGAGAATATTCAGACGTCTTTATCACAGACGGCTTTGCAGGCATTTTGCAGCGCCCTGGAACCTGGGGACGACTCTGGCCCGCAACGATTGGCAGCTTACTGGATCAGCGGGCACCAAGCAGACTTTGGGATCATGGTGATGGATCCCGATCCTGCAAAAGTAGACGGCGTGCATCAAGCCTTGATGGCTCCGGGACTTGGGCATTTGCTTGCGCCGGATTGGTCATTCATCTCGATGAGCGAAATCAGTGAGTACGTCCCGACGCTTGAAGGTTATCGTGAACGATTGATCGCTGGCGGCGCGAAACCGGACTCCGATGAGCTGTCCGCCAAAGTTGCTGCGTATGAACGTCGCTTGCCAATGATGAACGAGCAGCGTTTGCGGCCGGAGTTTCCCCAATGGCCGTCCGCATGTTTTTACCCCATGAATAAATCTCGAGCGGTGGGTGCGAACTGGTTCACCGAACCCTTCAGTCGTCGGAATTCGCTGATGGCCGAACATGCGCAAAGTGGGATCGCTTTCGCAGGCAAGGTTTCCCAATTGATTTCCGTTGGCGTGGGACTCGACGACTGGGAATGGATGGTGACACTCTGGGGGCGTAACCCTGAGTACTTGAAGGAGATCGTGTACAAGATGCGATTCGATATGGCGAGTGCAAAGTACGCTGAGTTCGGCCCATTCTACGTAGGTTACAAAGCTACCGCAGAGCAGATTCTTCAGCATTGCAAATTGGTTTAAACCAAAGTGTCATCCACGGAATCCGATTAACCCGCATAATTCTACCGCCGAATCAGCGGGACTTTGCGTCGAATGGGAGACTTGTGCCATTTAAGTCATTTCTGAGGGTTCTGAAGCGGTATAAACTGGGCGATAAGATCGTTTTAGCGGGTGTCTGACGACTTCACAGTTTATGCCTCGCAACTATATTGGAGGCTCGCACATGGGAGAGGTGCGGGCGGCGAATGCATGACTAGAAAGTCAATTGCCACCTCACAATTGAATACACCATTGAGACCAAACGATGTCGCGACTCGTCGAACAGCCACTTTCTGTTCTTGATATTATCAAGGCCATCTTCAAGTACCGTTGGCGCACGATGGCAACATTTTTGTTGCTACTCGCGATTGGCGTCGCGGGACTGTTTCTGTTCCCAAAGAAATATGAATCAGAAGCCAAGTTGTTTGTGCGTCTGGGACGCGGCAGCGTTGCGATGGATCCCGCCGCGACGACAGGCCCAACGATCTCTTTGCAAGAATCACGCGAGACTGAAATGAACTCGGTCGTCGATTTGCTGCAGAGTCGCCAGTTGGTCGAACTGATCGTGAACAAGGTTTCGGTAGAAAGGATTCTTGAAAAACACTCTCCGGCAGAAAAATGGATTGAGCAAGCGGTTGCGATGATTCCTAAAATTCCCGGCGGTGGTTCGCCTGGGGATATGACTGAAGAGGAAGTCGAAGCGCAGGCCGATCTTGAGGAAGCGATCAAGTATCTGCAAGGAAACATCAGGGTTTCATCTCCAAAGAAATCGACGACAGTGGGCATTACCTGTCGTGCTCGAACTCCCAAGCTTGCTCAGGACGTTGCGCAGGCGATGTTGCAGGAATACCAAAAGCTGCACCTGAACGCGTATCAATCGCAAGGCTCCTTCGACTTCTTTACCTCTAGTTTTGACGAGCAAGAGGATCTGGTGATGGAGTACGAACATGAAATGCGAACCGCCAAAAATGAAATGGCGATGATCACGGTTGGCGGAAAACAAGATTCGTTGCAACAACAGATCACCAGTGTTCAGCGTGACATCATGTCGACGGAAGCTGATCTGGCGGCGGCAGGTGCTCGGGTGGCCGACCTTACCGAAGACATGGATGCGTTGCCCAAAGAAATACCAGCCGAGACGACGAGCGGAATTGCTAACGCAGCGAGCGATTCGATGCGAGCACAACTTTACGAACTTGAGATTCGTGAAAAGGAACTTTTGTCCAAGTACAAAAAGAAACACCCTGTCCTGGCGAAGCTTCAACAGCAGTTGCGCGATGCTCGCAAGGTGCTGGAAGATCAGAAAGGTGACCGCGAGCACAACACGATGGCTCCCAACCCTGTTCGGCGAGACACACATGTATTGCTGTTAACAGAAAAGTCACGCGTGGCAGCTTTGGATTCCAAACTCGAGGCGCTTCACGAAACGGAAACCACCTTGGTTGAAAAAGCCAAGCAAGTGAATGCTTTTGAGGTCAAGGCGGCTGAGCTTCAGCGGAAGATTGATATCGCCAAAGCAAATCATGCGGTTTACGCACAGAAGCTTCAAGAATCAAGAATCAATGCAGCGTTGGATAGCGAAGCGATCTCGAATGTTTCAATTGTCCAGCCTCCAACATTCACGATGAAACACGTGAGCCCAAAGCGTAGCGTCCTGGGTCTGCTGGCTTTCGTATTTTCGGTCATGGGCGCGACCCTTGTCGCCGTCGTTAGTGATCGATTTTCTCGAGGACCTCTGGATGATCGCGACCTGTTGTTGATTCAGGCCAAGGAGCGGTTGTTGCGTTTGGAAGCGGCCGATCGCGATGCGAGAATAGCCGAGCATGAGGCAAAGATGGCGGAGCGGATCGCGCTTGCGGTTAAAGAAGAAGTTTCCGCGAGTGCGCCTTTGAATCCTCAATTGCCTCGATAACGTTTGATCGGACGGGGCGCGTTGAACCAGCGTTAGGGTTCCCGGAATCATCGCATGGCTATAGCGAATCTGTCTGAATTTGACGAACAATACACGATCGAAGAACCGGATCGCGGGGTCAGCACGCTGATCAAAAACCTGGTTGGGGTTCTGGTTTTTTCAGTTGTGTTTTTTCATTCCGCTGACTTTCGTGGCAGTACGGGCGAAGAGTTTACCGTCCACTGGCAAATTTACTTGCGGCTATTGAGCTGTGCAGCATGTGGGTTTGCCGGCATCGTTCTGCTGGATCGCTCTTTGTTGCCAGCGTATTTTCGATTCCCAGGAATGCTGTTTGCATTGCAGTTGGCGTGGATCGGAATGGTGTTGCCGTTTTCGATCAACAAAGGATTCTCGGTAGCGTCGTACGTTTCGCTCGGTTGCGTAACGATATTTGTTCCGGCGGCTATCAGTGTATTGGGGCCAACTCGATTTTTAAGAACCGTTGGCGCAGCGTTTGTTACCTACCTTGTCGGATCTTGGATCGTTTACATTGCGTTCCCCAGTATCGGCATCTTTTATGAACAGGTATCAAAGACAGATGTCTTTCCGCGGATGGGCGGACTTGGTCACCCCAACGAACTTGGTTTCTTCAGTGCTTGTACGGTGGTGTTATTTGCCGGACTGTACTATTGCCGACGTGTGAGTTTTGCGGTCGCAGCGATGGTCTTGCTGTTGGGCGCCGCGACACTGATTACTTGTTTTAGTCGAACATCAATTATCTTGACGGCGATTGGTCTTGCGACTGTTTATCGTCGTGAGTTCTTTACAGCCAAGTTCATTATCAGTGCTTTGCTGATCGCCGTAATTACAGTTGGTGCGGCGGGGGTTTTGTATGGCTCTGGTAAGTTGGACTGGATGATTGCCGATTTTGGCAGCAAGATTTCAAAGTCAGGAAGCTCCGACGAACTGACAACTGGCACAGGGCGTACCGAAATTTGGACCTATGCAATCGGCAAGATCGGTGAAAAACCGTTGCTTGGATATGGGTACGCATCACAGCGATTTGTGATGGAGGATCACAGTTATCACTGTCACAATGTTTTTCTGAACTACTGCCTGTCGTCTGGCATTTTGGCGGGAGTTCTGTACGGATGGATCGCCCTCGTTCTGATTTACTCGATCTGGCGATCGCCACGGCCAGAGGTCGATGGGATTTTGATGATGATGTTGATAGGCGGTTTGACAGAGGGCTTGTTGATTTCGCCCACGCCGACCGCCAACATTCTGTTATTTCTAAGCGGTCTTCTTTGGCGTCAAATGAGCATGAATATCGGAGAGTCCTCCGACGACACCGTGCCACGATTCGCGCCTGCTCGATAATTCCCAAGCTTGGGATTGAAGGCCTAGCGGCCGTTTTATGCCGTGAATCGCGTTTTAAGGAATAGGGTCTCCCGCGAATCGAGACGCGACATTATTCTGTGTGCGTCGTTTTTGCTCACTTTAACTTGACGCTGAATTCAATCCATGCCTGAATCATTTCCTGAAGCGAAGCTTGCGTTAGAAGACGGTACTGTTTTCACGGGGCGCTCGTTTGGCGCTGCTGGCGAGGTTGCTGGCGAAGTTGTTTTTAATACCGCCATGACTGGCTACCAAGAAATCTTGACCGATCCCAGTTACCGGGGCCAAATCGTCACGATGACTTATCCGGAAATTGGCAACTATGGCGTCAATTCGATTGATGTGGAGCATGAGCATCCACTGTTGTCGGGTTTCATTGTTCGGGAACACAGCCGGATCTACAGCAACTATCGCGCAGAAGGCGACTTGGGCGAATACCTTAAAAAACACAATATCGTCGCGATGTCTGGCATCGACACACGGTCACTCGTGCGGCGAATCAGAATCCATGGCGCGATGCGCAGCATTTTGTCCACGACCGACCTGTCGGATGAAAGCCTGATTTCAAAGGCAAAGAACTCGCAAGGTTTGGTGGGCCGTGATCTTGTCAAAGAAGTGATGCCAAAATCGACGGTCCAATGGGACACGGAATTGGACAAGTGGACTGCAGAAGAAATCGGCAGCGCAACTGGATCATCCAGCGTCCACATTGTTTGTATGGACTTTGGGATGAAGTGGAACATTCCGCGCCACTTTGCTTCGCGCGGCAATCGAGTCACGGTTGTGCCCGGCGACACTTCCGCTGATGAAATTCTAAAACACGAACCTGATGGCATTTTTTTGTCCAACGGACCAGGTGACCCAGAACCGCTTGAGTATGCACAAAAGACGATCTCCGATTTGCTTGGCAAGCGTCCAATTTTTGGGATCTGCCTAGGCCATCAGCTTCTATCTCTTGCCTGCGGTGCCAAGACTTTCAAACTCAAGTTTGGTCATCGTGGTGTGAACCAACCTGTCTTGGATTTGAAAACCGGTAAAGTCGAAATCACGACTCAGAATCATGGCTTCGCGGTCGAGGAAGAATCGCTTCCCGATTGCCTGGAAATCACTCACCGGAATTTGAATGACGATACTGTTGCGGGTGTACGCCATCGCGAACAGTCAGCGTTCGGTGTTCAGTACCACCCAGAAGCAGCATCGGGACCGCACGATAGCCATTACTTGTTCCAGCGATTCCAGGACGAACTGAGTCCCGCAACGGCGTAAACTGCTCGGCGAATCCAAAGAGATGATCGCTCGCGAAATCAGGCGTTAGGCAAGGATGTCCTTTGCCACGTGCCCGGCCACATCGGTCAACCGAAAGTCTCGGCCAGCGTACTGATACGTCAATCGTTCGTGGTCCAGGCCCAGCAGATGCAAGATCGTTGCGTGCAGATCGTGGACGTGCATTTTGTTTTCGGCCGCGTAGTATCCGTAGTCGTCGGTGGCTCCATACGCAAAACCGGGTTTGACTCCGCCACCGGCCATCCACATCGTGAATCCATGCGGATTATGGTCACGACCGTTGTTACCTTGGGCGGTCGGTGTGCGTCCGAATTCACCACCCCACAGAACAAGCGTATCTTTCAAAAGCCCGCGTGCTTTCAGGTCAGCTAGAAAGCCAGCGATCGGCTTGTCAACTTCAGCCGCATTTTTGGTGTGTCCTTGAAAGAGATTTGAATGCTGATCCCATTGAACTTCGCTATCGCTATGAGTGACCTGAACAAAACGCACTCCACGCTCCAAGAATCGCCTCGCCAGCAGGCATTGTCGTCCAAAGTCTTCGGTGATCGGATCATCAATACCGTACCGATGAATCGTTGATCGCGACTCGCTGCGGATGTCTTGGATTTCCGGCATCGCGCCTTGCATGCGAAACGCCAGTTCAAACGAATTCAGACGGCCTTCCAATGCTTGATTGTCACCGACCGATTGCAAGTGTTCTCGGTTCATTGCTTGGATCAGATCAAGTTGCCGACGTTGAACCGGAGTAGCAATTCGTGAGTTCTGAATATGTTTCACTGTCGCGTTCTTGGCAGCCAAACTTGCGTTACCGATGGGCGTGCCCTGACAATACGCCGGCAGAAAAGCGGCGCCCCAATTGTTCATCCCGCCATGAGCGAGTGTTGGGCAGATTGTTACAAACGCAGGCAGATTCTCATTCTCCGTTCCCAATCCGTATGTAACCCATGACCCCAGACTTGGTCGTACGAACTGATCGGTGCCAGTGTGCAACTTGATCAGTGCCCCGCCGTGGGCCGGATTGGTACCGTGGACGGATCGCAAAATACACAGATCGTCGACGTGATTGGCAACGTGTGGAAACAGTTCACTGACGGGCAGTCCAGATTCACCATGGCGTTTGAATTTCCATGGCGACTTGAGCAATTTTCCCTGCCTAGCAAAAGTGACTTTTGGCAAATCAAAAGGCGGGTTCTTGCCGTTGTCCCGATCCAAAAGTGGCTTGGGGTCAAACGTGTCAACATGCGAGGGGCCACCTTTCATGAACAGAAAGACGATCCGTTTGGCCCGTGCTGGGAAATGCGATGGGCGCGCAGCAAGCGGGTTGGTTGATTTTGGTTCGGCAGCCGGAGACTCTTGCTGGAGCAATGACGTGAGGGCCAAGTGACCGAATCCAACGGCCGAAGTTTTCAGTAGTCGACGGCGGTTTTGTAGCGAAGACATCGTAGTCACCTTACGTAAATGAATTCGTTGCTGGAAAACAGCCCCTGGCAAAACAAAGACCAGGCTTGTGTCAATCTGTTCTGATGGATCTTGGAAACAGGTGTGCTTTGCGAAGTCATGTCTGCCAAGAATGCTTTCGCGCGATCAATCTCTGACGGCTCAGGAAATCGACCAAAGGCGCGCCGATAGGATTCTGTGACTCGCGAATCGTCATCCGAGAATTCAGCCAGTAATTCCTTGGCCAAAGTATCGGCACTTTCCATCACAATGTCGGCGTTCAACATCAACAATGCTTGGGGAGCCACTGTCGTTGTCTCGCGATTTCCTGTCGACATCGTAGGATCGGGAAAATCAAACTGAGCAAAAAACGAGTAAACATTGTTGCGAATGACAGGCAGATAAACGGATCGGCGCAAACTGTCGTATTTCGTGTGGTCAACGGAAGTATGATTGAAAACGAACTGACGATTTCGAAGCGGCACCGACTTTCCGCCCATGGATTCGTCCAGGCGACCGGAAACGACCAGTAGCGAATCGCGGATTTGCTCTGCTTCTAAACGCTGCATTCTGAAATGCGAAAGTAGTCGATTGTCGGGATCGGATTCGCTGCTGCGTTTGTTTGGCTGTGAACTCATCTGATAGACGCTGGACGCCAGGATCATTCGGTGCAGGGCTTTGGTGGACCAGCCCGATTGCATGAATTGACGTGCCAGAAAATCCAAAAGTTCAGGGTGCGTCGGTTGATCACCTAACACTCCGAAGTTCTCTGTTGAACCGACGATGCCGCGTCCAAAATGCCAACGCCAAATTCGATTCACGTAGACGCGAGCGGTAAGTGGATGCTGAGTGTTGACCAGCCAGCGTGCGAATTGCAGTCGGCCACTCTGTGTCGATGAAAATACCGGCCGAACCGTCGATGTTCGCATCACGGCCGGGAATTCGCGCGAGACGGGGCTGCCAAGATTATTGTGACTTCCGCGGATGTGAATCGGAAGCGAAGTCAAAACGGCGGTATCGGTGGCGCCCATTGCACTGGTCGCATCCCGAGCCCCGCTCTCGAACACGCGGGCCTTTTCCATCAGTTCATAATATTCCTGCAAGGTTGCAGCATCGAACGCGAATTCAGGTTTGGGAGGAACGGCCAAGAATCCTGTCGCATCATTCAGCGCCACTCGAGCCGCTTCCAGCATTGTGTCGCCAAGCTTCTTCTTCGGCGGTTTGAGCTTAGCTGCATCTGTTTGAGCTTGCTTCATGCGTTCGAATAAGTCTTGGAAGAACGATTCCACTGCCAACGGATCATCTTTCCGCGTGTCCCATTCGTGAAAGAACGGTTGTTCGCGTGAATAGCTCAGGTGCAATCGGCAGTGGTGCAGGATCCGAGGATGCAGCCCCGCAGCGATCGCAATCGACTCAACGGTCGGGAACGGCGTTTCAGGATCGAATTTAGTCGCGGCAACCAGATAGTCGACGACCTTGCTTCTCGCCTCGTTGCGAAGCTTGCCCACCGCGGCACTCTTGAATGATTTCGCTGCTTTTTTCTTGGCAGCAATCTCGGCTTCGATCGCCTTGATCTCTGCAAGTTCCTGTTCGTCAGTAAAATCATGTTCGTGCCAATGCTTGATCGCACCGGTCTTGGTGTCGCCAAACACGGACGAGCTTTTGAAGATTGCAGCCAACGCGTAGTAATCGGCTTGCTGAAACGGATCAAATTTATGGTCATGGCAGCGTGCACAACCGATGGTCATGCCCATGAACGTCTTGCCAACCGTGTCGAGCTGTTCGTCAATCGTATCCATCGTCAGCTTTTCACGATCCGGTTCCGCCAGAACCTTTGCCCCCAGTGCCAAGAATCCAGTCGCGGTCTTGGTTTTTCGGTTGGCACCAGCGAGCAGATCGCCGGCAAGTTGTTCGACAACGAATTGGTCAAACGGTTTATCTTCGTTGAATGAATCGATCACGTAGTCACGATACCGCCAGGCAGTACCATAGGCCAAGTTTTCGTCCAGCCCGTTAGAGTCGGCGTAGCGAGCGACGTCCAGCCAATGTCTTCCCCAGCGCTGGCCATATTGTGGCGAAGCCAACAGACGCTCCACCAATTCGGCGTACGCATTGCTAGACTCGTTGTTCACGAATGCGTCGATTGCTTCGGGGCTGGGCGGCAGTCCGATCAAATCAAAGGTGACTCTGCGGATCAAGGTTTGTCGATCGGCTTTAGGCGCAGGCTCCAAATTCTGTTCACGCAGTTTTTGTAGAATGAAGGCATCGATCGGCGTGTTGCACCAAGACTCCTGCGTGGAGAACTTTGGCACTTCCAAACTTGCAATTGGTCGAAAAGACCAAAATTTGCGTCCCGCCTCGATGCTCATTCCAGTGGGTTGAATCGACGTGCTGGTTGGTTGCCGTGGATCAACCGCACCATCATTGATCCATTTTTCAAGCACACTGATTTCGCGATCACTCAGTTTGCTTTCAGGTGGCATTTGCAGTTCAAGATTCTTGTATCGAACCGCTTCCATGACCAAGCTCTTGTCGGCATTCCCAGCGACGAGTCCCGCGCCACTGTCACCGCCAGCCAACATCGCTTGACGAGAATCAAGCAACAGGCCGCCGTTGTTCTCGGATCCGGAATGGCACTCATAGCAATGTTCGATCAGCAGCGGCCGAACTTCCTTTTCAAAGAACGCGACTTTCGCCGAATCGTCAGCCGCGGCTCGAACGCAAGTGCATGCCGCGATCAGAACGGCAAACCGAATGATTCTTAGTTGAGAAGAACGGCACATGACACGCTGGCTGGAAGGAGCTGTCGGGCGGGGACTCCATTTTAGCATTCATCCGTTCTCGATTCTCCCTCGTTTTCATCGAATCACGAATTTGAAGCCGCAATTTTCATCACTCTGGATCGGTTGGGCGCCACAAATCTTCGTTTGACTGCACAAGACCCGCTTTGGACAGTCGATCGAGCGCACGATCGATTTGAAAGTCAATTTCCACATCGATAGATTCTCGCAAGATTCGCTCGCACCGTCGACGTAGTTTTCGGCGGCTGATGGGGTCGTCGTTGGCAAGAATCGAAAACAGTGTGACCGCGCACTCGATGCTGCACTGACGCTGAGACTGTTGGATCATTCGGTAGGCAACGCCCGCGTTTGTATCGAGCTTTTGAAAATACAGATTGCGAGTCAGGCTTAGCAGGTAGCGATCTTTGGTGCGAAAGTAACTCAGCACGCTTTTGACGACATAGCCGATCGCAGCCAAAATCAATCCGACTAGAACAAACGTCGAATACAAAGTCAGCGCGGCAAAAATCAAAACGAATTGAAATATCTTTCGCAGGGAAAGTACCAGGCCGCCTAGGCTTGGCACAATGATTTTGGCACGATCGATCTTGCTGAGTCGAACTCTTGTGCCTGGCAGCAACATGTCGACATCTTGTTTTGGAATGTTCTTGAACATTCGCATGTGTAGAACTGATGCACGAAGCTCTTCTTCGGACGGTTCGTCTTCGACCAACCGAAAGATCACGACGATGCGTTGATAAATGGGGACATCCACTTCTTCGGGCTGGTACAGCCGTCTCAGGCGCCGTCGGTACCTTGTGCCAACCACGTCACCACGCGCGTAGACTGCGAGTTGTTCAAAGACATCAAAATTCACATGCAGTGGTACGCCCCATTGGCTTGCGACGCCAACACAGTTTTCTATTTCCGCTTGCTCCAATTCGCGATATCCCGCGTCCTGTAGGATCTGATCTGACAACGACATGAGTTCGTCGATGTGCGACTGTGTGTTTTCCGATTCAATCCCCATTGGCAAGCGGCCATCGAAATCGGGATCAAAATCTGTATAAAGGCTTGAGAATTCGGTGTGGTAGGCTCCGGTTTGCTCATGCACTACCTTTTCAAAATGGCGGCATAACTCCAGGAAGCGTTTCTTGGATTCGGCATCCAGCTCATCCCGCGAAACGAGGTATCGTTTTAGATCCGAAGTCTCCACGGGAATGTACGACTCGATCGCCCAATGCAAAGCGTCGTCGGCTATGAAGCCCGACGTGTTCGCATTGTCGATCGACCGAGTCATGGGATCCGAGCCACTGACTGACCATCGCGACAAAAATTGGCCAATGTTTGATTCTGACAAAAATATCTCCGATGCATTTTCAGATCGTGCCCCTATCCAGGGAGTTGCCTTGGATATGGATGGCCTATTATTCGATACCGAACGCTTGTACTGGAAGGTCGGTGATACGGTGCTCTTGCGCCGCGGTCATCGATTTTGCGCTGAACTGCAAAATCGGATGATGGGAAGGGTGGGGGTTGATGCAATTCTGCAAATGATCGAATTCTTCGATTTGACGGACGATCCGCATGATCTATTGGCCGAATCTAACGAAGAATTCGGCGCTCTGCTTGAGGCTGACCTGAAATCAATGCCAGGACTGGACGAGTGGATCGCAGCTTTGAGGGCATCTGCATTACCGTTTGGGCTTGCAACTAGCAGTCAACGAAAGTGGGTTGATGTTATCTTGCAAGACAAGGCTTGGCGTCAAGATCTGGCGTTTATTCTGACCGGTGACGATGTCGAAAACGGCAAGCCACATCCCGAAATGTACCTGAAAGCCGCGGGATTGTTGAACATTCAGCCTTCAGAGCTGCTGGTCCTGGAAGACAGCGGCAATGGATGTGCTGCCGGTGTGGCTGCTGGTGCGCAAACCGTCGCGATCCCCAGCCAGCATACGGAATCCCAGAGTTTTGAAGGGGCCATTCTGATCGCCGATTCGCTAAAAGATCCTCGGCTTTTGGGGCTGCTGTCGAGCTAGTGGCAAAGCTGGCAAATCTGCAGCACCAGTTTGCGGAGCAAATAAAATGCTCGCGCTTAAAGTAGCTCGGCTCTCCGAGCCGAGAAATCGGCAGGTCTCGGCTGGGACAGCCGAGCTACTATGTTGCCTACCTTGAAAAACTGATTTGCTCGCCCAGGGCCACTAGTTTGTTTGCAATTTGCCCACACAGTAGTGATATTACCAACTGTAAGACATGACTTTGCTACCTGCTTTTTTACCTATTGAGAACAACATGAAACGAGCGTGTGTTTTTCTTGCTGCTGTATTCTCAGCATTGCCACTTGTCCACGGAGATGGACCGAACTGCGGTTGTCAGTCGGGGAATTATCCTTACCAATCGTATCCAGTTCCCAGCGGCACAATCATCTACCCGTCATCATCGGGCTACCAACTTAATTATGGTGTGACGACGTATCCGCAATACACCGAAATGGTTCCTAGCGGTACGGTGATTTCGTCACTGCCAATGACCGAATACCCGACTGCTTATCCGTCGGCCTATCCCACCGCGTACCCTACGTATCCCGAAACGGTTATTTATCCTAGCCAAGAGATCGTGGTTCAAAATGCGCTGCCTGCCTCCGCCGAATCGACGGTTGTGTATCCAGTTGAAACAGCACCCATTCAGTATTCGGATCCATCGACACAAGAACCAACGAGTGTTTCAGACTTGGTTTACGGTTCGACAACGGAACCACAGCCAGTCGAAACTTATCCATCGAGTTCGGTTCCTGGCAGCATCAATGTCATTCTGACGGGACGCGTCAAAGATTTGGAATCAAAACTGGAAGCGTTGAAAGAAGAGAAGGACAAAGCAGTTGAACAATCGCAGCAACTGGTGAGTCGTAACGAAAAGGCAACGGCCGAAAAGTTGCAAGAGTTTGCCGACAAGATCGCGGCTACAGAAAACGCTCTCGCTGAATCAAAACAAAAACTGGCTGCTTCGAAAAAGAAGGCTGCAAAGGCAGCAATGACGCAACAGTCGCTGGAGAAATCTCTCCAACGGGTCAAAGAACTCGAAGCAGCTTTGGCGGATGCTAAAGGCCAATCCAATCAGGCAGAAAAGAAAGCGGCGGACGCATCGATGGCGATTCAAGAAGCCAAGAAGAAAGCTCAGAAAACTTCCAAGCAAAACCAAGCATTGAAAAAGAAGCTGGCCGAGGCCGAACAAAAAATCAAAGCTTTGGAGACAGCCGCAAACGAAGCGGCCGAAGTGAAGGAAGAAGCGGTCGAAGTCGAAAAGACGCCTGCTGAAGAGAAGAAGTCTGATAAGCCCAAGGAAGACGACAAGAAAGAAGTCGAGGGCGCAGGCGAACAAAAAGCCAAGCGGGACGAAGACGTAAAGCTGTAGACGTATTTCTGCTAGCCAATTTGATGACGGCCGAGCCCTTGGGTTCGGCCGTTTTTCTTTGCATCATCCAAACGACAACAAACTCATTGCGTTCGCTTTTGCGTCGCCAGTTTTGGCACTAGCTAAACATCGTTGGCAAAGCGTGCACTAGTTGGCTGCGTGACAAAACATGTTGGATGCCAGCTTGTTTGGCTGCTTCAAGTTTTTCGGTGTCGACATGCGGACCGAATGCGATCGTTTTGGCTCCTGGGCATTTCTCTTCTACCATCGCAATGATCTTGTCGGTCAGGCTGCTTCGAGTCGCCAAGTCCAAAAGCACAAACTTGATTTGCGATGTGTTTTCACTCGGCAAGCCTCCACCAAAATGAAAACCAAGCCCCGCAGATGTCGCGGCACCCTTAATCTTGGACGCAAACATCAAATCACCCGACAGAAAAGCGACCATTGGTGTGGAATTCATTAGGTTTCGGCGATTTTTGGGCAAAGGCAGGGTGTTAGGATTCGATCACGCACAAGAATCTATCCTATCTTCGAATCGAAATTCAGGTCAGTTGAACGAGAAAGTTTTACGTGCCAAACTGTGCTTTTCTGGCTCCCTCGTTCTCGTAAGATTTTGAAATGACTAGCATCACCCTGAAAGCAGATCTGGAATTTGGCGTTGTTCCTACACATATCAAGTTTGTGGGCGGCTTGGTGCCGGACGAAAACGGGCGGCTCCCGCGCGGTGATGATGGCGAATTGCTAACCGTCGCCGAGTTGAAGCGATTGAAGGCGATGTCGCCGGTCGCGATCAATGCTGCTCAGGTTCCTCAGTTTCCCGGTGTCAACGATCAAGACACTAGCGACCTGTTTGGTGGCATTCGTGAGTTAGGAATGGCACCGCACATGATCATGATGGTTGCTGGCGGTAACCCAATGAATCCAGACGACGAAGACACTGTGTGCGAAATCCTTGTCTCTGGACTCAAGGCGGCGCAGGCGATGAATGTGGAGAATGTTTCATCAACGTCGATCGAAGAATGGATGAAGCCTGGCGCGACAACACTAACAGGTGCTGACTTTGATGCGGCTGTTGCCCAGAACGTGAAGCTTCACACGCGAGCGGTTCGCGAAGCCGATGCAATCGGAAGTTGTATCAAAGCGTGGCACATTGAGTTTTTGCGTGGCATCGAATTTCAAACGTTCACCGACGTTGGCAAAGCGTGGAAAATCGCCAAAGCTGCCAACGAAGAGCTCGGGCAATCGTTCTTTCGTATTTTGGTGGACGCGGCTCACTGCGGTGACTCGGATCTTTCCATGGAAGAAAACGCTGCGATCATCAAAGAGATGGCCGATGCGGGTGGCTTCAGTCTCTTTCATGCGTCTGCGAAAACAACGCGCGGTTGCCTGAGTACCGATGATGGTTGGATCGCAAACTTGCTGGCGGCAAGCGCAGCGACCGGAAAACTGAAAACTGTTTTTGTGGAATTGTTTCATCACGAGGACGCAGCTCTTGCTGGGCTTCGCGAAGCGGACCCACGTCACGGTATCGACACAACGGACGGTCGCAGCTATTCAGAAGCCGTTTGCGATGGGTTGGCAGAAACAGCACGCCGCATCAACAATCTGGTCGCACGTGGCATCCTGAAGTAACAGGACGTCGCAAACTATCCTAGCGTTGGAAACGGCCGAGATCCGTCAGGCGGCGTCAGTAGTCTGAGCCGCCGAGATTCAACCAATTCGTTAGCCTTGGGCAACCAATCCACAACCGAATCCGGCATCGCTTGCAGACCAACACGCTGCAATACCTGATTCAATCGCATGAACAAACGATCGAAGTCCAAGTAGTCGTACAGAAAACGCATTTCAATGAACCGCTGGATCGTGCCGACAATCTCTTTCGTCGGTTTGCCCGTTATCTGGTTGACGCATCTTTGCACGGTTTCAGATGAAACGTCGGCAAGCATGGCATAGTAGCGATCGGCAGTTGATTTGTCGTCGCGAATCCAATACGCATCCAGCAACAGTTCGATCAGGATGTGGCCCACAAAAGTTGGTCGAAAACCCGCATCGTCCGGCAGCAAATCACGAAGCTGGACGGCGAGATGCATGTTGGTATCTACGAACGCTTCGGTGCCATGGAACCAACGGTCGTCTTCGATGTGGCGAATGATCCCGTTTGCTACTTGGGACATTTCATCGTCTTCGCTGTCCGAGAACTGTTCGGCCAGTTTGCGCCGAGCTCGGATTTTACGATCGATCACGCTCAGCCAATCGGGGATGCCCGTTGAAATCGCCAACAGTGGTTTATCGAAATACGGAATCGCATGGCTTAGGAAATTCATACGAAACAGAGTAGCAAACCTATCGAAAAGTTTTAACCCAAGTTCATCGTGCGTATGCGTTTTCGTCACCTTGCACGACCAAATACCGTCCATTGGCCTTTAAATCAGAGAACGATTGCGACCCTCCATCTGGCCAGCGAACAGTCATTTCGTCAATCAGATCGGCATTGCCAATTCCAAAATGCAAAACTGATTCGTTAGTACACATGTAGCCATCTCCGGCGGTTTGCCAAGCAGTCCAGCTTTGCTGATCCACCGTGATTTCCACAACCGCACCGATGCCGTCACGTTCGCTGGCGGTTCCAACCAATTCTATTTGCAGCCAATTTGCTACGGCTGTCTGGTTGTGCAAAAGCGACACAGGGTCGTCCAAGTAGTTTCCGACAAGGTCCATCCGGCCATCACGATCGAAATCGATTAACGCCAAAGTTCTACCAAGTTGCTTTTTTTGCCAAGCGTCACCCAGTGATTTCGAATCCTGCATTTTGAAACCTCTTGAACTGCCTCGAAACAGCTGTGGTCGCATTTGAAAGGGTGTGTTTTTTTCCTCGCGTTGGTCATCAACGTGCCCATTCAAAACAGCAAGGTCCAGCCAGCCATCGTGGTCAAAATCGATTGCCTGCGTGCCGAATCCCAGCACCTTTAAAGAGTCCCGGCCGAGCCCCATTTTGCGAGATTCATCAGAAAAGAAACCGTCCTTTGTCTGCAAGAACAAGTTGTTGGATTCGTTGTAGTAGTTTGTGACATGCAGATCCAAGGTGCCGTCGCGGTCGAAATCTCCATGAGCGATCCCCATGCATGCTTGGGAATTTCCGTCCCGCCCGATGCGGCATCCCCGGACACCAGCCGTGTCGGACATGGCAAACTTGGAATCCAATTCTTTTGCGGATGTACTGCTCCAGAAATGGTTGAAGTCGCCATCGTTGGCCACAAAGAAATCGTTTCCATGCTTTTTGTCAAAATTCGCGACTAGAATTCCCAAGCCAAGTCTCGGTTGATCGGAAGTCACTTCAACCCACGGCGCGTAGGCCCCATCTTTTTGGCAGCGATAAACGACATCTTGGCCAGAGGTGAATTCCTGCGGCGATCGGCAACCGTTTTCGCAGTTGCTGTTGTAAGCTGATTGGTCGTCCAAGTAATTGACTTCAATGATTTCTGGCAATGAGTCACCATTCAGATCGGCGACTGCAAAACAACTGCTCCAAGCATTGGTGGGTTTGGTAATCAAATCGTCGCGTCGTTGGTAGGTTCCGTCTCCTTGGTTCAGGTAGATCGAGTTTTTGCCAATATTGGCGACCAGCAAGTCTGGGAAACCATCCTGGTTGATATCTCCCGAACAGACGCCTTGCCCAAAACCTCGATCCCCTGTCATTGAGTTCAATGTTGTTTCTGTAAAGCGGCCGGGCAACCCACGAAACATCTGATTGGGGCGCGACCCATTGGCGTCGTTGGGGCGCCCGCCAGCTTGCGAGAAATACAAGTCGACATGACCGTCCAAGTCGTAATCAAGCGCCGCGATGCCACCACCGTTGACATGAAATGTGTACATGTTTGACTTGGATGAGGACGGCACGCGGTCGTCGATTCGATCGTATGCAAAACCACTTTCGTAGCGAAGGTTCAATCCAACTGTGCTCGCAACGTCAACAAGACGAAACGGGACTTTGGAGACCTGCGAAACCTTCGTTGCGTTGGGGGTTGCAGCACGCGATGCCAAATTCGGCATCGGTAGTTTCTCTGCATCGAACCCTAGCAATTGCCGACGCCGAACCAAAGCAACTTGTCCAGGCTTGGCAGCACTCTCCCATTGCAATGCGACTTGGTAACGTCGGTTGATTTCTGGAATTGCTGACTGTATTTTGCCACTGAGTTGGTAGCTTTGTATCAGCCAACCAAGCGATTCCCATGGCCGACCAAGTTCTTCTAATTTGCTGGCGATCCATTTTGCTTGCTCAGCATCGGCGTCTTTCGCAATCCTGAAAATTTTGTCCAAGTCCGCCAAACGCGCGCGCATGGTTTGTGTTTCGGCTGATTGCCCATTTGCGTTCATTACCGCGATTGCTTCACGTAGTGAATCCCGATCTGTCGGATCCAACCGAAGAGCTTCGGCAAACGCTCGAACTGCTTCTTGGTGACGGCCTTGGCGATGCAACCATTTTCCCATCACATTCCAGTACTCAGGTTCCGTCTCGATTCCGCGCGGAAGGCCGGCGCGCCAACGCTCAAATTCTTGCTCGCGTTCGGCTCTGTGCAGCGTCGAACCGTATAGCGCAGACGCCGATGTATTCGACGGGAATTGCTCGGTCACCTGCTTCAGTATTGAAGCTGCCTTTGTAAGGTCGCCGCGTGTGCGGCCCAGGATCATGCGTGCTTCGCCAACTGAAAACACAGTGGTCTGGGAGCGGTCAATCAGATCTTGATAGTCCACCAATTCGAACGGGCCGCGCAGATCCACCATGCTAACCAACTCGTGGTGCAAAACCGCTTTCAACCGAATCAGCTCTCGAACGTGAGAACTGGATTCGATGCGTCGCCCTTGAGCGCTCAGTAGTTGGGCCAAGAACCGATGCGCGTTGACGTCAGTGGGAGAGTTTTGAATTGCCTTTCGCAGATCCGCCTCGGCCGACGCATAGTCACCACCTTGTAGATGCCAACCAAAGGCCTTTTCGACCAATAGTTCTTGCGAACGAACACCTTCCATCGCCGACAGTGTGAACGCAAGATCCCCAGCATCAGAGAACTTTTTTTCGTGTGCAGACAATTCCATCGCCATCGAAATTGCTTGCACATTCTCTGGCGCTTCGAGCAATGTTTCGCGAACACGTTTCAAAGCACCCGTGGTATCGCCTTGTGAATTCAGTTTTCTTACTTCAGCCAGCTGCTCGAGCACAGTTAGCCGCTGCGGTACGGGTGTGCTTGGTTTGGGCGGATCGTTTGTGCATCCAACCAATGCACAGCACATTGCGATCGAAGCGAAACGGATGCATTTAGTCAACATAGTCGATTTGTGATTTTGGTGAGGAAAGCCTGTTGGCATTGTATCTCTCTTGCAGATTCGATGTGGCAACTGCTGTTTTTAGCTGGCCGCTGTGACTGCGTGCATTTAACCGACTATGATTTGAAAGGCCACGTATCGATTCTCTTAGCCTTTGCTTCCGACATGAATTTTATTCGCTATGCCGTCGTCTGCATTTGCAGTGCAGTTTTTGTTTCCCAAGCCCATTCGCAGGGTTCCCTGGATGATTATCAGCGATCAGCGGACTATGGGAAACGAACAGGCGGCTTGGTTTTTCGCGACAAAGTTCAGCCAGTCTGGTTTGGCCCAGAAAAACAGTTTTTGTGGTACCGTGTGAAGACGTCGAGGGAGGCAACGGAGTATGTGTTGGTTGATCCTACCAGCAAGACCCGCAAACCAATGTTTGATCATCGGACTCTCGCGGCGGAAATCTCCGATGCCATCAAACGGAAGGTGTCAGCCGATAGATTGAATCTAAAGAGTCTTCGCGTTGCGGATGATTTGAAGAGCTGTCAGTTTCACTTCAATGGGAAAGCGTATCGTTTTCAACTGCCAAAAGGCCCACTGAACGCATTGGAATCAACCGATGATGACGGGGCATTTCAAGGACTGACCCCGCAGAAAACAGTTGTTCGCAGCATCGACGGCGGCGAACCAGTGCAGTTGCGATTTCGGAATGATACCACCGAACCGCTTCGAATCGTTTGGATCCCAAGAAGAGGGCGACCCGAACCTTACGGAGTTGTGAAGCCGCAGGCTACCAACGAAATGGACAGCTTTGTTGGCCACGCGTTTGTCTTGCAGACCTTGGAAGGTAAACCGCGCGCGTGCTTTGTTGCTGATGCCTGGTCAAACATTGGAATCGTGACAACGAAGATGCCAATCCCGAACCCTGAACCCAGACGCCGTCGACGCACCCGCACTGCGTCTGGCAATGTGTCACCCGACGGTAAGTTTCGCGTTGACCTTCAACGAAACAATGTCGTTCTGCGAAATGACGTTACCGGTAAAATCGTGGTCGAAACCAAAGATGGAACCGAGCGCGATGGTTACGAAGGACGCGTGTGGTGGTCGCCATCATCAAAACACTTTGTTGTGCTGAAAACGAGACGGGCGGGTCTACGTACGGTGTCGATGGTCGAATCGTCTCCAAAAAACTCAATTCACTCAAATGTTGTCACGATCGGGTACGCGAAACCAGGCGATCAACTGCATCATCCGCGACCAGTGTTGTTTTCGATCGAAGGTGAGTCGAAGAAAATTGATGACGCACTGTTTCCGAATCCGTTCAGCCTGAATGAATTCAGTTGGAACTCCAGCGGTGATACTTTTCGCTTTCAATACAATCAGCGTGGACACGAAGTACTGCGATTGATTGGCGTCGACGCTGAAACAGCGAAAGTGTCTGCGATTGCAGAAGAAGCTCCCGATACATTCGTTTGCTATTCGTCCAAGTCTTACATGCGCTATGTTGGCGATGATGAATTGATTTGGATGAGTGAGCGCTCGGGCTGGAACCACTTGTATTTGATTGACCAAGCAACCGGTGATGTCATCAACCCAATCACCAAAGGCGATTGGGTTGTCCGAAAGGTTGTTCGCGTTGACGAAGAGAAACGTCAGTTGTGGTTCGTTGCTTCTGGTATCGACGCTGGCCAAGATCCTTATCACCAACACTTGGTGCGTGTCGATTTTGATGGCCAGAATCTAACTCGTATGACGCAAGGCGATGGCGACCATGTATGGCAGTTTTCTCCGGACAGAAAATACCTGATCGATATGTACTCTCGCGTTGATCTGCCGCCCGTTACAAATTTGCGAGACGCGACCACAGGTGAATTTTTATGTGAATTGGAAAAAGCGGATGCGTCAAAGTTGTACGATTTGCCATGGCGCGCACCCGAGCGTTTTGTCGCAAAAGCGCGTGACGGGATGACTGATATCTATGGGGTGATCGTTCGTCCAACGAACTTTGACCCGGCTAAGAAGTACCCGGTCTTGGAAGCCATTTATGCAGGGCCGCATGCGGCATTTGTTCCCAAGAAATTTGACACTCACAGCAGCCTTTTCCAGATGGCCGAACTGGGATTCATCGTGGTCAAAATCGATGGCATGGGAACCAATCATCGCAGCAAGGCATTCCATGACGTCTGCTGGCAGAACTTGGGTGACAGTGGGTTTCCCGATCGAGTGCTTTGGATAAAGGAAGCCGCCAAAGATCGTCCTGAAATGGATCTGACTCGAGTTGGAATCTGGGGCGGATCAGCGGGCGGGCAAAGTGCGATGCGGGCGCTGATTTCGCATGGCGATTTTTATCGTGCGGCGGTTGCCGATTGTGGGTGTCATGACAACCGCGTTGATAAAATCTGGTGGAATGAACAGTGGATGGGATACCCTGTTGGTCCCCACTATGCGGAACAGTCCAACGTCACCCACGCCCACAAGGTCAAAGGCGATTTGATGTTGATTTGGGGTGAACTTGATAACAATGTTGATCCTGCCAGCACGATGCAGGTGATCGATGCATTGATCAAGGCCGACATCGACTTTGAGCAATTGATCATGCCAGGTGTTGGCCACGGCGCCGCCGGTCGGCCTTACGCAAAACGACGGCAAGCGGATTTCTTTGTCCGAAAGTTGATGAATCGCGAGCCACGGTGGATTCGCGACTAGTGCAGGAACGCTGGCCGCGAAGTCTACGTCACGCGCCGATCCACCAATTTCCAATCGCTAACCAGATTGGAATCAGCACAATGCCTGCGACACTGGTCGATAAAACGACTCGCAAGGCCGTGTCGATGTCTTTGTCGAATAGTCTGACCATGACGATTGGAAAAACCGCTGAAGGCATGGCGGCTTGCAGGACCAGTACCGTTTGCAAGTTCGCCGAAAACGAAAACTGCACAGCTAGCAGCAGCATGATAACTGGCAGTGCGATCTGCCGAATGCTGATTGCGGCGATTACCAAACGTACTGAGTCGGACCAATTGGCTTGTCGGAAAAAGTCAACCATGATCGCGCCGCTTAGCACCAGCCCCATGGGAATGGCACAGTCGCCAAGCATGTGAGCGACCGTCAGCAACGCGTCCGGCAGTTGGTCTTTGCCGACCAATTCTTTCAACAGCACGCTTGATGTTACCGCGATTAGCGGAGGATTCATCAACACGCGTTTCCATCCGGCTCCGCCCACAAGAACGGCGACACCGACGCTCCATAATGCCAGGTCAACACCGACGTTGTGTAGAATCAGGTCAACGACTGCGGCAGGGTAAAATTTTTCGGCGAGAGGCAACGGAATGTAACCGTAGTTGCAGATCCCGACACACAAGGCAAATGCACCTTGCTTTGCAGTTGTATCTAAACCGATTTTTGGACCAACCAATCTAGCCAAGATGATTCCGACCGCGAATCCAAATGCCGTCATGGAAAACCCGATCAGCGGCGGTATCCAAATTTCGGAAAGTGACTCGAAGGCTTGTCCTGACAGGATTCGATCGACAAAAAGACACGGCATCAAGACGTACGCAATCAGCGCCGCCAACGACTGGTCTGCCTCAGCGCGTAACCAATTCAGGCGGCGTGCAAGTCCTCCAACCGCAATCACTGCGAAGACAGCTAGCACGCTGCTGAGAATAGGAAGGAAATCTGACATAGGAAAATACTTCCAGGCCGTTGCCGCTGGGTCTTGTGCCCAAACTCGATCGCTTGCCAGGTTGGGACGGCCGGAAATTGCCGCGTAAAGGTGATTTTCGATCAGGTTTTAACCTAAACCATGCTGAATCAACCAGCAGGCCTTTGAATCGATCGCCACACCTAATAGACTGAGGAGCATTGGAATGAGCGTTTCATTTCAATACCACCCCCGACACATCGGTCCTGGAGGTGATTGGCTTGAGAGTATCGCCGATCGACCTACCCGCTTTCGCCGTCAGTGAACGTGAGGGTTCTCTTTACCAGAGCCTCTATTTGCGGAGCGAATCAAAATGAATGTCTGTTTGATTGCCTTTTTTGGCATGCCCGGTCCATCCGAGATGCTGATTTTACTGTTCATCATGCTACTTTTGTTTGGCGGATCCAAGTTGCCCAGTCTGATGCGCAACCTGGGTAAAAGCGCCAACGAATTCAAAGCTGGCATGAATGAAACGCCAGAAGACGAAGACACAGGATCTGGCGAGACATAGTATGTTTGGAGGATTAGGACCATTTGAAATGATGGTGATCGGAGTGATCGCCGTGATTCTATTTGGTGGAAATCTTCCGGATGTTGCACGCAAGCTGGGCGGGAGCTACCGCGAATTTCGTCGTGGCCTGAGCGAAGTCCAAGAGCAATTCCGATCGGTTGAGAACGAAGCGAAAAAAGTGTCTCAGTCGTTTGAAGATACCATGCAGATGGATAACGAGGTGGTGGAAGATGACGAACCGTCAGAACCTTCTGCCCCCAAATTTACTCCACCACCCTCCTAGGCACCCAAGCAAATCGTTTGTGCCTAAAAGAAAATTGACAACGCCCTTGCGTACGAACGCAGGGGCGTTTTTCTTGTCACACTCGGGGCTCCACAAATTCCGTTCGCCGAATTGCCCATGTGTTAAACTGCTGGAGAAATCCTCTGTCCATTGAATATTTGATCGCAAGGTGAATCGATGCGTCGTCTATTTTTTCTTTTGGTTCTGTTTGTCGCGGCGCCTTGCGACGGTCGGTATGCCCGTCCCGACCTTGAAAAAGTTCCGCTTGCTCAATTGATTGGAAACTTGAACCGACAGGCAGAGCAAACCCCAAAAGATCCAGCGGTTTGGCATAACCTTGGTCGTGCACACGCCATGGCCTACTCATTCAAACTTGGCCATGCATCCGTCGTGGAAACGAAAAAGCCGCGGTCGGCAAAAAACAGTACTGGAAAACCCAGCAAAGAACTTTGGTTTGGCTATCAGCCAAAGTTCATTCCATTTGCTGAAAAGAAAGACGCAGCTGACGAAGCGGCGACCACACTTGCGGCACAACATTTGAAAAACGCAATCGCGGCGTATGAAAAATCGCTTTCGATCAAGGCGGATGATCCTATTGTGTCGCTCGGATTGGGGTGGTGCTCGCAGCAGTCGGGCAAAACAGCAGCAGCGATCAAAGCCTATCGAAAGGCACTGGCTGAATTTTGGAAACGCGACAAAGATCGTAACTTTGTGCTGGGGCCAGTCGCGACTGCGGAAACGATTGAATATTTGATGCCATTGTTGGATCAAGAAAAAGACGCTGGCGAAATCGCCGACATGAATAAAAAGCTTGCGCACATCAAATCGATGCCTCGCGCAATGACGCCGATAGCGATCTCGCTCGATCCAAAAACAACTTTGACAGAAATATTGGATCCCGATGCGACAGTTTCCTTTGATGTCGACGCCAGTGGATCCAAGTCACATTGGAGTTGGATAACGCCAAAGGCTGGCTGGCTGGTGTACGACCAACAGAAAACAGAATCGATTGATTCTGCGATACAACTGTTTGGCAATCGAACGTTCATGCTGTTTTTAGACAATGGATATCAAGCAATGCGTTTGCTGGATGCCAATGGTGACGACCGCTTGGCCGACGGCGAACTTGATGGACTGGCGATCTGGATCGACGAGGATTCAAATGGTGTCAGCGATCCTGGCGAAGTCAAAACATTGGCGGAATTCAACATCGTTGGTCTTGATGTTCATGCTCAGCGGCATCCTGGCGGGATTTTGTACAATCCTGCGGGTGTAACGTTTGCATCTGGTCAGACGACTTCAACGTTCGACGTTATTTTGCATCGAAAATAATGAGTCTGGGATTCAACGATGAGTGATTCGAATCGTACAGCAACACCCCTGCCCACTTTGGATTGTGGAAATTGTGGTGTTTGCTGTTTGCACATGGGGTACCCGCCATACGTGACTGGCAACGAGTCGCAACCAGCGGAGTCTCATTGGATCGATATGCCGAAAGATCTAAAGCTTGAACTGCTGAGTTACATCGAAAATTATGACGCACCAAGCGGTGGCGAATTGGATGGGCCTTGCTGTTGGTACGATCCGGCAACGCGACGATGCAAGCACCATCAACATCGCCCCAACGTATGCCGCAGCTTTACAGTAGGCGGTCAAGGATGTTTGAACTGGCGAGAGCACTATCGTGATCGGATTGTTTAGCGACTGGATTCGCGCCGACCGGGCCGGTAGACCGACCTACGGCGTCGTCGTGTAGCGTCGCACTTCACCATTCAAGGTTGTAAGGAACAGGTTGCCATTCGCGCCGGCTAATCCGTCCCATGCTGGTAATGTTTTCAGTTCGATTGATTGCTCGGTCATGCCTGTGTCAATATTGACGACCAGCAATCGGCCTCCATCACCATTCAAGGCGGCGTCTTGATCGGCGAGTAATTTTTGAACCTCTGGGTCGCTTTCGGTCAGTTTTTCAAACGTCTTTTCTTCGTCGATGATATCCGGCGGCCCTGCGATATACAGCTTGCTGCCAGATAGGATCATTGCTCGAACATAAATCGGAATGTCTTGAGTCCATTTTGGTTTGATCAAGCTGTTGCCTTGATTGTTTGCCTTGCCACCTTTCTGTTTGGCAAGCTTGCCAGAAAACTGAATCGCTTTTCCGTACTTGCCATCGACTATTTTTCCGCCGGTGACGGTTCCGTTGTTACGTTTCAGCGAGTGATCACGGGCAGTTCCATCATCAAAACTGACTGCCAAGACTGCATCGGCAGAAATCTCCGCAGAATCTTCGTACCGTCTTTTGATCTGATCGCTTGTTGCAGCGGCAAAATACAAACGCACCTCGTCAACAATACCAGTCAACGGCAACGGCGCTTTGTAATCACCAACCGATGAACCTCCATCCTGGCCTACTTCCATGGGCTGAACTGGGTTTGCGCCAAGCAAGCCTGATGACGCTCCTTCGGCGACCAATTCTCCATCGACAAACAGCTTCATGGCATTGTCATCGCTCAGCACACCGACGACGTGATGCCACCCGCCAACGATCCGCTTCTTTCCTTCGGCCACTGCGAGTTTGTTATCAGCGCGGACTAAGAACCGTGGACGTCCACCCTTCATGGTCAGCGCAAATCCTTGCGAAGGCCCACCACGTGCAACAATCACACCCTGTGGTTTCGTGGTCGTCACCCAAGCTTCGATCGTTATCGGTTTTCCGGTTGGATCCAGGCTTTTTGTGATCGGAAACTGCGCGTATGAGCCAGCTAAGCGACCGCCGCCTTGGCGTTTACCGAAGCTCTCTGGAATCTCTGGCGGATTCTGTTCCGCCGCGAACAACTGATGTTCTAGCGTCGTCGTCCAACGCAAATACTCTGGCTTGCGGCCATACCCATAGACGTACCCATTGCCTTGGACCAACAAACGTCCCGACGGTGCAAAGCGTCCTGCCTGATAATACCCGCCGTGTCCGCCTGCGAAGCTTTGCCCCAGTACCCAATACGAGCGATGGAACCAGGAATCATCCAAGAAACCCATCGGTGCAAAAATATGCGCGTCATCGCCTCGTTGTTTGGACGCTTGTTTGGCAAAGTCACCGGAGTTGGGTCCGATTTCTAGTCGGTTTCCTTCAAAGTCAAATTTCTGTGACTTCATAAAAACGTGTCGACCATCACTGGAAAGAATGTCCGGCAAACCAACAGGCATTTGCAGGATCTGCAATTTCTCTTGCAAGTTATTTCCGGTCTCAGGATTCTTTTCATCCATGATCGTTTCAGAAATTTTCTTGCCAGTTGCCAAATCCAATCGATACAGTCGCAGGCCTCCATCCAAAAAATTCGAGCGACCAGCAACACAGTAGACGATGTCCTCGCGAACCAAGACGCTGCCATGAACGGGCCAAAGTGATTCCAGTTGTTCATACGCCATCGTTCTACGGTCCAAGGGCGCCGCGCGGTACCGCCAGCACAATTCGCCTTGGTTGTTCAGACAGTAGACCCAGCCATCGGTGCAACCAAACACAATGCGGCCGCGATAGTATGTCGGCGGCGAATCAATCCTTGCCCCCGCAATGAACTTCCATTGTGGCGAGCCATCGGATTCACTTAACGCATGCAAAGTATGTTGGTCGATCTGTGCGATAAAGACTTTGCCATCGGCAATAACCGGGGGCGTCAATCGGCCTCCCAGCTTGGCGGTCCAGTTCTCGCTCAGTTTGCCGTCGATTGGTCGCGTCGTTGCGGCCGATCGTTTTTTGTCATGACGGTAGGTAGGCCAGTCGTCACGATCTTTTGCAGCAACCAAAACGGATAATGGCTGGTCATACGCGGGGCCGACCTCCAATCGTCCCTGTTCGGGAACTTCAACCGGAATCGGACGAGTCGGCGCCTTGGGTGCCAGTGCATTGAAGCCGAATAGCTTTGCTTCGGGGTAGCATGCACAGTTGTGTGGTGGCGCGTAAGTCATCCCGTTGCACGGCATCACACCGTACAGGCAACCGCCTCGCACCCAGTGATGAATGTCCCAGTGTTCTTGATCGGGATCGACAAATTCAATTCCAGTTCGCGAAGGCATCAAAAAGTTCTTGGTTCCTTTTGCAATGTAGCAACGATGGTGGAACCAATAAGTATTCACATCGGGCGGAAACTCTTTCTTTATCTCGCCGGTTTTTGGATCGCGTCCGGTGTAGACACCCGAGTCTTTGCCTGCCGTTAGTGGTGCCAGCCAGACCAAGTCGTCCATCACCATCAGGTCTTGCGGGGACTGGTAGCCACTGTTGGGAAATTTAGCATTCCAAAGTTCTTGCCCGCTCTTTGCGTTGAAACTGACAATCTTGCCATCACCTCCGGCATACAGAACAACATCTTCATGAAGTACCAAACGCGGTCCAAAGTTGAAGGTGAATGACTGACGCCGCGTGACCGCTTCTGAATTCCAAGTCACATCGCCGCTATTTTGATCGACACAGACTAGTTTTTCGCCATCATGAAAAAACAACTGCCCATCTTTGGCGGCGAGTGTAAGAGGCGACACAATCGATTTTTTCGACCAAAGTTGTTTTCCGGTGTCGGCGTCGAACGCCATGATGACACGAGGTTCTTCGTTCCAAAAGAAATCTCGCACGCGTGCTTGGTCGCCAGTTCGGCCGAACAACGGAGCGTAATCCTGAAGCTCTGCTTTTCCTTTTCTGACGACCAAAAACAGTTTGCCGTTGGTGTGGATGATTTCTTCGGTTGCGTCGCTGTCGGGGTACTCGCGAATGATTTCACCAGACGCTGCATCCAAAGCGGCCAGCGGCGCGTTGTACCCCAAGGTTACAAACACTTCATCGTCAGTTGAAACCAACCGCCGCGCCAATTGTGTGGGACCGCTCTTTAAAGGCCACAAGTGGTTTTGCCAATCACTGATATCGCGTTTCCAAAGCACGCTGCCATTAAACGCGTCCCGCGCGATCAATTTCCATTTTGGCGGCAATTGAATCGAAACCCGGCTACCTTCATCCATCACATAAAACATTCGACCGTTTGTTGAAACCAATGCACTCATGCTGGCCATTCGGTCGTGGTGGCGCGACCAACGCGGACTGCCAACCCATTGCAGGTGCCGTGGCGGTGCAACGATGTCATCGTCGGCGACTGAATTTCCAGTCGAATCGTGCAAGTAATGCGACCACTCGTCGATATTCTCTGGCCGAGGCTTGGTTGTCTTTTTCCACTCGCCGTCCTCTTTGACCAAAGCCACTCCGTTAGGTACCAGAACCCGAAGGACTTCATCCATCGGAACACCGGCCAAGTCCTCGGTCACAAACAGGTTCACGAGATTGTCGTTGTAGGGCAAGTCGCCGCCAGCGAAATAGTCGACCGAGACTTGGCCGTAGTCGCCACCTTTGTGAATGCGATTACGAACCTCCGCGACTTGCGAAGCGTCTCGCAACAATCCGTGGACTTGGATGGTTTCGTTTTGCCGTAGTGCGGAAGTCAATTTTCCATCCGATGCACCCAGATGGACAACGAACCCAGCGTTAACTCCAGACGATGCCAAGATCTCTTTCGCATCCGATTGCCCGTCGGCTTTTGATGTCGAACTGGCCAAGAAAGTAATTGCGATTATCAATGGAAGTTGGCAAAACAATGGTCGCATGATCATGCTCTTTTTTAAACGTGGATCCTTGATTGCTGTAGATTGTACCAGCACAGTGCGGCTGCGATTTGCAGTTCGATGGTGCCGTTTTGACGGGGAATCATGGAATTCGGGGTTCCTGGCCAGATCGCGCTGAGGATTCGATGCGGTGGTGCGCGGGTGCAGGGTGAATTAGTTTTTGATTCGGGGGCATTTTGGTAACCCGACGCGTGAGCGAGGGACCGAGTCAAGATTGATTGTCCCTCGCTCACGCTTTTTGGAGTTGCGCTTTTCACCGTGGAAAACGAATTTGGATAAGTAAACCACGAGATGAAAACGTGTCGTGAGATTTCACTCTCCCTTTGGGCATTGGTATCTACACAAATCCTTGCGCGGCTGATTTCT
>CAYNNP010000037.1:11388-38359 GCA_964398215.1 uncultured Pirellulaceae bacterium | reverse complement strand
CAGCTAGGAAAGCTTCCTGAGCCAATTCAAACCCACAGATTCTGCTGACGAGGCTAAAAAACAGGAAGGTTACGGTGGTGCGCTACGTGAACGGCCGAAAGTCTTGATGGCTTCGCTACGCGGGTACTGGTCACGACGGTAGGCTGACACGTTGGACGCGGTGGTTGTTGCTGTCCAGAATGTGCACGCGATCTTTCGAGTCGACGACAACGCCCCACGGTTGATAGAGTTGACCGGCGTCGAAACCGGGTGTGCCCCAGGATGCGATTGGTTTTCCTTGGGGTGAAAATCTTTGAATGCGCTGGTTGCCGTATTCCACGATCAAAAGCGAACCGTCCGAAGCAAAGTCGATTCCGTACGGATAATAGAACTTGCCAATGCCTTTGCCTTCACCGCCCCAAATATCGATCAGCTTGGGTTCTGCAGCGCTGATGTCGTAGCGCTGAATTCGATGATTGCAAGCGTCGGCGATGTAGAGGATTTTGTTGTGGATCGCCAAGCCTTGTGGCCTAAGGAACTGCTCGGGTTTACGTCCCGTTTCGCCCCACTGAGTCATGAACTCTCCGCTGGGATCGAATTTCTGGATGCGATCGGATTCGTTGTACTCGCTAATGTAAAAACAACCTTCGTCATCGCAAATTGCATCCGTTACAAAAGCAAATTCACCTTCACCGATTCCCGCTGTGCCCCCGATGCTGGCGTCGTCCAACAATTCACCTTGCAGAGTGTAAGCCAGCATGCGGTAGTAATGGGTGTCGGCCACTAGTAACAGGGGCTGGTCAATGTACTGGTCGGCTGGCCGAACGGTCATTCCAGTCGGTCGACCATTTTTAGTCGCCGGTGTTTTCCAAAAACGCTGTTGCTGGCCGTCTGCGTCGAAGACTTGGATACGACCAGTGGTGTCGCAAATGTAAAGCTGGTCCGATTCGTCGATCGCGATCGCGCGAGGTTTTTGGAATCGACCTTCGCTGAATCCCCGGCGCCCCCAGACGATTTCGGGTTCGCTGCCGTCACCGCTAAAGATGCATCCAGTGGTTGAAACCATGGTAGCGGCAGCGCCCGCGCAGGCAGCCAGCAGGCTACGTCGCGATAGCCCACTGCCAGAACGGTCGAAATGCGAGTGGCCCTTGAATTGCTTCATTGCCGCAAAAAACAGAACAGAGTTTGGGGTGCCAGTGAACCTAATAGCCCGATGCCTGATCGGAACGCTCGCGCGTGTTTGGCAGGCAAAAAGGTCTAGCGTTCATTGTATCCGCTACGAAAGTCTTGGTTGATCACAAAATGAATACTTCTGCATCTAAAGATGCCGACTTTTGGAGTCTTGGTGGGACGCGTAGAATACGGAGCGACTCATCTGGTTCTGTAAATGAACTACTTTTCCATTTTTTGATTTCGTCAGCAATTTCATGGCCAAAATACTCGACCTACGGAAGACCGACGATCCTAGGGATTTAGTGCATCGCGCGGTCCAAGCGTTAGTAGAAGGGCAAGTTATCGGTGTTCCCACGGATACCGTTTATGGACTTGCGGCGAACGCACTGTGTGAACAAGCCGTTGCGAAGATCTTTGAGATCAAGGGGCGTGCACAGCAAGCTCCGTTAGCGATTTCCGTTCGCGACCGAGAGGCGGCGGGCGACTTTTTTTGCCAGGTCTCGCCGGTGGCTCGGCGTTTGAGTTATCGATGTTGGCCGGGCCCATTGACGCTTGTCGTGCCCTGTGATTCGCCACATTCCGCGATCCATCGCTTGCCAGCGGTTACCCGGAAACGGATCACAAGTGAGGAGAATTTGATTGGTTTTCGAGTGGTGGATAACCGAATCATGCAGGCAATCCACGAATTCATGGCGGCCCCATTGGTATTAACTAGTGCGAATCTCTCGGGAAAACCGGCGCCAACCACCGCTCAAGCTGCTGCTGAGCAGTTAGGAGACACAATACCACTGCTGCTAGATGACGGGCCAACACGCTATGGTGGGGCGTCCACGGTTGTGCGCATTCGCGAGAATCGATGGGAAATGCTGCGTGAAGGAGTAATTGAGCGAACTGCTATGAACGATATTGCGAAACCACTGATTGCGATTGTCTGTACTGGCAATACTTGTCGTAGCCCGATGGCTGAAGCAATCCTGCGAAAACAACTTGAGGCTCGCTTCGGTGACCGACCGTTTCAGGTTTTGTCCGCTGGAGTCGCTGCGATGGACGGCAGTGGTCCAAGCCCACAGGCAGTCGAAGTGATGCATCGGCGTGGTGTCGATTTGCGCGATCACCGCAGTCGATATCTTGATGAGTCTGTGATGCGAGTCGCGGACCTAGTGCTGACGATGACGAGTGGGCACAGGCAAGCCGTTGTCGGCGCCTGGCCTGACATGAGCGATCGGGTGTTCACGCTCCGTCATGACGGTGGCGATATAACGGACCCGATCGGGATGCCAGAAGAAGTTTACGACCGCTGCGCTCAACAGATAACCGATGAGCTGGAGGTTTGGCTTGACAAATTGGGCGACGATTTTTTCCCCTCAGAAGAACCCACATCGCAGGATTCTGGCTCATGACAAAGGTTAGTCTTGGCAGTGATCACCGCGGCTATCAAATTAAGTCGCGGCTGATTCAAACGTTAGACGGTGCAGGGTTTCAGACTTCCGATGAAGGCACGAACTCAGACGGCGCCGTGGACTACCCTGACTTTGCAAGCCAAGTGGCCAGCAAGGTTAGTAGTGGTGAGGCAGATCGTGGCATCTTGATTTGTGGCACGGGCATCGGAATGGCCATCGCTGCGAACAAATACAGAGGTGTTCGTGCGGCGCCTTGCTACGACGAAGTGATGGTAGAAATGAGCCGACGTCACAACGACGTGAATGTTCTGTGCTTGCCGGGTGACTTGATCGGCGAACGACCAATCGATGATTTGGTGCTGATGTGGTTGCAAACCGATTTTGATGGCGGTCGACATGAAGTTCGTGTCAGCAAGATCAGTGGTATCGAACAACAGGCTTGATCGGGCTTTGCAATGAGCGAAACCAACCGTTGGGCCGACTTGATCGGCAACTCGCACTTAAGATCATGGTTCAGTTCTGGGATCAGTCGCGGTCGCATTGGCGGAAGCTTTCTGTTTGTAGGTCCACCGGGTGTTGGCAAGCAAACGGTGGCCGACTTGCTGGCTCTGACGTTAATGTGCAAGCAGAGTTCGCCTGCCGAGATGTCACCTTGCGGTACTTGCGAGGCTTGTGTTCAAGTCACTGCCCGGACACATCCAGACGTGATTCGTGTTGAGAAACCTGCGGACAAGAGTTACCTACCGCTGGAGCTTTTGATCGGCCGCCCCGAACAGCGAATGCAAGAGGGATTTTGCCGCGACATCCGTCTGCGCCCTTACAACGGAAAACGAAAAGTAGCAATTTTGCAGGACGCCGATTTCTTGAACGAAGAAGGTGCCAACTGTTTGCTAAAAACACTTGAGGAACCGCCGGCCAACTCGCTCATTATCTTGATTGGTACCAGCGAGCAAAAGCAGTTGCCGACAATCCGGTCGCGCTGCCAGATCATTCGCTTTGCTCCACTGACCACAGACGAATCAGCGCAACTGGTTCGCCAAGTTCATGGGGTTGAAGCGACTGACGATGCCATCGCGGCTGCAGTTACTGCAGCGGCAGGCAATATGCACACGGTGCTTCGCCAACTAAGCGGTGAATCGAATGAATTGCGTGAAGCGGTTCAAAACCAGCTTCGTGCCCCTCATCCAGATCCCGTGTCGCTTGCTCGGGTGATCACAAAATACGTGGAAGACGCTGGCAAGGAAGCATCCAAAAGACGAAACGCAATGAGAGATGTTTTCGCGATTGCTGTTCAGCATTTTCGGCATCAAATGCGTTCGGCGGTCAATGAAACGGGCGTCCATCCCGTCACGCTGGCTAGGCTGGATCGCTCGATTCGTGCTCTGCATGAGGTCGATCGCAACGCTAATCAGGCGACCTTGATCGAGTGTTACGCCTGTGACATATCGACCGGAACAACCGGAAACCGAGGAAATATCGGCTAGACGACGGACCACCTCTGCAGAGCGGTTCCATGGCTGAGATTGCCGATCAGGTCCACAATTCGGGGTGTTTACTGGGCAGAAAACGGTCCGGCAGCCGATTTGATCAAGGATTGGATCGAACCTGCACGATCGTTAAAACAAGTGAGATTTGACGGTTCTGAGGGATCGCGTTAGCATCACAGCCAGATTGAGGGTGAAAATCCCCCTCAGATCGATTAAACTCACTATCCCCACTAAGCTGTTACGAATTGAATCGCAGCAGTTCCCACCTAAACAGGTCGCCTAACATGGGTGACTTTCAATTGAAATCGGCCAGCTCTTTTTACGAAGGTTGGCGTATCTCGTCGCGCTTGCACGCAGACGCTACCACCAAAACCATTCAAACTTTAAACATCATCATTACGGGAGATATACCGGAATGCGTTGTCACGGAAATCCGTTCAGTCGTCGTGGACTATTAGCTGCTGGGTCACTAGGCACACTGGGACTGTCGCTTCCACAATTGTTGTGGATGGAACAAGCCTCTGCGGAGCAGAAGCACTACGACTTTATCGAAGCCAAAGCAAAGAGTGTGATCCATATCTACCTGCCTGGTGGAATGGCACATCAAGAATCATGGGATCCAAAACCGTACAGCCCGCTGGAATACCGCGGCGAGATGAAGCCCGTTAAAACCAACACGGGTGAAATATTTTGCGAGTCGATTCCAAAGTTGGCAAAGATCGCTGATCGGCTAGCCGTTGTGCGCAGCGTCACCCACGGTGAAGCGGCTCATGAACGCGGCACTCACAATATGTTCACCGGCTACAAGCCTAGTCCCGCGCTAAAGTACCCAAGCTTTGGTGCTGTGGTTAGCCACGAGTACGGCCCGCGCAAAAACATGCCTCCGTACATTTGCATTCCGAATCAACCGAATGAATTTGCAGGCACTGGATACCTGAGTTCTTCGTTTGGACCGTTCGCGCTTGGGAGCGATCCGGCATCCAGCGGTTTCAAAGTCCGCGATCTGGATTTGTACAAAGGCGTTGACGACAAGCGTTTTGCCCGACGCCAAGCAGCTCTGGAACAAGTCAACCAGCATTTTGCATCGGTGACGAAAGCCGACAATGTCGGTGCGATGGGAACCTTTTACGAACGAGCCTACAACTTGCTTGGGTCACCCGAAGCGAAACTGGCGTTCGACTTGAATAAGGAAGACGACAAGACCAAAGATGCGTATGGAAAAAACCAAGCGGGTCAACGTCTGTTGATGGCACGCCGGTTGGTTGAAGCTGGCTGCCGATTGGTCACGTTGACTTATGGCGGTTGGGACATGCACAACGGTATCACTGCCGCGATGAATCGTACCATGCCTCCTTTGGATCAAGCACTCTCGCAATTGATCTTGGATCTTGAACAACGTGGATTGTTGGACGAAACCTTGGTCCTTGTCAGCAGCGAATTCGGACGTACCCCGAAAGTCAACAAGACGGCTGGCCGCGATCACTATCCAAAAGTCTTCAGTGTGATGATGGCGGGTGGCGGAATCAAAGGCGGCTCAATTTATGGTGCATCCAATGCGACTGCATCGGAGCCAGAATTCGATCCTGTTGCTCCAGCCGATTTGGCGACCACGATGTACCATCAGTTGGGAATTGTGGCGGACAAAGAACTAATGGCTCCCGGCGATCGCCCCATCGAAATCGTTGATGGTGGCAAAGTATTGAAAGACATCATTGCCTAGGAACCAGTGTAAAGAGTCCCTTCCTCGTTAGGCTGTACGTTTCGGTCGTCGGCAGAGCGATGAAAACAACGAGATCGAATATGCAAAAACGAATGTTAACCTTCAGCTGGATGCAAAGAGTGCCTTGCGTAGCGCGGTTGTGCTTGGTGTTCGGCTTGGCGATTGCCATCAATGCGTCGGCAGCCCAACCAGTGTTGACTGGTTCGGTCCCGCGCGGGATTCAGCGTGGAACCTCCGCCAAGGTGCAGTTCACAGGAACACGCCTCCAGGATGCTCGACAGTTGTTGATGGACATTGAGGGCATTAACGTCAAGTCCGTCACGCCTGTGAACAATGCCAAGGTTGATGTCGAACTAGAAATCCCCGCACAGACTTCACCTGGACTTTACCCCGTCCGAATGGTGACCAAATCTGGCATCAGCAATATGATGATGTTCAGCGTTGGTGCGATGCCAAATGTTCTGGAGAAAGAACCCAATAGCGAGTTCACAACACCGCAGCCGATCGAGAACAACGTAACGATCGAAGGCGCGGTTGCTCGCGAAGACCAAGACTTTTTTGTCGTAGAACTGAAAGAGGGTCAACAGTTAACTGCTGAGATCGAAGGTGTCCGCATCACGAAGGTGCGTCGCAATCCGTTTTTTGATCCCTACGTCGCGATCCTTAACGAACAACGGTTCGAGTTGGCGACAAGCGACGATGCTCCCCTGCTTCAGCAAGACTGCCTGTGCAGTATCACGGCACCTGCTGACGGCAAGTACATCGTTCTGGTACGCGACAGTTCATTTGGTGGAAACAACGAACGGTACCGCTTGCATGTTGGTTCGTACCCACGGCCAATTGCCACGATTCCTGCCGGTGGAAATCCCGGACAGTTGCTGGACATGACTTTCGTCTCGCCAAGCGGAGACGCATGGATTGAAAAAGTTCAGATGCCCAGCCTTGCCACACAGGCTTTTCCGCTGGTGGTTTCTAACGACCAAGGGATTGCACCTTCACCCAACTATGTTCGCGTTGGCCCACACAAGAATTGCTTGGAGAAAGAACCAAACAATTCATTCAAAGAATCAACACCCGGCGAATTGCCTGCCGCGTTTTGTGGCTTGATTGGTGAACCGCAAGACAATGACTTCTTTAGCTTTGCCGCCAAGAAAAATCAGACGGTTCGGATTCGTGTTTTCGGCCGCAAGGTCTTGCGATCTCAGCTTGACAGTGTGATCGACATCTACGACGCCAAAGGAAAACGAGTCGGCGGAAACGACGATTCAGGTGGCCCCGATAGCTTGGTGGACTATAAAATCCCGGCTGATGGCACCTACCATATTCGGATTTATGATCACCTAAAAAGCGGCGGGCCGGGATTCGCCTACCGCATCGAAGCGAATTTAGTTGAACCTGAGATGGTTCTTTCGCTGCCTGATCGCCGTCGCTACGAAGCAACCCACATTGCTATTCCCAAAGGCAACAGTGCGGCGGTTATGTTGAATGTTTCAAGGCAACGATTTGGTGGTGCGATTGACCTTACAGCATTGAACTTGCCCAAGGGAGTGACGCTGACACCGATTCAAATGCCCGCGAATCGGACAACCGTCCCTGTCTTACTTTCCGCCACCGAAGACGCCCCGATGGACGGCCGGCTGGTTGATTTTGTTGGCAAGGTTGTCGACAACGATAAAATCAAGAGCCGATTTGATCAGCAACATCAGTTACTGATTGGACAAAACAACAGCGTGGTGTTTGAGTATCGTTCAACACGAAGTGCGATTGCTGTTACCGATGCATCGCCATGCAAAATCTCGATCGTTCAACCAAAAGTGCCAGTCGTTCGCAACGGTTCGGCCAGTCTAGTCGTCAAGGTTGATCGAGGTAGCTACGAAGCGGACATCCCAATCAGATTGCTGTACAACCCGCCTGGCATCGGCGCCAGCGGGAGCGTCAAGATCCCTAAGGGCAAAAACGAAGCGTCCATTCCGATTACCGCCAACGGCTCGGCAGCAATCGGCAAATGGCCCGTGATTGTCTACGCTCAGATTAGCAACAATGGGACTTATGAGATTGCTTCGCAGCCCATTGATATTGAGATTGCGGATCGGTTCTTTAACTTTACCTTTCCAAAGACTTCGTCGGAACTTGGCGAAGAGACTGAGGTCATGGTCGAAGTCGAAGTCTTGCGCGAATTCGCGGGAACCTGCGAAGTCGAGCTGGTTGGTTTGCCCGCTGGCGTGACATGCAGCCAACCAAAAATCGCCATCAAAAACGATTCCGAGCGAATCTCGTTTCCAATCAACGTTGGGCCAAAGGCACGCGTTGGGCAACATAAAACATTGGTTGCGCGAGCAACGGTCACGGATCCTAATGGTCTGATCAAACAGTCCCAAGGGACCGGCACCCTGCAAGTTGATAAACCGATCCCAGCGCCGGTCAAGAAACCCAGTGCGAAACCGACTACGGCCAAGCCGAATGACAAGGCTAAGCCTGCCAAGCCGGCGCCAGTAAAAAAGAAACCTCTTAGCCGCTTGGAGCAGCTGAGGCAAATGCATAAAGAACTTCGCGAATCAGGACAGTAGTCCTAGAACCGACACTCCCCCCTTTCGGTTCGAAACCAAGTCCAGAAGGTATCATCATGATCCGACGACTAAATTTGTTACTGCTCGTTGCATTGTTCGCATCGATTGGAAATTCTGCTGATCCCGATCCAGTGCCGACTGCATCAAAGTCCAGTCCGCCTGTGAAATTGAATTTGGCGGTTTATCCAACGGCGATCAAGTTAGATACGGCGCGCGATTACCAGTCGTTCATCGCCGTCAATACTCGATCCGATGACGTTACCGTTGACATGACCGATACGGTTTCTTGGACTGTCAAGGATTCCAAGGTCGCCAAGATCGAAGGCAACCAAGTATTTCCAGTCGCCGATGGATCGACTGAGCTGATTTGCAAGAAGGGCCCGAATGAAATTCGTGTTCCAATCACGGTGACTCGTAGCGGCGAAAAGCTGCCAGTTAGTTTTGAGAAAGACATTGTTCCGATCCTGACGCGAAGCGGTTGCAATACAGGCAGCTGTCATGGTGCCGCACGCGGCAAAGATGGTTTCATGATCAGTTTGTTTGGGTATGACCCAGCAGGTGATTACAACCGAATCACCCGCGAAATCGGCTTTCGACGAATCAATCTCGCCATACCTGAGAACAGTTTGTTTTTGACCAAGTCGACGGGTGAAGTCGCGCACACTGGCGGCAAGCTGTTCGGCAAAGACAGCTACTATTACAAAACGATTTTAGAATGGCTGGAGGCTGGAGCCCCCAAGGACGCGACGCCTCCACCAGCTGTCGCGAAGCTTGAGATCTATCCGCCACAGGCTGTGATCGAAGGAACTGGATCCAACCAACGCTACATCGCCGTTGCTGAGTACACCGATGGCAACACACGAGACGTTACGAACCTCTCTGCTTGGATGTCGAACAACGAGACGTCTGCCGCAATCGACAAAATGGGTTCCGTTCAGGCGGGTGCTCGCGGCGAAGCATTCATTCTTGCTCGATTTGAAACCAAAACCGAAGGCCGCCAGGCATTAGTGCTTCCTGAGAATCTGCAGTACAAGGCGCCAGAGGTTGTCGGAAACTATGTTGATCAATTGGTCGGCAAGAAACTGAACCAACTACGCATTCTGCCCAGTGGCTTGTGCAGTGACGAAGAATTCCTGCGGCGTGTGACGATTGACATTACCGGACAATTGCCAACGGAAGCCGAGTATCAGCAGTTCGTGTATGACAGTGCTCCGAAAAAACGTGCTGAACTGATTGATCGTCTTTTGAATCGCAAAGAGTTCAGTGAAATTTGGGCAATGAAGTTTGCCGAACTACTGATGATCAAAAGCACGAATCAAGTGAGCTACAAGTCGGCATTCTTGTACAACCAATGGCTGACCGACAAGTTCGCAAAGAATGTTCCGCTGGACGAAATGGTACGTGAACTATTGGCATCCAATGGTGGGACCTTCAGTACGCCCCAGACCAACTACTACCAGATCGAGCGTGACACACTGAAACGTGCGGAAAACGTTGCTCAGGTTTTCATGGGCATTCGTACTCAATGTGCCCAGTGCCATAACCATCCGCTTGATCGTTGGACAATGGATGACTATTACGGATTCGCAGCGTTCTTTTGCCAAGTCGGCACCAAGAATGCAGAGGATTATCGCGAGAAGATCATCTATGACCGACGCAGCGGAAGTGTAAAACACAAGGTCACCGGAAAGGTCATGTCGCCGAAGTACTTGGGCGGTGAAATGCCCGAGACCAAAAGTGAAGACCGACGCGCTGTGATGGCTCGCTGGTTGACCAGTCCAGACAATCCGTATTTTTCGACCAGCATTGCAAATCGGGTATGGGCCCACTTCATGGGAGTCGGCATTGTCGAACCGGTTGATGACATTCGAGTCAGCAATCCGCCCAGCAATCCTGAACTGTTCGATGCGCTTGGCAAGAAGCTCGGAGAATACAAATTTGATTTCAAACAGTTGGTTCGAGACATCTGCAATAGCAATGCCTATCAGCGGACCGCCAAGGCGAACGACAGCAACAAAAGCGATACCCGTAACTATGCGTACGCATCTGTAAAACGAGTGCCTGCCGAATTGCTGTTGGACTGTATCAGCCAAGTCACCAATACCAAAGAGAAATTCCGTGGCCTGCCTGTTGGGGCTCGAGCGGTGCAAATCGCCGACGGTAGAACCAGCACGTATTTCTTGGATACGTTTGGACGCTCTTCTCGTGCGACCGTTTGCGCGTGTGAGGCTTCGACGGATCCATCGCTATCACAAGCGTTACATCTGTTAAACGGTAGCGCAACCAGCGGAAAGATCTCAAGCGGCAAGGTCGTTGCAACTCTTTTGGCTGAGAATGAGTCTACTGAAAAAGCACTGGATCGATTGTACGTGCGCTGCGTTTCACGCTATCCAACGGACGAGGAACGAAAGCGACTGTTACAGACGATCGGAGAAGCTCCTACACCAAAAGAAGGCCTGGAAGATATTTTCTGGGCGTTGCTGAACAGTCGCGAGTTTGTGTTTAACCACTAGCGATTTGGCAACTAGAATTAAAAGTAGCCATCGCAATAAGCGTTTGCTGTTGCGATGAATTTTAGCGTTGGGCTTCCAAGTTGTGGCGCAACGCAGATGTGAGCCGCGCCCGCAGAACATTCTTCAAGCATGTGCGACAAGTCTCGTTGGCTACCATGATTACTTAACATCACACGAGATCGATGATGTACCGAATTTGCCTGCCAGTTTTGTGTTTTCTGTTCGCCGGTATTTCTATTGCCGAAGATAAGAAACCCGTTCCGAAAGTCAATTTCGAAGAGCATGTGTTGCCTATCTTTCGGCAGCATTGCTTGAAGTGCCACAATGCCAACGATGCCAAGGGTGGATTGGCGATCGATAGTTACGCCGCGTTGATGGAAGGCGGCGGAAGTGGCGAAATCGTGTACGACGGTGACGCGGAGGGAAGCCGGCTCTATCAGGTCATGACACACGAAGACACACCTGTCATGCCACCAAACCAGGATCCACTAGCCAAGGAAAAGCTAGACGTGATCAAGAATTGGATCGCGGGCGGATTGCTTGAAAACAGTGGCAGCAAGGCAAAGAAAAAGAAGGGGCCAAGCCTTTCGTTCACTACGATGGCAGCCGGAAGCAAGCCTGCTGAAATTGCCATGCCAGAATCAGTTTGGCGAGTCCCCGTTTCAAAAGCACCGCGTTCTGCCGCGGCATCTGCGCTGGCAACCAGTCCTTGGGCCCCGTTGGTTGCCATCGGTGGTCAAAAACAAGTTGCACTCTACAACACCGATAGTGTTGAACTTGTTGGCATCCTGCCTTATCCCGAGGGCATCCCCCAGACGATTCAATTCAGTCTTGATGGTGCCTATCTTGTTGTTGCCGGCGGCACGCACGCACTTCAGGGCAAAGCGGCTGTGTACAACGTTAAAACAGGCGAGCGAATCGTAACGGTTGGCAATGAACTGGACAGTGTTTTTGGTGCTGACATCAACGACAACATGTCTCAGATTGCACTGGGCGGCCCACAGAAATTGATCCGCATTTACAACATCGATACTGGCGATGTCGCCTTTGAAATGAAGAAGCACACGGACTGGGTCTATTGTGTTGATTACAGCCCTGATGGAGTGTTGGTCGCATCAGGCGATCGCAGTGGTGGGCTGCATGTCTGGGAGGCCGACACCGGCAGGTTGTACATGGACCTTGTTGGTCACAAGAAAGCAGTGCGCGGTGTCACATGGCGAGCAGATTCCAATGTGCTGGTGAGTGGCAGCGAGGATGGCACGATCAAAGTTTGGGAGATGTTTGCCGGAAAACAACTCAAGAGTTTCAATGCGCATGGCGGAGGCGTAACGAGTGTTGCGATGGCGCGTAACGGCCAGATTGTTTCTAGCGGTAAAGATGGCACAGTAAAATTGTGGCAAGCCGACGGAAAGCTCCTTCAAACGTTTCCCTCGTTTGGCGAGCCCGCTCTTGAAGCAGCTTTGACTCATGACGGAACCAAGGTTATCGGTGGAGACTGGGGCGGACGCACGGTCATGTGGAATGCCGCTGATGGCAAGCAAGCAACAAACCTTGCCGCTAATCCTCCAAGCTTGCCCGAACAACAATCGATCTTGAATACCAAGATCGCCGAGTACCAGAAGCTGGCCGTTTCCGCAGCGAATGCACACGCCAATAGCGAGAAAAAAGCACAGCAGGCAAGTGCAACCCACTCCGCAGTAACCAAAAAATTGGCTGCAGCCAAAACAGCGCTAAATGAAGCGAATGTCGAGAAGAATTCAAGGACCAAACAAGTTGCGGCGTTGACTGCACAAAAGACTCCGCTTGATGCTCAACAAAAGACGTTCCAAGCGCAGGTCAACCAGCTGGCAAAGATTGTGAACGATTCCAAATCAAAAAACCAATCAGCATTGGAACTTGCAGGAACGATTGAGAAACTTGCTGCAGTTCGCTCGCAAGTAAAGAATCTTTCAGAGAACGCTACCAAGACGATCGTCGATCTTGCAAATACCGAACTGGATCATGGTGTCCAAGAGAAAATTGCTGTTGAATCGAAGCTGACCACAGAAAATCAGCTCAAGGCCACGGAAGCGGAACTCGTGGCACTTGGAAAAACGATGGAGGCGGCAAAAAAGCAAGTAGCCCCATTTGATGCTCAGTTGAAAGTCGCGGTTGCAGAACAAAAGAAGGTGGCTGATCAATTAGGGGCACTCGCGACCAAAATCAAAGCGGCCAACGATTTGGTTGCCACAAGAAACGCTGCTGTTACAAACCTCAAGAAACAAGCTGCTGCTGAGAAAGACGCTGGCAAGAAAAAAGCAATCAGTGCGAAGATCGCACCAGCTCAGGCTGCTGCCAAACAGGCTGTCGTTGCACAAACTTCGGCAGTCAAACAGCAAGGTACAACCAACGGTCAGAAGGCGGTTAAGGATCGAGTGGTTAGCGATCTGACAACCAAGCTAACTCAAGCAAAGCAAGAGGTGAATCGCGTGCAGGGGCTTCTATCTGCCACGACAAAGAAACGATCTGAGTTGACTCAGTCTCGCGATGGGCTCGTCAAGCAGATTGCCGAATTCGCTGGCAAGAAAGCTGAGATGCAAAAACAAATCCAGGCTGCCGAAGCGATGAAGAAAAACGTTGTCAACCAAGTTGCTGCGGCCAGGAAATCGGAAGCTGGCTTCGTTGCGAAAGAGAAACAGCTGCGCAGTGCACTAGGACTTGAGAGCGATAGTTTGGATTTAGTAAAAGCGTTCGCAGCAAAACACAAGCAAGTCATGGATGCCAATCTGCCGAAATTGCAGCAAGCACAGAAATCGCACCAAGACGTAACAACGAAGGTCGCCGGATTAGCGAAAGCCATCGCTGACCACAACGCAGTTCTTGCCAAAGCAAACAAGAGCATTCAACAGCAAAACGCTGCGATTCCGGTGGTTGAAAAACAATTGGCGGCAAGCAAAGTGTATGTTGACAAGGCCAACGCTGGATTGGCGGCTGCAAAGCAAGAGTTGGCGAAAGCAAACACAAAAGTTCAACGTGCACAACTGAATCTAAAGAGCCTGGGGCAAGAACTGGTCGCCTTTAAAAGCCACGCAGTGAAACTTCAAGAACAGATCAAGGCTGCAGAATCCGCTGCCCAAGCCAAGGCGGTTGCATTGAATTCGCAAACAGTGGCGACGAAGAATGCTACGCAGGTCTTAGCAAATCGTGATGGCGAGTTGACGAAGCTAGACGCCGCGATGAAGGAACTGCAAGCCAAAATCGCGGGCCTACAGAAGCAGCGTGCCGCCGAGCAGGTCAATCTAAAATCGCAAGAGACAAAACTAAATGAATTGAAAACAATCTCAGATTCTGCCAACGAAGAGGTGGAAAGTTTGAAGTCCAAGGCTGAATTCTTTCAGTCAATCTATGGCAGTTAGGCCACGCAGAGCGCTGGCGCCCGGCAAAGTGTGTATCTAAACGGCATTTTCAGTTTCTGGGGCTGGAAACCTGCTGTTCTTTTCGCCAATATGTTCGTAGTAACTCACGAAATGCGGCACAACATGCGCTCTCTTCTTAAGACTCTGGTCATTTGCTTTTTGTTTGCGCATTGCTATGCGTCGGCAAACGCCCAGAAAATCACCAGCATTCGGCAGTGTGATGACTTTATGAATGCTGACAAACCCGTTTTGTTCAGCACAGTAGCAACCGTCAACTACCAAGAGGATTTTTGGGGGCTACTGTTCATACAAGAAGATCACGATGCGATCTTTGTGGATAAGAAGGGAATGGCCGATTCGAAACGGGACATTATTCTTGAGCCGGGAACCGAAATTCGGATTAGTGGAACGTTCGATCCTAAACGGTATATGATCAACGCCGACAGCATTGAACCAACAGGCAAATCACGTCTGATCCCGCCGCTGAATCTTAACCTTTCAGAAATGAAGCTTGGTGCGCATTGGTCAAAACGTGTACGCCTAAGGGGAACGGTTGCTTCGGTTTTGTCAGACGTCGGGCACCACCAGTTATTTATCCGAGATGGAAAACAAGTGGCCTTGGTGCGGCAGCTAAAGACCTTGGATAGAGAACAGGCACTGTCATTGTTGGGCGCCGAGATCGAATTTGAATCAACGCTTGCTTTTCTGATTGATCGTTTTGGGCGAACAGAAGTTCCCATCTGCTATCGCGACGTAAATGACGAACTGCAAGTACTGAAGGCAGCAGAGCGAATTGGAAAGCCAGAAAAGATCGGCAGCTTTAAAGATCTTGACCACAATCAACTGACTGGACACGTTGAATTCACCGGCCAAGTGAGCTTTATTTCTCGGCGAGATTTTGTTGTCGTAGAAGATGAGAACCGAGACTCTTTGACTGTTTATGCACCAGCCGAAGCGCTGTTTAGTTTGGGCGACAGTGTGCGGGTAGTTGCCAGAGCTCCGACGGAATGGGAACTCAAGTTATTCCGTAACTCCGTCAAAGCAGAAGCTCCTTTGCCAGCGTTGTTTGCGTCAACCTTGGAACGGATGGACCGATCCTTATTGCCGCCTGCCAAGACCATCGAAACACTGGAAGAGAATTCGGTAGGCCGTGTATCGGTGGAGGGACGCCTGAAGTCGTTCGGCTCCAACGGATTCAAGCGATATTTGATCGTCGAAGTGGATGGCAAAAGAATCAGAGTTGATTTCCTGTCCGGTGACAAAGATTTCGAGTCTCTTGAGTTAAGCCGCGTAAAAAACCTAGGGTTTGATGGACTAGCAACTGTTCCATCAAAGGAGGTTGCCGGGGATAACATTGACCGCTTTGTATCATTGGATTCTATCCGAGACATCCACGTTGTGAGCCGGGTGTCGAACTTGGATCGGCGTACTGTGATTGCCACGTTGGCGGGAGCAGTTTGCCTCCTGTTGTTTGGCACCTACTTCGTAGTAAAACTGCGAAGACAAGTTGTTAACACAAATCAAAACTTACAGGCCATTGCCACTCAGATGCGGTCGTCATTCGATGCCATCAACGAAGCTCTGTTGGTCATCGATAGTGAAGGGCAGGTTGTAGAATCCAACTCTCGGGCTTCGACCATTCTCCGGATCGATCCAGCCGATTTCGCACAAACCAGTTCGGTCAAGCCATCGGTGCTTGCACAACTAAGTAGCAAGTTTTCAGACACAAAGCAGTTTGATCGATTTTGCAATGCGGTATCGACTCATCCCGATGCATCCCAGTCTTGCGAGCTACAGACCAATGAATTGCCTCGACGAACGATACGCATTCATGCATCACCTTTAACGTCTAGCTCAAGAGAAACTCACGCTCGTGTTTGGACCTTCGATGACGTGTCTGAGCGAAAACGTCTGGAAGCGGATCTTCATCAGTCGCAAAAACTGGATGCTGTGGGGCGACTGGCTGGCGGTGTTGCGCACGACTTCAACAACTTGCTGTTGACGATGACGGCAAATCTGGAACTTGTTCGTCAAAACCCCGAACAAAAAGTACTGGATGCGGACGAGCACTTGGAAGCGGCTGATCAAGCAGTCGATAAAGCCAAGGAGTTAGTAGAACAGTTGCTTGGCTTTTCAAGAAAAACTCAGCTTCATCGGCGTGTTCGCAATATCAACGAAGTTGTTGCACAGGTTCACAAGTTGCTCGAGAGGACTTTAGATCCTCGTTACACACTTCATGTGAAGTTGAGTGACGAGGTTTGGAATGCCAAAATCGACAGTTCGCAAGTTGGCAACGTGATTCTGAATATGTGCCTGAATGCTCGCGATGCCATTTCGGGCAAATCAAGTCTCATTACGATTTCTACCAGGAACGTTCAGGCTACCGAATCTCCTATCGACGTTGAATCAATTGTGATTCGAATCCAAGATTCAGGCACGGGAATACCTGCTGGGGTTATCGATCACATTTTCGATCCCTTCTTTACAACCAAGCCACCTGGAAAAGGAACTGGATTGGGGCTGGCGACTTCGTACGGAATCATTCAGCAGCATGATGGCACGATTGTGTGCACATCATCACCTGGCGAGACGATTTTTGAGATCTATTTGCCTCGAACACACGAGGCTTGTTCAGCCGAACCCGAGAATCAGCCAGGCAGTACCCCAACCGTTTCCACTGGCAACATACTGCTTGTTGATGATGACATTCATGTGCTCCAGCCAACCGCCGAGCTTCTTAAGTTGAAGGGGTTTGACGTGCGGATTGCTATCGAAGGTACCGAGGCGGTCCAGTGCGTTCTGTCGAACCCCGAGCACTTTAACGTAGTGATTTTGGATTTATCGATGCCCGGAATGACGGGGATCGAAACGATGCGAAAAATTCGGGAGATCTCGCCGGGGATTCCAGTCATTATTTGCAGTGGGTATCTACATAAATTGGATCGCTTGATTGGAAGCGAATTTGCTCCCGAAGCGATGATGTCAAAACCCTTCCGAGTTCAAGAGTTGTTGCAGACCATCGAACGCGTTATCAAAACCTAGAAAGAAACTGGGCTCGGTTGCGTTTTTCTGCACGCAGTTGTGCCAATCAATGAAAAGCAAGCGTTGCGCGTTACGCCGTTTCGTTTATCCTAGAGGAAAGTTGACCGTGACTTTCTATTGGAAATGAAACGATGACTACACGTCCGATCTCACGCCGCGCAGTACTGCGCGGCCTTGCCGGGTCCGTTGCGTTACCTAGTCTTGCAGCTATGCAACCGCGTAGTGCATGGGCCGCTGGTGCGGTTCCGACCGTTGCCCCTCGTATGATGGTCGCCCATTTTGGGACCGGAATGAATTTGCACGAGTTCTTTCCAAAGACGACCGGCGCCGATTGCGAGCTGCCGCAGATTGTCAGACCGCTGGAGAATTATCGCAAACGAATGACGATTCTGTCGGGACTGCAGTTGGAACACGGCGGAGGTCATACCGGCGACTATTCGTTTCTAACTGGAACAGAGGGTTGGACATCCTCGGGCATCAAAGGCGGAATCAGCGCTGACCAATTGGTGGCAAAGGCGATTGGCGGACAGACGCGTTTCCCATCGCTTCAGTTGTCGATCAAACGCGGAACCAATTTCGGACAACAAGGTTTGGCAACTTTGTCTTGGAGCGAAAGTGGAATTCCACTAGCTGCCGAAAACGACCCCTACGTTCTCTTCAATCGCCTGTTCGGTGTTGATGATGGCGACCAGGCGGCCCGACGCGATGACAATTTCCGTCGCCGCGGCAGCATTCTGGATTATGTAAAAGCGGAAGCCAATCAGGTTCAGCGCAAGGTCGGCAAAAACGACCGCGTGAAGCTCGACGAATATTTTACGGCGGTCCGCGAAGTCGAAAGCCAGCTTCAACGTGACATCGATTGGTCAAACAAACCTAAGCCTGACGTGAATCTGAACGAACTGGGCGACTACAGCAAATCGTTGACGCCGGATTCCAGCGAGTTTGATTACGCCGTGTATCAAAAGCTAATGTACGACTTGATCGCGTTAGCTTTTCAAACTGATTCGACTCGCGTCATTACCTACAACGTCCGCCGCGAACTGGCAGGCGGAACCTTTCCTGTTCACGGGGTCAGCAAAGTCTTCCATGCGTTGACGCACCACAACAATGACCCAAAAAATCTGTCCGAACTGGCGAAAGTTGACGAGATCAACATGGGGTTTTGGAAACAATTCTTAGACCGATTGGATTCGATCGAGCAGCCCGACGGAAAAAGTCTGCTGGACCACAGTGTCTTGGCATATTCGTCCAGCGCAGGGATGGATCATTCTCGTGATCGATTGCCAACCGTTATGTTCGGCGGTGAATCACTAGGCATCAATCACAAAACCCACCTCAAGCTAGATGACAAAACGCCGCTCGCTCGAGTCTGGCACACTATGGCAAATCAAGTAGGCGTGAAGGTCGATTCCTTGCAAGACAGTAAAAGCCCGATTGGCGAGTTGATTGGATGATCCGACTCATTACAGCGTGCGTGTTGACTGTGGCCTGTTCGCTCCCAGTCATTTCACAAGAAAACCTGCCATCGGTTTCAAACAGCCTGGATATGCAATTGAACCTGTTGCCGGCAGGTCGATTTGAAATGGGTGCTAAACCAATTGGTTCGTTTGGCAAAGATCACGGTGATTTCAATGCTCACGACGCGAAACAACGACACCAAGTGATTTTGACTCGCCCATTCTATTTGTCCACAACCGAGGTCACGAAGGCGCAGTTTCGTCAGTTTGTTGAAGCAACGCAGCACAAGACAACCGCCGAATCCAATGGCGCCGGCATCGTTGGATGGGACCCATCGCCAGATCCAAAAATCCCAAGTCACAAACATTCGTTTCGCCAGAAGCCTGAGTTCGATTGGACCAATACGGGTTTTCCACAATCCGACAAAGATCCGGTTGTTGGCGTTAGCTTCCACGATGCGACGGCGTTTTGCAGGTGGCTTTCGATGAAGGAAGGCAAAACCTACCGGTTACCGACTGAAGCCGAATGGGAATACGCGGCGCGAGCCAACACGCAAACTTTGTTTTCATTTGGGAACGAGTATCGCGGGGTGATTGAAAAATACGCCAACATTGGAAACGTTGAACTAGAGAAGGTCGCCCCTGATCGCGTGATTCGTCAGTGGATTGTCTATCCCGAAACAGAGCCTGGCGATGATCATGTTTTCACTTCACCTGTTGGGCATTTCAAACCGAATCCATTCGGTCTGCACGATATGCACGGCAATGTTTGGGAGTGGTGTGCAGACAAGTACTTGGATACGTTCTATGCAAAGTTCAAAGACAACGGGCACCACAATCTTCGTGATCGAGCCATCGATCCGATCAATTCCGAAAACTGGAATGACACTGGTGATTGGCGCGTCATCCGCGGTGGGTCGTGGTTCACGTCGCCTTTGCAAGCTCGCTGTGCGTGTCGTGGCTATTTTGAAGCGAATGACGCAGCCGCGTACGTCGGTTTTCGAATCGCGATGGATGCTGCACAGTCAGACATCGATCTGGCAAGACAAACATTTGAACGTAGCGAAGCAGCACGTGAAAAAATGCCGCGATTGACGCGAGAATTTCGCGAGCGACGCAATGGGATTGTTACGGTCATCATCGGTCCCGAGCATTTAACCGACGAATTTTTTTCAGCGCTTGCCGACTTGAACGAACCAGTCGACATTGAACTGAATGCTCAAAACAATTTGACGGCGGAGCATATTGCTAAGCTCACGAAGACGAAAGATCTTCGTGGGTTGATGCTTTCCGGGACTGGCAACGGTATCACCGATGACGATCTCGCGCCGATTGCCGACAAAACGGAAATCGAGCAACTGCAGATTACCGGCACGGTCGGCTTGAGCGACGCAATGCTCAGCTACTTGTCACCGCTAAAGAACCTACAAACGCTTAGCCTGCATGGTGACGAAATTACGGACGTGGGGTTAGCGAAACTACCGACGCTTGCCAACATCCGGTCGATTCATATTTCAGGGACGCAAGGAACTGGCGCGATTTTGCAGAAAGTGACCAGCGACAAACTGAACGATTTTCAATCGAGTCATTTTCGTGATGATCAATTTCAGTTGCTTCAGCCTTTCGCAGAAACTCTGGAAACGCTGCGGATCTCTGGTGACCTTACTGACGACGGACTCAAGCAAATCACCAAGCTAAGGGAATTAAAAACGATTTCCATCAACGATTGCCCAGATCTGACAGACCAAGGGTTTCAAGTCTTGGGCAAATTGCCAATGCTGAAATCGATTGACTTGACTGGATCGAATGCTGGAGACTTGACCATCGATGCAATCTCCGACAACAACTGGCTTCGTGAATTGAGACTCGGTAGTCGTTTTTTGACCGACCGTGGCATCATGAGGTTAAGCCAAATCACTGGGATTTCGCAGCTGTCGATTGTCGGTGATGACATCCCCATTACAGATAAGTCGTTCGTCCATTTTTGGCGGATGAAGAACCTGTACTCCATTGTGCTTTCAGCGCCAAATATTACGGGTGAGGCGATTGGACCAATGGCTGAATGCCCAAAGCTAGATCAGGTGACGCTGTCAGGTGAATCCGTCAACGACACTGGAGTCGAAAGCATTTCAAAGCTTCAGCATTTGCGTTCCGCCACAATCGGAGGCAGGACTGACAAGGCAACAACCAATGTAACCTCAAGTGGTTTGCAGAAACTGGCCGCATTGCCCAGCGGAGTGCGACTAACGCTCAGACGCAGTAACCTGAAATTGTCTGATCAGGCATTCGATTTACTCAAGAAAGCAGCAACGCATCTGGAGGTCAACGTATGGTGAATCGCCTGCTGGTCTTGATCCCTGTTGCTCTGGCAACAAACTTCGGTTTCGCAGTGGCCGCGCCACCGGTCGCCGATGAAGCTGCGTTTCGCACGACGATCAAACCATTCTTTAAAACACATTGCACGTCATGCCATGATGGAGATCTTTCCGAAGGTGAGTTGCGGCTGGACAATCTGGAGGCGAATTTTAGTGACCGAGAGCCGTCCGCTCATTGGGTAGAAGTGCTCGACCGAATCAACTTAGGCGAGATGCCTCCCGAGGATGAACCACGACCGGCGCCGGCGGACTTGGTGAAAGTCACTGATTGGATTTCTAAGAACCTCTCGCAGATGCGTCGCAGTGCTGAAGGAACCGGCGGCCGAGTCCTGATGCGACGTTTGAGCCGTATCGAGTACGCCAATACTGTTCGCGATTTATTGAATGTCGAGTTTGTTGATGGTCAAGGACCGTTGGAAGACCTGCCACCTGACGGGAGCATTCAGGGGTTTGATCGGATAAGCAAGGCGTTGCTGGTCGACCCGACGTTGATGCAAGCCTATATCGACGTTGGCGGCCAGATAGCCGAGCGAGCGGTCGTTTTTCGCCCGCCACCAGTCCCAACGAAAACCATGCACTTTGATTTTGTTGATACGCGCAATTCGGCAATGAGCTACTTGCTCAATAAACGCACGCATGAAATCAATGGGGCCTCTCTGACGGTCATGCAAAGTGGAGCGCGGACTTACGCAAAACTACTGCACCCATCGACCAACAAAGAAATCCCAGTGACTGGGCGGTATCGTGTACGCGTTTGCGCGGCGGCCGACTCAGGTGACTCCAAAAAACCTGTTTTCATGGATGTGACTTTTGGATCGCTCGGCCGAATAGGACGCTTTCGTGTCGATGCCAAAATCGACGAACCCAAAATCTATGAATTCGACCGAACGTTTGACGCGTCGGTGCCGGGCGAGTTCGGCGTGCATATTGTCAACAAAATGCGTTTCAGTGAAACCCGTCAGGTCGTTCACAAAACGCATCGTGAGTCCAACGATTTGTTTGCTGATGGCAAACCGATGGAGTCATTGCGATTGAAGGCACGTATGCGTGCAGAAGGCAACTACGATTCATTCGTGCGCGGCGGTTACCTGCCCAGCGTGATTGATACGAAACCATTGCCCAAGCTGCATTTAAAATGGATCGAAGTCATTGGGCCAATCCAAAGCGATTTTCCTCCGCCTAGCATGCATGCGATCTTTCCCGCAGGAATGCCATCTGCAGATCAGCAGACGATCGAGGCGGCAACTGCGGCGATCAAGCGTTTGTTGCCGCGTGCCTTTCGCCGCCGGACAACTCCAGCCGAGCTGGACGGGATCGTTGGAGTCATGAAAGCAGACATCGCGGCTGGCGCCTCGTTTGAACAAGCCATGGAGACTGGCTTAACAGCGATGCTTTGCTCGCCTAACTTTTTGTATCTCCGTGAAGATGAATCAGCCAAGCTGCGAAAGTTGACATCGTTTGAGCTGGCAACACGGCTGAGCTATTTTCTGTGGTCGTCGAAACCCGATGACGAATTATTTCGCAGTGCTGCTTCTGGAAAGCTAAGCAATGATGCTGCGGAGCTCAATCGGCAAGTTGATCGTATGTTGGCTGATCCGCGCAGCGACGGCCTAGTCAATGGATTTGCTCGCCAATGGTTGAAAGTCGATGAATTCACGCGGTTTCTTCCAGACGAGAAGATCTTTCCAAAGTTCTATGAAACCGAATTTGCTGGTTTGGAAAAAGACATCGTCCAAGAACCGCTTGCCTTCTTTCGTGAAGTGCTCGACAAGGAAGAACCGATTCAATCGTTCTTGAGCAGTGATTGGCTGATGTTGAACGAGAGGCTCGCGTCTTACTACGGCATCTCCGGTGTTGTTGGAAACGAGTTTCGCCGAGTCCCGCTGGTCAAGCCGAACGTTTGGATGGCGAATGTAAAGGCTCGCGTTTCCAATCAGCCGCAAATCGGTCCCATCCATGTGATCGGCCCGTTCACGGCGGACACGATGCAATCCGCTTACGATCAGCGGTTCGCTCCTGAACGAAAGCTTGACTTGGAAAAACCAGTTGGTGAATTGAGATGGGTCAAAAAGGCCGAGTGGACAGACGACACGGTCCACTACGTGTTCAACGACGCAACTTCAGCTTTCTACCTATACAGACAAATCGACAGCAAGATTGAACAAGATTTGCCATTGGCACTTGGCAGTGACGATGCGATCAAAGTATGGATCAACGGCGACGAGGTTTTGAAAAACTATGTCAAACGTGGTGTCGAAAAGAATCAGGACCGAGTAACCGTTAAATTGAAAGTCGGCAAGAATGAACTGCTGATCAAAATTGTCAACGGACAATCAAACGGCGGATTTTTCTTTAAGGCTGAAACGCTCCAACTGGAAACGTTGACCGCCTTGCAGATGTCCGCTCTAAAACGCACACGAGCGCAACGCCGTTTGCTGGAAGACACCTATTTGTCCGAATCAACTTCTGCAGCTCGCGGCGGACTGCTTGGAATGGCGGGCGTTCATCTGTGGGGAGCCGACGGGAACCGAACGAAGCCAGTTGAGCGTGGCAAGTATCTCTTGACTGTCTTGTTCAACGATCCGCCACCGCCCCCACCACCAAACGCCGGCGAAGTTGAACCGAACTTGCGAGGAAAACAATTGACGGTGCGCAAACGACTCGAACTGCATCGCGAACAAACAACGTGCAACAATTGCCATCGACGCATCGATCCGTACGGCCTAGCGATGGAGAACTTTAACGCGATCGGTCAATGGCGCGTACAAGCAGACGGAGAAAAGCCAATCAACCAGTACTGGGGCGAACGGACTGCTATCGACCCGAGTGGAATGCTCCCCAATGGTGTCGAATTCGGCAACTTTCTAGAGTTCAAACGCGCGCTGTTGGCACAGAAAAATCGATTCGCTCGTGGGCTAACGGAAAAGTTGTTGATGTATGCGCTGGGCAGGACCATTGAACCAACCGATCGGCCGATCATTGATCGAATGCTTGTGGCCGCAGACAAGGACGGAATGACGATCAAAAGCCTTGTGAAGCAAATTGTGAATTCCCAGCCGTTCCAAACGAAGTAGAACCAGCCGATACGCGTCGCTTTAGCCGCCTGGGTCACTTGCTTAGTTTCTTAAACGCTTTATCGAGGTTAGCGAAATACAACAGTGGTGAGGCTGAGTTGGTGGTTGCTTTCCGCTGTGCCAATGAGTGAAGCACACGTAGCCTGTCTCGAATCGGAGAATCTTTTCTTGGAGGAACTTCGATCAAGTATCGCAGGCAGGCGATTCCTGTTTCAGCCGTACCAGTGACACCGTACTCCTTCAAATTGACTGTCCCTCCGTAAAGGTGCGAGTCCGTATTTTTATCGTCCTTCGCAATTCCTAAAACCACACTCACCAAGTTCAAATCATCCGGCGAAAAAGACTTGTTCATCGCGACCACCAGGGCGTTTTCCCGAACGCTGGACTTTTGACACTGGTCAGGTATGGTCTTGCGGCTTGAAACAGTGTCAATAATGGACGACAGCGTTTCGACCTGAAGTTCGTAGCACTCAGGGTCAATTTTCGCCAACAGTCGTAATCCAACTTCAATTGTCGAACTGCTGATGCTGGAGTCGGTCACGGAAGCATTGAGTATCGGCAATAGTAATTCTGCGATCACTTTGTCTTCGGCTCCAAGTGATGAAGCCAAGTTCAGTGCAAGCACCTGGGCAATTTTTTCGGGGTGAGACTGTGCAATCTTTAGTACGCGTTTGATATCGCCGGTGCCAAAGGAGAATTTTGAGTTGGCCGGGTAGGCCGAGCGAGAGTCCTGATAATCCAAAAGAGTTTTTTGCAGCAACAAGCGTTCTTTTTCGTTATCCCAGTTCTCGATCTGGCTGAACGCAAGCCATCTCGGTACATGGCGTAGCAACTGGTCATCGGCTGGATTATTTCGATCGAAAAACACTCGTTGTTCTGGCGCGGCTTTCTCTCCGTGGTTGACGATCTGCTGCAAGACGTAATCAGCAACATCGGTTGGGTACGCACGCAAACTTTCAAAATTCGTCGAATCAAAGTCTGGAGAATCTGCTGAGATGCGCTTGAACATCAGCCAATCTCGCTGTGCTCCTCCTTGCATTGGCTGTGCTAGAAAACTCATTGGTGGGTTTCCATCCAGCAACGTGATGGTTCTGCCGGTCATTAAAATGCCAGGCGTAACGACCGCGCGTTTCAAGCCCCGAAGACGGTCGCGTCGGTCCAGCAAGAATCGCAGATGTTGGTGCAATTTTCGACTCGCGTCGTCACGCACCGCTGGCATGATCGCGTCGACTGCTGCCAACAACAGGATCGAGTTTGTCCCTGGCAACTTTTCGTCAGAAGGCACCGGCAGTTGCCACGACTCTGTGATCGATGCGCCCAAGGATTCCAAAAACAAACAGGCGTCACTCCCGCGAAATCCCTCCTCGTACAACGCAGGACTATTGAAAACGTCGATCGCAATGACCTGTAATCTAGCGGATCCGTCTTCAACATTCTTTCCAATTAAATGCCCGGTCGCAGAGCCCAGTTCTGTTGGAAAAGAATAGTCTTTGGCATCAAGTCGAATTAAAGCAATCGCCTTATGCACACTGTCACCAGCCCAAACCAGATTGTTTTTCATGGTTTCGTCTGCGGGAGCTTGTAGAACTCCGTAAAGGCCGTAAGCGGCGATTGCTCGAACTCCGGCTGGAACATTTTGCTTTAGATGTTCACGGAAAATCATCTCCTTGAATTCTTTTGGTGCCTGACTGTGTGCTACGGCGAATACGTACAACCGAAGCGCGGCGGGCTCTCGGTTTTTGGTCAGCGCATCGCGGATCGCCACACGTGACATTGGGTCATTCATCCTTTCGGAAAGCAAGGATGCAACAGTTCCAATGACTTCAGTCCATCCTGCGTTTGCATCTCGATAGACTTTCCTCTGGTTGGCAGTTCGATTTTTTCCTTGCAGGTAGACGATGTAATCATCAATAGGATTCTTACTTGCGAACGACTCGATTTTTGATGCCGATGCGCCAAGTACTTCGTAGAGATCCCGGCCCCTCGATCCCTTCCTGAGTTGTCCCATTGAATAAATTGCACTGGCGATCATCTTAGGCGACTTGTCGCTTTTCATTATTCGCGTCCAGTCATCAAAACGCCTTCCTTGAAAACTATCGTCTGCGGCTGGCAAACGCGCTTGCAGCTCTTTGTTCCGCGAAAGTGATTCACTCAGCTGGAGTTGCAGATCGGCAATCCTCTTGGCCTGATCATTGCTCGGCGCCGCTTCCGCTTTGTCTTTCCATATTCTTACAACTTGTTTTTCGCCGCGCCGAAGGTCAATCGTCGAATGCGATATTTTCACTCGGTCACTACCTGCGGCAACCCGTAGTTCGTACTTGCCAACACGCACTGCTGATTCCGTGTCACCCGTCGTTACAGAAATTTCGTCGACCGTCTTGCCGTCTTTAGCAAGCTGTAACTTGACGTCTTCAACCTCTGATTCGATACGAATTTTCCCTTCGCCGGTATTGATCCAAAGCGTCAATCCCGCGACGCCAGCCAATGAGCCAAGCATCAACATGGCGATTGCCACGAAGAATCGAGTCGCCTTTTTTGATCCGTTTACAGAGGTTGTTAATGGTGGACTTGGCTGGACCTGTTCCGTATCGGCGACTGGGCCGTGCATAGCGGTGTCCAATCGTGCTTGCTGAGGGTCCGATAGATCACTTGAATCCGGCTGGATTTCAGTTTGCAATATCGCTTGTTCGACTAAGCCAGCTAGGTCAGTGCGCGACGACATATCCAGTAGACTAGTCGCTACCAAACCAGCAGAGCTTGGGCGTTGATCAGGCGTGCGTCGCAACATC
>CAYNNP010000037.1:0-11288 GCA_964398215.1 uncultured Pirellulaceae bacterium | reverse complement strand
CATCCAGCCTGATCGCCCGCTCTTCGCATTCGGCACACTGAACAAGATGTTCTTCGATTCGAGACTCAATGGGATCATCGGAAACCCCATTCAAATAGTCCGCAATTTCATTTTCAGTTGGGCAAATCACTCGGATCATTCTCGTGCATCTATTTGGCGTATTTTTGACGTACAACAGAACAACGAACATGCGTGACATTTTTCTGTCCTAGCCGTCAAACCAATGGTTTTGGCGATGTTGATCGCCCTGTCACTGAAAATTGTGGATATCATTGATGAAGTATTGGCTGCCTAACTGACTTCGTTTTTATCGTTCGTTTGATTTGCTGGAGTTCAGCTGTGATGCGTTTTTCGCATGTCGTGTTACTTGTATTGTTGAACGCTGCGATCGGTTTGTCGGCCGAACCGTTAACGATACAGAACGTTGTCGCGCCAAGTGCGAATCGGGCAGATGAGCCCCTTGCGAAGAAGTTTTCGATCGACAGGGCAGGGCGGTTCTTGGATGCAGCTTCACTGCATTGGCAAAAAAGCCGTAAGTGCATGACTTGTCACACGAACTATGCATACCTGTACGCTCGACCCTCGATCGATGGCGATGCCAGTGCCCACGCTGCTGTACGAAATTTTGCAGAACAGTTGGTTTCGGAGCGTTGGGAAAAACAAGGCCCGCGTTGGGATGCGGAAGTTGTTGCGACTGCCGCGGCACTTGCGTTTAACGATTCTGCGACATCCGGGAAATTGCAGGATGTGACTAAAAAGGCGCTGGACCGGATGTGGACAGTGCAGCGAGGCGATGGTGGCTGGAATTGGTTGAAATGTGGCTGGCCACCGCTGGAATCGGATGACCACTATGGCGTTACTTTGGCGGCCATCGCTGTCGCCGTCGCGCCAGACGGCTACGCAAAAACAGATGTAGCGAAGTCCGGCATCAAAAAAATCCGTGACTACTTTGCAAACCATCCACCAACCACGCTACATCACCGCGCGATGCTTTTGTGGGCCAATAGTTATTGGTCCAATCTAAATTTGAATTTAATTACAGCAGAACAAAAGGCTGCTTGGATGGCCGAGCTACGCACCTCCCAAAAAGCCGATGGTGGCTGGGCGCTGGCAACGCTGGGCGATTGGAAACGGCGAAGCGGGCAAGGTCAGGACACGAAGACCAGTGATGGCTATGCAACTGGATTCGCGGTCTACGTACTAAGACGATCGGGAACGCCAGCGAATTCACCTGAGATTCAAAAAGGATTGCGGTGGTTGCGATCCCACCAGCGCGAAAGTGGGCGGTGGTTTACGCGTTCACTGACCAGCGATGCCAAGCACTACATTTCGCACGCGGGCACGGCGATGGCGGTCATGGCATTGGCCGAATGAAGCGGCGTTTTTTGCCTTCGCAGGTAACTACCGCTATTGGCGCACATCTCGCGTGCGATAAAGGAATGCGTCGGAGGTTAGCAATGAGACAAGCAGTGCGTTCATGCTTCCGCCGTTATCTTTATAGGCACGATGGGCGTCTTGAAGTATCGGCGCGTCGTTAAGCGTCTCGTTGCGGCCCATCCAAAATCGGAAAGCGTGGCGAACGAAGACCTGTTCTGTTCGCTGGCTGCCCGCGATCTTTTTGATCATTTCGATAGCGTTGTCCACTTTGCCGTCCAGCGCGGGGTCACCGGAATCGATGATTTCGCCAGTTGTGTCAATCGGCTTGCCTTTTTCTGCTGTCCGAAACAAGCCTGTGTGACCAAACGTCTCGAACGGTAACCCCAGTGGATCCATCTTTTTGTGACACGTCCAGCAATAGTCTTCTCGGGTGACTCGCATGCGTTGGCGAAGCGTGCTGGCCGGTTCGTCAGGCAGCATGGCATCAACAGTGATCGGCACATCGGGGATGCCACCTCCCAGTAACCGTTCGCGAATCCATCGGCCACGACGAATAGCATGGTTGTCCATCGCGTCGGAGTGAGAAACCAGCCAACTGGGATGAGTCAATATGCCGAGCCGTTCGCCTGGAGGCACCGTCACCAATCTGCGTTCCGGCGCCATCGATATACCTCCGAAACTTCGTCGACCCGCACGTGCATAAATTTCAGGGCCCGACAACTCGACCTCTTCGACTCCGTGATTGATGATCACCCGCCGAACCTCAGCCCTATACGTAGACGCCTCTTCCAGTTTGCTGGCGAGCACCAACTGTCTCTTCAGTTCGCTATCGTCTGGAGTGACTTTTAACTTCGCCTTTATCGCCGCGGCCTGAGCTTTATACTTGTCGGCCAAGCGTGATTCTTGAGTGACCCGCGAGGTCGTATCTTCGTTTTTGGCCGCAGCGATCGAAGCCGCTTTCTCCTTCGCCGAGCGTTCGCGGCCAAAGTAAACCCTGTCGTCCCATGTCACCACCGCCTTGTCTGTCGTCAGCAACCGCTTCAAAACATCCTTGTCATCTTTCAGTGCCAATTCGACCAAGCGATCGGTGCTGGCGGCAGTATCAAACATGCTGAAATAGTACGCGCCACCGCGATTGTGAAGACCAGTTTGGGCGAGCGATTTCGAGTCCTTGCAAATGTAACCAGCACGGTCGTAGTCAAAGTACTCGCGGAAAAATCGAAGCACACGCGGTTTCCGAATGCGATCGTCGGCCAACATCCGCTGAACTTCACGTTTGACATCCTTTCGCGTCCGCATTCGACCTTCGTCAATCGCGCTGCGCAACGCGTCGTCCGGTTTGAGATATCGCAAGGCGTGATTGACAGCCAACCCCAATTCCCAGTCTTGTAGCATGACGCGGTTGTCCTGATCCGGCTTTCCCGATACTACCAGTTCTGGTCGAAACATCGCATCGCGATCAAGGAAGACCGAAGAGAGGCCAAGGACCACGCCGTCTTTCTTTCCAAGTTCATCGATCGATTTCTTGACGATATTCATGTAGGCGTCAGACTCATCCGGACTTGGTGGACGCAGTGTCAAGGTCTCGAAGAGATAATGGATCGCGTCGCGCAAATGACCGTCGGGCACTCCGTCCTGTTGCATCAAGTGGTAAACAGGAGTCAGGGGCCGTTTCACTTGAGTGCCATAAACCAAGCTGGTCGGCATCCCACGAATATCGCCTTCCGTCAGATGTTCGACCGACTTTGGATCGTCAGTGATTTGATTCGGCTGCGCGATACTTAGCGGCCCATCAATCATGTAGCGAACGATGTCGCCCGCCACCGCAATGATCTGCGTCGATTCGGCGCTGTTGACCGTGTAGAAATCGGCATAACTTTCCAACCCGTAATCGTGATCTGACACCAGGATCGTCGGCACACTTTTGACAGATGTTGCATAGGCAGCCGTCCCACCTACCCAATAGATGATCCGGTCTGTACCAAAGTAAAGCTTCAGAGCGCCGCCATGATTCGTCGGAACGCCATCACCATGAGCGCGAAGCCCCGGTTTGTCTGGGTCGAACTCTGGCTCAATGTTGATCAACTCATTTAAGCGTGCCATGTGTTCCTGAGGAGTGACACGCCAAATCCGCGCGGGTGATGATGCCGGTTTTAGCTTGATGCCATCAGGCAGCGAACCGAACAGCAGTTCATGATCGACAAAGTTGCCTTTCTCGGGTGTGAGGTGATCACGGAATCCGCCCTTGTCCCGCATCACTCGCGTCAACTGCGCAACAATCCAATCCGTAAACTTCAGTCGCTCGACAACCAATGGTTGTTCCGCATCCGTCGGCGGCATTTCCTTCAAGCTGACCTGTGCCCACACACTTCGCCAGACATCAGCGTTCACTTCGTCGACTGGCCCCAGATCTGCTAACGACAGGTCGCCTTCGGGGTCGGCCTGCCCATGACAATCGACACATTGACTGACAAGAAAAGGTTTTGCAAAACTGTTGAAGTCTTGGTTGATCGCTTGCCCGGGCGTGTAGGTTTGACCGCTAGCGACCGGCAACAGGCCAAAGGGCACAGCTACCACCAAAAAGAGCCCAATCGTTCTCATACAAGTAGTCCTGAAACGAGTTCCGATGCGCTAACGGTCTGTCACTCAGAATATTTCGACCGAAACGAACTACTATTGTACATCGTTTCTCCCTCGGGATTTGCTGAGCGTGTTGGCAGGACGAATCACTTATCCTCCCTAAATCTTCTCCAGAACGCTTCGCAATCGCTCCAGTGCTCGCACATAGCGGATGCTGGCAGCTTTTGGGGCGATGCCTAGCTCTAACGCAACTTCTTGATTAGTCAGTTCTTCAAAGTGACGTAGCGCGACAACTTCGCGATCAGTTTCACTCATCTCGCTCAGTGCCGAACGCACTTCGGCAATCAGTTCGACCTTCACTGCCGCTTGGCTAGGGGATGTCAGGTGAGCAATGAATCGCTGTGAAAGACAGAGTGACGTGTTGCCCCACAGGTTGCCTTCGTTCGGACGGGATTCACGCAAGGTCGATCGTGATTCGGTGGCCAAGTGTCGGCGATGAACTTGGCTAAGGGTTTGACCGGTGACGAGTCGTAACCACAAAAACAGTGACGGAAAATCGCCATCGATGTAGTAGTTCAGCCGTTTCTCGGCATCCAAATAAACATTCTGCAGCACATCATCCGCGTCAACACGAGCACGAATTTTATCGCTCAGCCGGAAGTGTATGATCTGCCACAGTCGGGGCCGATGGCGCGAAAAGGCATCTGCAAACAGCGACAAATCGCCTTGCTTGAGTCGTTGCTCGATGTCTTCATCTCTGGTTGTCACGCCAAGCTCTCGGTTCGCCTGCAAAAACGAAACAGCAAAATCCCGGCTTTCCGTTTGAGAGAAGTTTATCCAAACCCATTTGTATTCAACAGGGTTGATTTCTGTCGCCCTAAGGGCTGAACAATTAGATCTTAGTCCATTCCAAAGGCGAAACCAGGACCTTCAATGATCGCGCGTCACCGATTCCTGAAACGACGCATCTGAAAATCAGAAACGTCACCCCATTTATCGCAAATGCTACTTCTTTTGCATCCGCAGATATCCAACCAAAGCTATCACTCCAAACACGAGCATGATTCCAACCACGCCCGCCATCCAAGCTGTAGTTACTGTTGCATCATCCATATCTATGCTCCCTTTTGTTCGGAGGATTTTTCGCTCACATCGTTCGATGCAAACGTCTTTCCCCGCAACAACATATTCAAAACCGTGCCCACAACGAGCACGCCAATAATCAACGCGAGACTATTTAAAAAGATTGACCAAAACATCGGAGTACGCTTTCAGACTGAGCCAGAGTGATAGTTAACTTAAACAGATCCAACTTTGGATCGATATTCTTCGGATCTAAAATAACCGACTTCGCCTTTCATCGTTGCATTGGCAACGATCGCGACAACCAGGGTCACGACCAAGACCACGTAGGCATTGGCATCCCCAGGTAGCCCAAGTGTAGCCGGAAGCGAACTGAACGACCAAAGAGAGTTGGCCACCCAAGCGGTCAACAAAGTCGCAAGCGCTGCACCTCGGCTTCGTTTCCAAAAGAACCCAAAAACAACAATCCAGAACACGGGAATCAACCAAGAAAACAACCATGTGATGGCTGCAAGTATCGGCGGCAGGTAGGCTGCCACGATCATCGCGATCACCGCAAGCACAATGATCGCAATTCGTGTCACCTTGGTAACTTCGTTGTCGGTCGCATCGGGATGATACAGGTTCTTGTAGATATTCATGCTAAAGATCGTCGCTGGAGCCAAGGACGTCATCGCGAACGTTGACAAAATAGCAGCCAAGAACGATGCCAGCAAAATCGTTGACAGCCAACCAGGTAAAAATTCGATCAACATCGTGGGCGCGGCATTCTTTGGCCCAAGGTCCTCTGGCAACCCTCCGGTTACCACTAAATATTTCGCCGTCAGACCTAGCACCACAATGAACACGCCAAACAAACCATTGACCGGCGCTGCGATCCATAGTGCTTTCTTGATGTCCCCCTCGCTCTTGGCGGACATCGCCGGTTGCAACAACATTTGGCTGATACCTTGGCTAAAGACGACCGCGATGGTAACTCCCAAGGCGAACGTCAACATGATGCCTCGCGTACCAAAAATGCTGAGCATGAATTTCTGATCAGCTTCAAAGTACTTTTCACCTTTCGCATTCGTTTGGACTGTTTTGCCCTCGGGAGCTGCGGCGTCTTTCTCCAACATCACTTTCGCGGGAACAGTTTTGTAGTGCTCGGCGACCTTGTCGTAGTTTCCACCCGGCAGTTTCTGAGCAACAAAGATCGTTGCCAAGATGATCCCGATGTACAACACAATTGCGTTGACCAAGTTGATCCAACCAACTTCCTTCATACCAGCCAGCACGACATAAAAGATTCCCAAAACGCTGCCTGCGATCGCCGCCGCCTGGATACTCCAGCCAGTCATGGACGAAATGACGATCCCCAAACCTTGGGCTTCCAGTGTCAAAATTCCAAAGATGCATCCCGCCATCACACAGGAAACCAGCAATTCAATACCGTCTCCGAAGAACGTCTTCAGCACTTGAGGAACCGTGGTCAAACCTAGCCGCCGAAACCATAGTCCCGTCGTTGTGCAAACCAGAACCAGCAGAATCACGTGCGCGATGCTGAACCAAACGGCAGCCGCCCCCATGCCCCACGACATCTCGAACACACCCAGAATATGGGCCGCGCCTAGCACGGTCAGGGCTAGCGTCACTGCCAAAACAGGAACGGGAAGACTGCGACCGCCCAGCGCGAATTCGCCTTCTTCGTGTTCCTTGCCTGTGCGTTGACGAGCAAGCCACAGTCCGATGCCGCCGATAACGAGTAGCTCGTATGCCAATACGCCAAATAGCATTCCATACTGCATGGTCGTTGTTATCCGTTATGAATCTGAGGTGGGAGGGAATGGCACCAATGTGCTGATACAAAGTAGTGGTGATATCTGACTAGGACGCAACCGTTTGCTTGACTTCGCCTACGATGTCGGTGAATTCCTGGTCAGTAATCAGGCCGCGTTTGGCGATACCTTTCTGTTTGACTCGGCTTAAAATCTCTGCGGCTTGATCTTCATCAATCCCTTCGATCCCAAGCTCAGCCAGCTTATAAGCGACTGACGCTTTGCCGCTCTTTTTACCCAACACGATGTCACCACTGCGACCGGTCAACGCTGGGTGCGTACCAAACATAGCCAATGGTTCTTCGAGAACCAAGTTGACGCCGATGCCAGATTCACGAGTGAAGTTTCGCGAGCCGAACACAGGTTTGTTGTTCGCGTAAGGAATGCAGCTACAATCCGCCAACAGCTGTCCCAGCTCGGGTAGTTTTGCCAAATTGTATTTTGATTCGTAGCCGTAAAGTAGTTCCAGCCCAAGAATCAGTTCTTCGATTGGCGCATTTCCGGTTCGTTCACCAAGACCACCAACACAACTGTGGACACAATTGGCTCCCACGGTCACAGCGGCCAACTCGGTAGCAACGGCCATTCCAAAGTCGTTGTGAGTGTGAATTTCCACGGGCACGCCGGTTAGGCTGTTGACCATTTTGACCAAGTACTTGATCGCTTCGGGAGTCGCACAACCCATCGTATCAACAACGCCGATCGAATCGGGCTGCGAGACCTTCATGATCCCATTCAACAGGTTGGTCAGATCGTCCTCGCGTGCACGCGTCGTGTCATACGGAAAGAACACAGCGTTAAGCCCTTTATCCTTCGCGTAGTTGATCACATCAGCACTTTTCTCAAGCACCTTTTCCCAAGTCCAGTTGAACTGATACTTGAGTTTTGGATATCCAATGGGAACTTCGATGATGACGCCATGAGCTCCGCACTCAACCGCCTTGTCGATATCGGCGTTCATTGCTCGAGCAAAGGTGTAGATTTTGGAATCCAGACCCAACGCAGAGATCTGCTTGATCGCTTCAAAGTCTTGAGGAGAAACAGCTGGCATACCGGCTTCGATTCGGTCGATACCGATCTCATCAAGTTTCTTTGCAATCGCCACCTTGTCTTCAACTGAAAAGACCACTCCAGGCGTTTGCTCGCCATCGCGAAGCGTCGCATCATGGATCTCGACTTTCTCGGGCAGATCCAAGGCGCCTGTGACGTCTGGGTGAAAGTTATACGGACTGACCCAGTACTGGTCTTCTTTGAAGTGTTTTCCTGTTTCGCTCATGATTGCTCCTGTCGTTTACTTTGCTTTGCGGGCTAGTTGTGTTTGGTGGTGAATATGAAATAAAGTCGAACGGTATAAAAGATTCAGGCCAAGCGATCAGCCGTGCGGTCTACGCTTGAGCCTTGAGAATTTTGTAAGGCGATTCTGCTCCAGCCTGTTTGTCCAGGACAAAGTCGAACTCGCAATCCAAGAACGGGATTGCGACGTTGTACTTCTTAGCGGTTTCTTCGCAGGATGATTCCCCAAAGTCAACCACCAAAGAATCCTTCACGCCAAAGACAGCATCGCTACTGATATTGACTTCGCCGGTCGGAAAAACGTGAGTGACCAGCGTGCGAAATCCTTCCGCGTGAATCATAAAGTGAATGTGTCCGGGTCGATGCGCTTGGCGATTGCATTCACGCAAAAATTCGCCAACAGGGCCGTCCGTTGGCACGTCGTAACCAGTCGGACGAACTGTCCTAAACCAATAGCGACCTTCCGCATCAGAAGTCAAAATGCCGCGCAAGTTGATATCGGGTTGGTTATCGTCTTGCGAATCGTAAAGCCCGATGTCGTCGGCTTGCCAGAAAGTCAACTTGGCGCCTTCGATTGGATTGCCGTCAACGTCTCGTACAACACCGTGAACAACGGTCGGCGTGGCACGCTCGAACTCGGGGCCGTTGGCCACGCAGGTTCCGTTTTCAATTTCTTCGGCGCTAGCATGGAACGGGCCGATAACGGTCGATTCGGTTGCGCCAGATGTGAACCGGTGATTGATCGCATCGACCAACATGGACGCACCCAACACATCGGAAAACAACATGTATTCTTGGCGTTGGTCATCACACTTTTGGCCAGCACGCGTCAGATATTCAACCGCGTGAATCCACTCTGCTTCGGTAGGCTCAATATCGCGGATGAAATCGTGCAGATGTTTGACGAGGCTGGTCAACACTTGCTGACTTCGCTCGTTGTCGCATTTGATGGTTGCGATCACATCTTCGGTTAATTGTTTTTCAATGTCTTGCGTCATGAATTTAGCTGTCCTAATAAAAGCAAGAGGTCAGAGAACGGGAGTTTTCGACGAGTGGGATACTGCGACCGACTGCTATTCCAGACCAGTTTGTAAAATGATGTGTTGTGTTTGTTCGTAGTGTTCGTGAAGCAAAGCAATGGCCTTGGGAGCATCTCGATCGATCGTTGCTTGCATCAACCCAACGTGTTCTTGGTCTGAATCACGATCAGGCGCGACGGTCAACGCAAATTGGCGATAGCGATCGGATTGGTCATGCAACTGGTGACAAAAATGCATCAGAAAACGCGACTCACAGGCGTTGACCAGTGCCAAGTGAAACGCACGATGAGCTTCTTCCCACTCTGGGTTCGAGTTATTGCTGCCGCTTAGTTTTCGCGGTGCACGAGAAAGCCGGTGATGCGACAGGACGATTCCTTCCTCCCAGCTAACACCGCCGTTTTTGATCGACTCGCGCAGCGCGACTTCTTCGATCCACGTGCGTGTTTTATAAAGATCCGTCAGTTCGGTGCGACTGATCGACGGAACAAAGAATCCTCGGTTGTCATGACTGCAAACCATTCCGCTAGCGGCAAGTCGATTCAGTGCCTCACGAACAGGACTACCGCTCGTTTCATACCTGGCTTGCAATTTGCCAACGCGCAGCGGTTCGTCTGGCTTTAACTGGCCCGTCAAAATGTCGCGACGAATCCTGTCATAGACGATGGAAGCTTGCGTCTTTTTAGGCTGGTCTTCCTTTATCATCTGTTACTCCTGTTTAGACTCTTTTTGGCAAGCGAATGAATACTTGGATGAGCCGTAATGATTTTGTGCTGCAAGAAGTTTTGCCGGTTCGATTGAATCTGGGCCAAGTCGTAAACGTAGTTGACCATCATCCCAAGTGACTTTGACATCCCGTTGTCACTGACATCCGCCATCCAGTGAATTGCACGTAATTGAGCACCATTGCCAAGATGGAACCTCGCGACCGAATCAATGGGGCGACCATCGATCTGTTCGGCGATCAAGTACTCGGCCATCAACTCCATCAACGGTTCGCGATAGAGCTCAAGACTCCTGCACAACTCTTCAGAGTCTGGCGCTTCCGCCGAATCTCTGACGAAATATTTGGAAAGAACCTCGTGGCACTCTCCCAGTTTTTCGGCATCCTGCTGGCTAAGCCAACGCGAAAACGAGGAAACCGGCGAAAGAGTTGAAAACGTCTTGATGCCTGGCAGGTCAGCACGCAATTCGTTGACAACTTGCTTGATCAACAATCCACCAAACGAAATCCCTCGAAGGCCGCGCTGGCAACTGCTGATCGAGTAAAACATCGCCGTATCCGCTTCCGACGAATCCGATACTTTTGAATCGAGCTTGATCAAATCATTGATATTTCCCGAAATCGCATTGGTCAACGCGACTTCAACAAACACAAGCGGTTCTGCCTGAAGCGATGGATGGAAAAACGCGTAACATCGGCGGTCGTCCTGCAACCGTCGACGCAAATCGTCCCAGTGCGATATCTGGTGTACCGCTTCGTACTCGATCAGTTTTTCCAGCAAACTGGCTGATGAACTCCAATCGATACGCTGAAGCTTCAAGAATCCTCGATTGAACCAAGATTGCAAAAGGCTTTTCAGGTCTTCTTCGACTGGCCCCAACGCGATACGTATCGGCAAATCCAGTTCAAGCAAGTCTTGTCGCATTCGCACCAAGGTTTGCAAACCGTCCGGCGCGGCATTGATGCAACGAAAGAGTTTTTGTCGTGGCGTTTCAACTAACTTCGCTAGCGACTGCAAGTTCTTGAACGTCGGATCGCTTTCGTATTTTCCTGCGGCGGCCACGATGGTTTCTGAATCGACATCGTAATCGCTGTTCAAATGCGTCATGAACATGCATCGATCAGCAGAACTTAGTTCGCGGTATGCTTCGGTGATTTGACTTGCGACCGCAGTGGATGCAGGGTCACGGTGAATTTTCATCAAGTGGCGACACAAGTCGTCCAATTCAACAACCGTAGGGCTTGATTCTCGCAAAACGGTAGCCTTCGCGCTAACAGCTGTTAGTCCCGAGCTCTGTGATGGTGGCCGACTCATTGATGTCTCCGCTGGCAACTGATTGTTAGCCTGCAATACTTTTCCTAACCTGGATTACGTCC
>CAYNNP010000036.1:0-38678 GCA_964398215.1 uncultured Pirellulaceae bacterium | reverse complement strand
CATGTTTTTGTGAGCCGCTGGCGCTAGCCACGGGCCTCGAAGGGTTGCGTTATCACACAAGGCCCGCGGCTAGCGCCGTCGGCTCAGTAAATGAACAAACGCTAAAGACTTTCGGCCATTCAGGCCAGGGCCACAACAGTCGTCTTAATTGTTGCGGGGCGCTGGTCCCGGTGCAGCGGCTTGTCGAATCGCTGGTTGTGCGGCTTGACGAATCGCTGGTTGTGTGGCCGGCTGTGTGGCGGGAACAAATGGCTCGCGGATAACCTCCCAGTCTTTTCCTTTAGGTTTCTCTGGGATGAACCACTGTGCGTTAAATCGGTTCAAAAATGTTGTGCCGATTGCATTGCGTTTCACATCGGTCAATTCGTAGTGGTCCCACTGAGGGTTCGTTTTGGGATCAAAGTTTGGGGCGTACATAATGATGGCTTGCGGTATAAACGTTTGCGCATTCACCGCGACTTGGACCAAGCGATACTGAGAACTGTCTTCTTTCAGTTTTGGAAACGCTTCGATCACGAAGACACCTGGTTTTTGCACAGTAGCTTCACGCACCCAATATCGATCGTGAATTTTCGTGGCATCCAAGTTGAATACGAACGGCAAGGGGCTGTTGAAAATATCTTTGCCTTGGAGTTCTGGCGGCAGTCCATGAACGGTGCATTTCCGTTCGTTCTTGTCGAACTCGATCAATTCACGTCCATTGCAAACCCAATGTTCACCGGATTGATTTTCACCAAGCTTGTTTTTGTTGTAACCGTACTGTGGCTTGCCGTCCTTCATGCCTTTGAAAAACATGATGTCCTTGACTTCAAAGAGTCCCTTGTCAGGGCTTGAGTAGCGCAGGATGCCTTTCGCCTTGCTCGCGTGCACGCCTTTGGGCGCGGCAAACAGGTCGTAATGCCATCGCTGAAAACTACACTCCAAAGTCTTGGTGCTTTGGCTGACCGTCTGCCAATTCAACAAGATTTGGTCCAGGCGTGCTTTCTGGCTGGCGTTGAGTGGTGGGAACGGAGCTTTGGGAGCGGCATTGTTCAGAGGTGTTTGACCAGCGACTGGCTGCACACCTCCCGCTGCTTGTCCCTGAGCGGCTGGCACAACGCCACCTTGTTGAGGGGCAGGTTGTTGTGCGTTCAGGTTGGGACCAACCAGAAGTGAAGCCGCAGAAATCAGAAACACGATTCGTCGCATCATCCTTGACGCCTGTTTGCTAGCGTACGATAGGGGCAAACGCTTGCCCATCGGCGGCGATTCTAGCAACGCTTTTTCGCCAAGCGAAAGATCGAAATCGCTGATTTGCATCCCAGGCCAAAGATCCGAATCAAATTCGCGTCATCACAGTCGGCATTACCAGCCTCCCAAAGCCCCAGGTTTATCTTTGCAAGACAGGCTTTGCTGTTTTCAATTTGTTCTGGTCATGAGGATTCCACCCCCCTGCCGATTCAATTATCAGAGTCCATGTGTTGGTAATTGTGCATACCGAAGGCCAGTCCGATGCCTTGCAATCAAATCGTTTCACGTCGCCATTTGCTGCTGACCATGCTGATGTTGTTCAGTTCGTCGGTAGCGATTTCGGATGACGCACCGCCAAGAATTACTCCTGTTGCTGCGAGTTTACTGCCAGTACCAAGCCGTTCGCTGCGGCTGAAACCTGAACTTTCAGGGCTCAGCCAAACTTTGGTCACGGCTGTTTCGGCGGCCCCTGACGGAGACATCGTTGCCGTTGCGGGAGACGATCATGCAATTCGCTTGATCGCTACTGATTCACTGCGTGTTTTGAAAACGCTGAAAGGCCACCGCGACTTGATCAAGACGTTGGCGTTTGATCGAACCGGCGACAAGATGGCGTCAGCTGGAATCGATGGGCAGTTGATCATCTGGGATCGCAAGGATAACTATCGTGTCTTGCAAAAGATGAAGGGAGCACCGGCTCTGGCATGCATTCGGTTTGCACCCGATGGCAACGAAATTGCAGCGGTTGGATTCGATCGACGGGTCTATGTGATTGGTCGTGGCGACAAGCAGATGCCGAAATTTCAATGCGACTGCAACGATTTGAAAACAGTCGCGTATCGTGACGACAACGAAGTGCTAGCGGTTGCTGGACGATCAGGTTCGCTGTACCTATTCGACGTGGTCAATGGCGATTCGATTGGCGAGTACCACATACACCAAGGTCGCATTCAATGCATGGATTTCTTGCCTGATTCGAACCTGTTGGTTTGCGTCGCTGAAGACGGAATCATGACAGTTTTTGATACGCGCAACGGAAAGGTGTTTCAAAAGAATCGGATCACGACGGGCAAACTGTTTTCAGTCGCCATCATCGACAGTCAACACGTTGCCGTTGGCGGTAGTGATGACGTCATTCGTGTGGTCAATACCACAAATGGCAATGTCGTGCGTCGATTGAATGGACACAAAGGAACGGTGTCAACATTGTGCTCCGCTGGCGAGAATCTTTTCTCTGGTGGATACGACGCCACACTCCGTCGCTGGGGGCTGAGTGCTGTGATGAACAAAGCTCGGATTGCTGAAGGCAATCAACAAATTGATCGATAGTCAGACCCGCATTTGACTACCTTTCAAATGGATGGCGATTGCAGGAATTGCAGTTGTCAAAGGACGACCCGGACAACATTCACTGTGCTGACGGCATGGGGGATTTGTCATCGACTAAGGCACTGGAGGTGCCGTCGTGAGATGGAATAGACGAACCGACAATCGTGACGCTGAACGCGTGCGAAGACGACTTACATCGGAACGCCTAGAGTCGCGCCAGCTTTTGGCAGCGGATCCGATCAATGTTGGCTTGGTCTATCTGGAAACAGATTACTTGGAGACCGAGCAAGATTCTGGTGGTGATTCGCGGGGCGATCGATTCATTCTTTCATTCAATGGCGGAGCGCCCGATACGGAGCTTTCCGAAGTGCGCATCGTCACCGACAAAGACGGTGATGGGCTGAGTGTTGGCGATCCAATTTTCGATACCGCCCCGGGAGGGCGTGGCAAAGACGGTTCGCATGGCTTTCAAGTCGTGCGGATTCAATCGAGTGATGGGCGAGAAATCGACGCGGTTGCTGAAGTCGAGGATGGTGGACAAGAACTTGTTTTACGATTGTCGAATTTCAAAGCTGGCGATCGACTGGAGTTCACGCTGGATGTCGACGAAGTGCTGCGGAATGCAGTTGACTTGGCGATATTCAATGACCGGTTGGATGTCATTACGTCGGGACAAGAATTTCAAGACTCGATTCTGAATGCGACTTTTGAAGCACCGCACTACGAAACAAGTCATGCGGATGCGATTTTTATCAATGATTTTGGTGATCCGGCCTCAACCACGGGGCTGAATCTTCCGCCCGACGATGGTGATGACATTGATAGTCGTCCCAACCGTTCAGCAGCAGCTGTTGGATCGACGTCTCAAGTCGCTTTGCCGATTTCGATCTCGGGTCATGTTTGGGTCGATAATGACTTGGATATGGTGCGTGAAGTTGGCGAACAACTGCTGAGTGGAATCGAACTTTCGCTTTTCCAGCGCGATGAAGCGTCAGGGCAATACGTTGACACCGGCTTTCGGTCGCAAACCGATACCAACGGACGATATGAATTCGCACAATCACTGGCGTTGCTGCCCGGCGACTACCGTGTTGTAGAAACTCAGCCAGCGGGCTTGTTTAGTGTTGGCGCTTTCCCAGGCACAATCGATGGTGGCGTGTCGGGAGTGGCCGAATCACCCAACGTGATCACCAATATCGTGATTCCGCTGGGAGGCCAGGCGTCAATTAACAACGATTTTGCGGAAGCACAGCCAGCATCGATCCGTGGATATGTTTATCAAGATGACAGCAACGATGGCGTGCGCGATCCTGGCGAAACAGGGATCGCAGGTGTTTCTGTAAGGCTGGTTCCGGTCGATACGATTTCGCCACAAAGCGAGCTGACGGTTACGACTGACGCCGATGGAGCCTATTCGTTCGAGGGGCTTGCGCCGGGCGAGTACGAGATCATCGAAGTGTCACAACCCGCTGGCTTGACGGACGGCCTAGACTCCGCGGGGACGATTGACGGCATTGTTGTTGGGGTCGCAGAAAACGATCAGCTGACCGGCATTTTCCTAAATGGTGACGACGACGGGATTGAATACAACTTTGGCGAACTCGCGTTGGGATCACTTTCGGGCTTTGTTTACTTGGCAGCGCCGGGTGAAGACTGCACGGGAGAACATGATGGCAACGGGCAAACGCCTCTGCCGGGTACTCGAATTCAGTTGCAATCGGTTGATGGGATTGTCATCACCGAGGTCTTTACAGATGCGGATGGTCGCTACAGTTTCGATTCGTTGCCACTGGGCGAGTACCGCATCGTGCAGTTCACGCCCGAGGGACTGCTGGACGGATCGGCTCATCCAGGATCCATCAGCGGTGTTCAAGTGGGCGATGCTGTTGATGGTGGATTGATCCAAGGTATCACTCTGGATGCTGGTGGCGTCGGAACGGAGTTTAATTTTTGCGAGATCGCGCCGGCAACGATCAGTGGTTTTGTTTACCACGATCGGTCAAACGATGGATCACGTGACGGCGGCGAGGAAGGGATCGAAGGTACCACCATTACCTTGCTGGATGTGGACGGCAATGTTGTTGCGACGACCACGACCGACATCGATGGGCGCTACGAGTTCGTTGGCATTCCGCCGGGTGAATACGCGCTGGTTGAAACACAGCCAAGCGAATACTTAGATGGAGTCGACACCGTTGGCTTGATTGACGGTCAGAGAGTCGGAGAGCTGGGTGATGACAGCGATTCGTTTCGTTCGATTTCGATCAGACAAGGTCAGGAAGCCACCGAGTACAACTTTGGTGAATTGTTGGGCGCGACGCTCTCGGGAAGTGTTCATGTTGATGCCGATGGCGACTGTGTTCAAGATCCCAATGAAGAAGGTTTGAGTGGTGTTACGATTCGTTTGCTGGATGAATCTGGCCAGCAAATCGCGCAGACGCAGACCGATTCTCAAGGGCGATATGAATTCGAGGGGCTGGGCCCCGGAAACTACACGATCGTCGAAGAGCAACCAGACGGCTACTTTGATGGCGGTGCAGTCGCAGGAACTGAGGGTGGCAACGTCGAAACTCCCAACCGTATTACGCAAATCAGTTTGGGCAGCGGCGATGTCGCGGAAGCATACAACTTTTGCGAAATTGCCCCCAGCAGCATCAGCGGTTTTGTGCATGTCGATTCGGATGGCGATAGCGAATTTGATGCCAATGAAGAAACGATTGTGGGTGTGAATATTGAACTCCGTGATGGCGCGGGCGTTGTCATCGCAACCACACAAACAGACTCGCAGGGGCGTTATGAATTCGCCGAATTGCGTCCTGGCGAATATCAGATATTCCAGCAGCAGCCAGACGGTTTTTTCCATGGCGGCCAAGACATTGGCAGTGGCGGGGGCCAAGTTCTTGGTGATGACTTGCTGGGCGTACAGCTCTTAGCTGGTGTCGATCTTACCAACTACAATTTTTGTGAATTGGAACCAGCATCAATTTCGGGATTCGTTTGGGCCGATGTTGACCTGAACGCCGAATTCAATCCTGGTGATCAACCGATACCCGGAGTTTTGGTCGAACTGATTGATTCGACCGGCGATGTGGTACAGCAAACCAACACAAACGATTCTGGTGAATACCAATTCGTGAACTTGGAGCCTGGCGAGTACAGTGTTCGCGAAACGACTCCCACAGGGTTCTTTGACGGTGGCGAACTCGTTGGTTCAGTAGGCGGCCAAATCGTTGGCGATGACTTCATCACAGGCATCGTTCTTGAGAGCGGTGTGAATGCTGTCCACTACGATTTCTATGAAGTTCCACCGGCTGAAATTTCGGGGTTTGTTTTCCAAGACGGCGATGCCATTGTTCTGGATGAGCCTCTGGACCCTGCAAACCTGCGGGAGTTTCGTGATGGGGTCTTGACCGAGGACGATATGCCAATCGCTGGTGTCACGATTGAACTGCGTAATGTTTTTGGGGACGCTTTCGTCGGTGAAAACGCGTTACCTGGCATCTATCCGAGCGGCCCGATTGTTGCCACAACGGATGAAAACGGTTTTTATCAGTTTGTCGGATTGCGGCCCGGTTCCTATCACCTTTACCAGTTGCAACCAGAAGGGTTCATTGACGGGCTAGACACCGCTGGAACCACTGGTGGGATACCAATCAATCAAGCAGACCTCAGGGATGACCCGAACGAAATCATTGTGCAACAGTTGAGCGCAAATGAGGCTACGGATCCGGGCGAGGATGCGATCTTGAATGTTTCGCTCATTGGTTTTCAGTCAAGTGAAAACAATAACTTCAGTGAAATCATCATTGAAACCCCGCCACCTCCACCGCCGCAGGGCGATTTCCTTGAACAATTGGAACCGGAGATTCGGGAAGTCAATGATCCACTGATTGAGAACTTTGATCCGCGAATCACGATTTCGACATTCGCCTCTACCGAGGATCTTCGTGCCCCTATTATTGCTTTCGATGAGTGGGCGGTCTCTTGGCACCTGAGCGTGATCAACGGTGGATTCCCGCGTGGCATTGTTGGTGAAGATGTTTTGCACAACGCCAGCGCGAAGGCCAATGTGGACTGGGTCAACGAAGACTATGCGAAGGGCCGTTGGCAGTTCATGAACGACAATGGCGATGTCACCAAAGATGGTTCAGATTATGACTTGGGCGGCGAAGACTCGGTTGCGCTTTCGGGCGATTTTGATGGCGATGGTGTTGATGAAATCGCTGTCTATGAAAACGGTCAGTGGCTTGTCGACTTGAATGGCAACGGTCGCCTGGACAAGGGTGACATGTGGATGCAACTGGGCACACTGTTGGATCGCCCGGTGGTAGGTGATTGGGATGGTGACGGTAAAGACGACATCGGAATCTTTGGCCGCCAATGGGAACGCGACCCTGAAAAAATCAAACGCGATCCAGGCCTTCCCGATCCAGCAAATGAGCGTCGTCGCCAAGTTGATCGCAATGAATTAGTCAGTCGCAAGCCGATTGAAGGTGAAGACCATATTCGTTTCTTGCAACGCGGTGACGCAGGGAATCTGCGCGCCGATGCGGTTGACCATGTCTTTCAATACGGGGATCAAGTCGATGAGCCCATCGCAGGCGACTGGAACGGCGATGGCATTGACCAAATTGGTGTTTACCGAAATGGAACGTGGTTGCTGGACACCGATGGTGACGGGCGCTGGACCAAACGAGACACGACTGCAAAGTTTGGTAACGTGGGCGATCAACCGATCGTCGGTGACTTCAACGGTGACGGGATCGATGAAATCGCCGTCGTTCGTGGCGACGTTTGGATCATCGATTCCGATGGCGATGGCAAGCTGACCGGAAACGACAAACAGATCCAAGTGCCACGCGAGAGCGAAAATAGTCAACCAGTGGTCGGGGACTGGGATGGCGATGGCAAAGACGACCCAGGGATGTACGACGATCGAGCGGCGTGATGTGCTGCTAGATCACTGATGTCGTTTGGATTGGTTCACTCGAAAAGCATCTGTTTCGCCTTCGACCACGATATATCCTGATCCGGCTTCGATATCACCGTGCCGATCGATCGCACCGCTTGGCCACTGAATCTGAACGTTGGTGATCGCATCGTGCGCAGCAGTGCCAATGTGAATACAACGTTCGTTGGTGCACATGTAACCGTCTCCCGCAGTCAATTGTTTTACAAAAGTATGGCCATCCAATCCAAAGGTTACTTTGGCACCGATGGCATCTCGCTGGGAGTTGGTCGCTTTTAGTTCCAAGCGTATCCAATTACCCGTCTGCTTGGACTGATTCATCAACAAGCAAGTTGGTTCGTAGACATGAGTAATCGCAATGTCTTGCAGGCCATCTCGGTTCGCATCCATACAGACCAGTGCCCTTCCCAAGTGGTCTTTGCGAAAGTAATCACCCATCTTGGTGACATCCGATTCCACCCATCCACCACTGCTTGATTGAATAAAAACCTGAGCCGGCATTTTGTAAGCGATGCTGTCACTCGCTAGGTCATCCACATGACCATTGGTGATGAACAACTCCAGCGAACCGTTGTTGTCAAAATCTACCCACTCGGTTCCAAAGCCAAGCAGATTCATTGATGGATTCGCCAGCCCAACCTGAAACGATCGGTCTGTCCAAACTCCCGGCGCAGACTGTTCGTAGAACGTGTTGTGATCATTTGCGAAATGCGTGAGAAAGAAGTCAAGGTCACCATCTGCGTCGGGGTCGCCAACTGCCATTCCCATGGATGCCTGTGAGAGCGAATGAAGATTGACTCCCAGTCCTCGAATAACACCCAATTCGGACAGCCCATACTGCTGTCCCTTACCGGTTGACGACCATAAATGATTTGCAGTCATGTCGTTGGCGATGTAAAGATCCAATCCTGGAAGTTCGTCAAACTCGCCAACCAGCACCCCCAAGCCGCGACCAGGGGTTGTCTGTTTCATCCACTTTTTTGTGACGTCCGTGAATGTCCCGTCTCCGTTTCCACGATAGACCCGATCGGTATTCGATTCGAATTGCAATGGTGAGCACGTCGCGAGTCGATGTTTTTTAGTACGGCAGCGATGAGTCAACGGCTTGTTTGGCTCGCAATACGCAGCTTCGTAGATGTCAGCATATCCATCACCATTGATGTCAGCGACTACCGCAGAAGTGGTCCATTCCGCTGCCTCGAATCCAAAATTGGCAACTTCGGAAAACGTCCCGTCTCCATTGTTCCGGAACAAACTATTTCGTCCGTAGTTGGCGTCCAACACATCCGGAAATCCATCTCCGTTGAAGTCGCCAACTGTTATTCCATGCGTGAACCCTGTGTCGATGTAACCTGTTTGTTCTACTTGTTCAAAGGACCCATTCAAATTGCGAAAAATCTGATTTGCAGCCGAATCAGAGTCAAGCGGTTGGCCATCAAGCTTGGCTCCCGTGATATCGGGCCAGCCGTCCAAGTCGTAGTCAATCACAGCGATTCCTCCACCAGCGCTTTGGTAGATCCAATGCCCTGGTTCCTTGTTTCCAACAGCAATGTCGCAATTGTGTACCAACTTACGACTAGTAGCTTGATCTGAAAAACGCAATTTACCGTCAGCGCCGTATGTCACGATTCGCCTCCGCCCCACAAGAGACGACTTCCAATCGACCTCCGGATATCCAGTCGCATCGATCTGTGAAGTAATTAGCTGTGACCGATCAAGCCAAGGAGTATTGACATTCAAGGATGATCGAATCGCAATGTACTGTTGCCGTGCATCGGCAACGTGATCACGAGGCAGCGTCATCGCAATACGCGCCCACCCCTCGGCCTCCCAGAAACGTCCGACCGCCAACATCTGATTTGCAACTGCAAGGGCCGCAGCCTGCGATTGGTCCTTGCGCTCCAAGTGTGTTTTGATCGCATCTCGCAACTTGGTAACTTTCAAAATAAGGCCAGCAACGAGTTTGGCATTTGCATCATCACCGCCAACACGAAGGCTCTGTTCCAATCCAGATAACGCTCTTGGATGAAACGGATCACCAACGCGCAGCGCTTCCCAAAAAGCCTTTGCCGCCTGCTTGGGCTGCTTTTGGTGCAATGACCAAAGCCCCGCTGCAATGAAGAACTCTGGACTGTTGTCGATACCCGGCGGAAGACTTGAATACCAAGCGGGAATCTCGCTGTACTTTTCTTGTTCGGCCAGGCAACGTCCTAACAAGGCAAAGGCGGGCAGGAAATCTTTGTGGGCTTCCGTGACTTGGCGAAGCAACGCTTCTGCCCTTTGCCAGTCCGATTTCATCGCCGCATGTTTGGCGATGCCATACTTTGCACGCTGGTCAGCCGGATAGCTTTTCAAGGCACGCTGGCAAACCACGACATCGGGTTCAACCTGTTGCGGATCAGCAAGAGCCAGCAATGAATCTGCATCACCACGTTGATGTTGCACTAACCAGCGAAGCGGTTCGATTGCCAACTCCGTTTGACCCAGCATGATCGCCAGTCCACAAATGTCGTATTTGGCTTCTATATCACCTGGGAATTTCAGTAACTTCGCCTGAACTGCAGACAGTGTTTGGTAGGGGCGCCCAGCCTGCATCGCTACTGTTGCAAGGTTGTCCAGCACAGTGCGATCAGGGCTTTCTTGAGAATCGATCAATGACTGGTACAGATCGGCAGCATCAGCGAACTCACGCTTCGCCGATTTGACTTCGGCCAGCAAAGCGATTGCCTCTGAATCTTTTGGAGCCTTGGTCAACTGTTTTAGTAACTGCGTCTCTGCAGCGTCCCAATTCTTTTCTGCAATCGCGCGCTTCGACATCAAAAGAAAGTCGCCGACGGCCTGGTCTGGTTCTATTGGGGTAGGTGCCTTACTACTGCCGCAACCAACCGCAATGGACAGCAAACAAAAAACCACAAGTCGCAACCGATTGGCTGCATGTCGGGGAAGTTGTCTATCATTAAGCATTCTGTATATACCAAAAGGGGTGTTTGGTTATAGCTCTGCGGGGTGGCTTAGTGAGGTGGCTACGTAATTAATTCGCTCACTAATCCCCAATCAGTGTGGTTTGGCTTGCTATTTGGCATCAATTTTACGACAATCTATGATGTGCGCACATTGCGCGACTGTTTTTTTATTTTCTCTTTGGAGTACGTCATGAGAAGTTCCCGTACTTCACGAGCAGGTTTTACGCTCGTGGAATTGCTGGTGGTGATTGCCATCATTGGCATCTTGGTTGGCCTACTATTGCCAGCCGTTCAGGCCGCGCGTGAAGCTGCCCGGCGAATGAGTTGCAGTAACAACTTTAAGCAAATTGGTCTTTCGCTACACAACTACCACTCGGCTTACAAGCGTTTGCCACAGAACTTGGGTGGTACAGCCAACCGTGCTGGGTCAACCGCGAACGATAACAATCGTCTTTCGCTTAGCTGGATGGTTGGTACGTTGCCATTCGTTGAGCAACAAGCATTGTGGGAGCGAATTTCAAACCCGCTTAACAAGAACCGCAATAACTCAGACCGTAACCCGCCATACCCAGCGATGGGGCCGGTGCCATGGGATGAGAATTATCAGCCATGGTTGACTCAAGTTCCAACCTTCCGCTGTCCAAGTGACCCGACACAGGCCACTTCAACCAGAGTTGCGTTCACCAATTACTCAGCATGTGCTGGTGATGCAATTTTCGAGCAAGGTGAAAATGGTGTCAACGATCGTGGCGAGCCAAGTACAAGTGGTTCTTGGGGTGAGGAAGCTACAGAACGTTGGGCGCGTGGTGTTTTCCGCGTACGTCACTTCACTCGTTTTCGTGACATCCAAGATGGACTTTCCAACACAATTGCGTGTGGTGAGAACATTGTGAATGACCGAACGCTGCGAGCTGCTGGTACAGTTATGGCGTTTGACAACGCAGTTTGGGACAATCCACCCAACAATGCTGAGCAGTATCTTGATCCTGAGCGTCCCGCCTTCATCAATACTGATACCAGCACTGGTGGCCTGAGTGCTTGTGGTGGCAAGCCTTGCTACGACAACAATGTGAATCATGGTCGTGGTCGTCGATGGTCAGATGGTCGTTCGTTATTCAGTACGTTCAACACCATTCGTCCTCCGAACAGCTACAACATCGAGCGTTGGCACGGAAAAGCTGGTGCCTACAGTGCATCTAGCTACCACCAAGGTGGTGCTCATGTCTTGATGGCTGACGGAGCTGTTATCTTCATGACAGATTCTGTCGAAGCTGGTGACCAGAATCACGTGCCATTCGGTCGTGACAATGGTGACGGTCGTGGTGCCGAAGGTGGTGCAGGCCGTCCGAGCCCTTACGGACTTTGGGGTGCTTTGGGTACCAAGGGTGCCAAAGAGCAAGTTGAAGAGCAACTGAACCAGTAAGCTTCGCTTTTACGTTAGAATTTAGGGACATGATCACATCCGTGGTCATGTCCTTTTTTTGTTGAATAACACATGATACGAATTGCTATAGTCGCGTTGGCGCTACTGGTTGGTTGTGAGCGTTCTGCAAATACGACACCGGATACAAGCCAATCAAACAAACTCGCCCCGGCGAACTCATCGCAATCTGTTCAGCCCAAAAAACTGACTCGTGATGAACGGTTAGAGACCGCAGATCAACTTATGAGCCAAGGGCAAGCTCAAGAAGCAGCCGACACACTGTTGCCGATACTGATTTCCAATCCTGCGGATGTGGAAGTCGTCTTTCAGCTTGCGAATATCCAGGCCAGTCAAGGAAAACTGGCTGACGCTGTTGATCTGCTTAGCGGAATCCCTGAAGACCATCCCGAAGCTGGCCTGCCTGCAATTGGGCAAAGCGCAGATTGGCAAATGGCACTTGAAAGATACGAGGCAGCTGAACAAGGATACCGAAAAATACTAAATGCGGTTCCAGCCGCGTCAAATGCGCATCGGCAACTCGCCTACCTTTACAACCGTCAAGGTCGGCGGCACGAGGCTGCAACGCACATTCGTGAACTCTGCAAGCTTGGCAACATCAAACAGGACGAGTTGCATGCCTTGATGGTCATTGGCCATGCAATCTTTAACGACCCCAATGAACCTGCTCCCAACGATCGCCCATACTTTCCCATTGGGCCGGCAGCACAAGCCCGTGTTTTCTACACAGCCGGTCGCTTCCAAAAAGCCGTTGAGACACTGGATGATGAAGTTCAGCGTCCAGACGTAAAACCATCCGTTCTTGCCTTCTACGGACTCTTGGCATCGGAAGCTCAAGACGATGCTCGATTCAAGTGGTGGAAATCGGCTGTCAATGAGTCAACTCAGAACTATGCCGAATTCTGGGCTGCACTGGGTGCCGACTTGCTTGGGAAACAGGAGTTCGAACCTGCTATTCGAGCACTCGCTGAAGCCATTGATCGTGATCCAACTGATGCTAACTCAATGCGACGCATTAACCAGGCGTTGACGGCGATTGGCGAAAATGCGCTCGCGGAAAAATGGATGGATCGCTATGTCAGACAGCGCGAGGTAACACTTGCCAGCAACAAGATTGGAGAGTCCCAGACGCCGCCGCTCGATTTGTATGAAACGGTTTGCACAGGACTCGAAGCGCTCGACCGCCCCTTGGAAGCCGTGACCTGGCGTCTGTTCCAATCCCTGCAGGAAAGAAAATCACAAGACGCGCTACAATCGCTGGACCGCGTCCGTAAAAAGATCATCGCATCGGAAACGTCATTTCCGTCGCAACAACAAAGACTCTGTGGATTGGAACTCGAAACTTACGCACTTCCAAAACTAGATTTCTCAAGCCAAGGTTCGCCAACGCTGCCAAAACAAGCAGCCAGCACTTTCGTCGCCACGAAAGCTGTTTTTGAGGATGTTGCAGAATCTGTTGGGCTCTCACACACTTATCAGGTGGCAGCCGAGGAACAGCCGTTTCGCTTTGCTCTTTTCCAGTCGCTTGGTGGCGGCGCCGCAGCACTGGACTACAACCGAGATGGCTGGGTCGACGTTTTTCTGGCTCAGGGCGGTGTTGCTCCTAAAAACGGTGAGGCAAAAGAGTCGAACCTTCTGTATTCCAATCAGGATGGGCGATTTTCTGACGTGACTATGGTGTCGCAATTAGTTGATCGTCGATATTCGATTGGTGTTACCAGCGGTGACTGGAACCAAGACGGCTTTCCCGATTTAGTCGTCAATGACATTGGCAGGAAATTGCTTTTGATCAACAACGGAGACGGCACATTTGCGCGAACTGAATTCGACGTTGACCCTAAGCTAGAAATTCTTGCCAGTTCTGTGGCAATGGGAGACGTCACAGGCGATCAACTACCGGATTTGGTTGCATTGCACTATGTCAAAGATGCGTCAATGTTGGACCGTCCCGAAGTGGGTGATGATGGAAACATTCTGACTGTATCGCCGGCTTCATTTGTCCCTGGCGTTGACCAGATAACCGTGAATGGTGGGGATGGATCAATGAAGCCAGTTTTAGTTAGCGATACAGAAAAAGCGAAAAGCACAGGGTTGGGAGTCGTGATCGCAAACTGGGACTCGAAACCTGGTAACGAAATTTTTGTTGGAAACGACATCAGGCCGAACCATCTGTGGGTGCGTGGAGATGGAAACACTTGGACTGACGTAGCGCCCATCCGAGGCTGTGCGTACGGACACGGTGGAACGTCTACCGCATCAATGGGAATTGCGGTTGCAGACTTTGATCGCAATGGATTTCAAGACATCCACATTACAAACTTCTATCAGGAATCAGCCAGTTTGTTCATGAATCGCGAAGGGAACTTTCAAGATCGCTGTGTTCAATTCGGTATTCAACGTGACAGTTCTTCGGTACTCGGATTTGGATGCCAAGCCATTGACTACGACAACGACAGTCTGCCAGACCTTGCTGTCACAAATGGCAACATTGAAAAAGCCCCAGGTGAACCGCTGGAACAAAGCCCCCAATTGTTTGCGAATACTGGAAAGAAATTCGCGCTCACGTCAGTGCGAGATTCATCGAACTATTGGCAAGGAAAGTACCTTGGCAGGGGCATGATGCGTTTCGATTTCGACCAAGACGGAAAAGAAGATTTGCTAGTTACCCATTTGGGGAAGCCAACAGCACTGATAGCGAACCGAACGCCAAATCAAAACCACTATTTAACAATCCAATTGGTTGGCGTCACAAACGAGCGAGATGCTGTTGGGACAAAAATCACCATCACAGCAGGCGACCTAACTCGATCCGCATGGTTAGTTGGCGGTGACGGGTACCTCTGCCGAAACGAAGCAACTATCCACTTCGGTCTCGGCAGTAAGACTACAATTGACGAACTCGTCGTAACTTGGCCAAGTGGTACGACTCAAGCATTTCATGACTTAGACACAGATGCCCGCGTCATGATCGTAGAAAACAGTTCTAGCTTGTTCCAATTCGACCATCCGAGCAAAGTTAACCTTATCGAAGGTGATTAGCCTTGTCTGCGTTGGTCCTCGTTAGCCATTTCATCTTCGTACTTTTTGGCTTCCGCCTTTTCTTCAGCAGTTTGCTCATCAGAAGGTACGAATTCGGCAGGCCCGGTGCTTGGTCCACAACCAGTCAATGAGATTGTGCAAAAAACGAAAACGGGAATCAAAAGCAATTTACGGAACATTGAATAATCCAACAATCAAAGAGAGATTCAGTTAACCCAACCCAGCGGGAACAGCATTATTTTCGCTGCCCCAACGTTGGGCGTCAATCTCTGATCAAAGTAAGATGGAAAAGAAAACTGCTACGGCTAACGCAAAACGTTTCCTGATGCAGTTTCCGACAAACAATCAGTCGTAGCCCTGCAGAACCAATGAAGAACTGAATGTCACGAAAACTAGAGTTTCTGATTGTCGCACTGTTGTCTCAGGTCATGGCTTCTGCGTTGATATCTAAAAGATGCAGGGCGCAGCACTCACCTGCGAACACAGGTCTTTCCGTTCAGTACTCAAAGACCGAGGCCTGTATCAAGTGTCACAGGCAGCAATACGAAACCTATCTCCTTACGACGCACAGTCGATCGATGGAGGCTGTCGATCTTGCCAATGAAAATGTGTCGGCAAAATTTCACCATGACGCATCGAATAATGACTATCAGGTTTTCGCGAAAGATAATCAGATGATTCACCGCGAGGTGACACTGGGCGCAGACGGCAAAGAGCTCGCGCAAAAAGAATTGCCGATTTTGTACACAGTTGGCTCGGGGGATCACGGTAAAAGCTACGTCTATAAAAATGGAAACCACTACGGGCAGTCTCCGCTCTCTTTTTACATTGAAACGAAAAAGTGGCAGATGTCGCCGGGATACGACCAGCCATTTCATCCAGGTTTTGGCCGGAGCCTTAGCACCGAGTGCTTCTTTTGTCACGTTGGTGGGATCAAGCAAGAGAGCGAAAACGCGAACGTCTTTTCCTTTACTGAGTTGGCGATCGGTTGCGAGCGATGCCATGGTCCTGGTGAACTGCACGTGGCCAAGTACTCCAAAAATCCAGAGCCTGATCCTGCGGACAACACGATCTGTAATCCGGCAAGCCTGTCACGAGAACTTTCAGAAGCGATCTGCCAACAATGTCACTTGCAAGCTGCCGGCAAAGCGATCGTTTCTGAGAAACGAGAATGGGATTTTCGCCCAGGACTGCCGTTGACCGATTTTCGTGTTGACTACCAGTACCAACTTGGCGACGACTCGATGCGCGTTGTCGGGCATGTGGAACAGCTGCATGCCAGTAAGTGCTACCAAGAAACAGAAACGCTTACCTGTATCACGTGCCATGATCCTCATCATCGACCGGTCGATGGAGTGAGTGAAGTGAGCCACTACCGAGAAATCTGTCAAAAATGCCACCAGCCAAAATCCACCGATGACTGCTCGGCTTCACTGGCAATGCGCATCGAAAAAACACAGAATGACTGTTCGCGATGCCATATGCCGGAACTGGACACTGAAGTCCCGCACACGGCTTTTCGGCATCATCGAATTGGAATCCATGCAAATCAAGGATCGAAACCCGAGGTGATCAAAGGACTGACTGCTGTGCTGGATACCTCGAGTCTTTCAGCCTTTGAACGCAAGAGAACGATGGCGATCGCCAAGTTCCAAGTCGGCCAAGAAGGCTTGGTGAATGTGCCCGACCTGGAAAACGAATTGATCAAGACAATGATCGAACTGAAGAATACGGGGCGTCCTGATCCTGACATCACGGCCATTCTCTCAACACTGGCGCTGGCACAGCGGCAACCCGAGATCGCTTCGAATTTGGCAACAGAAGTCGTTGACGGTAACCAGAAAAACCACCGAGCCCGAGTTGAAGCGTTAAGGGTCTTGGCTCAACTGGCGTACGCACGCCAGGATTTCAAATCGGCTGCCGAGCATTACGGGAGTCTAACTAAGATCCAGTCCGAGCCGACCGATTTCTTTTATCTAGGTGTATGCCAGCAGAACAGAAAAGATTCACTTGCTGCGATCGCTTCTCTATCGAAAGCAATCGAACTGGATCCAACCAATATTCAGGCACATCAGGTCTTGGGAGCCATCTATGAACGGCGCGGCAATTCAAAGGAGGCCAAGCATCATCAAGAAATGTCCGATCGAATCGTGCGGCGCATGAGAAGCCTGGAGGCGAGCGCCCAGCGTCGGATGGCTCCGCCAAAGTGAATCATGCGAACCCGAACTCGAACTCCATGACCTTGGTTGGCAAACCAGGGTCGTCGATCGCACATTCCAGTTCGTACAACTGGCCTAAGGTGGTGGCAAGACCATCAGTGCTTTTAAGTTCTTTGATTCGCTGGGCCTTGGAAATAGAAATCAAACTTGTTGTTTCCACCAAGAACTGTTTTCCGTTCCACAGCGTAACCAGCGATTTGGTGTCCTGATCAGTGATCTCGCGACACACGACGGACATCGACTGAAATTTCACAAAGACTCGTTCAAGTGCATCATCTTTATCGGGATCGATCCTATTCCAACGCACTGAAACGAGAGATCCGCCACTGATTTGTTTGACAGCTGCTGCTTGTCCTTCGGCTTCCATTTCTCGATAAGCAACGACCAAGTTCTCGCCGGAACTGAATGGAACGCAGCCACACACGCTGATTCCTAATCCGCCAATTGATTCATCGACGATTTGCCCTTGGAATTCTCGTTGGCCAACACGGATCAAAGCTGGTTCTGGATTGACGGCGTATCGCGCCCACTGGCGATTATTGGTGAACGTTGATTCTTCGGTATTCATTTGTTGCCGCACAAGAGGGGTTGGTCAAAAACCCTACTATCTACGTGCGTTTAACACCCAGGATTTGCGGGCAGGTCGTGAACATCGATGGATCTAGCAGTGATCTCAACCGCTTTTTCCTCACAATCGATTCAAGCCCACGTTTACGGACTTTTCGATCATCACGCTCGCGACATTGCTATGCCAACAAGTCCTTAACAACATGACCATGCACATCAGTCAATCGATAGTCGCGGCCTTGGAAGCGATACGTTAGCTGTTCGTGATCGAATCCCAGCAAGTGCAATATCGTTGCTTGAAGGTCGTGAACGTGGACACCGTTTTCAGCAATTTTGAATCCGAGTTCATCTGACTGTCCATACTCGAAACCACCTTTGACACCGCCACCGGCCATCCACATCGTAAAGACATCGGGGTAATGATCCCGTCCCAGTATTGTGCTCTTTGCGGTACGGCCTTCGCGAAACGGTGTGCGTCCAAATTCTCCGCCCCAAACGATCAACGTGTCCTCAAACAATCCGCGGTTTTTAAGATCTTGGACCAGCGCCAAAATTGGCTTGTCCATCGTCGCACACTTATTGGTCAATCCGCCCTTCAAGCCACGTCCGGCGTTGGTCCCATGAAAATCCCAGCCCCAATCGAACAGTTGCACAAACCTAACGCCGGACTCCACCAATCGACGCGCCAACAAGCAGTTGTTGGCAAGACTCGAACCACCGGGCGTCGCTCCGTATGCATCCAAAGTCGATTGTGATTCCTTTGAAATGTCCATCACTTCTGGCACCGACGCCTGCATCCGGAACGCAAGCTCGTACTGCGAAATCCGTGTCAGCGTTTCGGGGTGTCCGAGTTGTTCAGCCTGCAACTGATTCAGATCTTTCAATGCATCCAAGCTCATTCGCCGCATCTCGCGATTCATGCCCGCAGGATCTGACGAATACAAAACTGGGTCGCCTTTCGAGCGGCACTGAACCCCTTGGTAAACGGATGGCAAGAACCCACTGCCAAACGAATTCTTTCCGCCATTGGGCTGAACGCCGCTTGAGATCAGAACAACAAAACCAGGCAGGTTCTCGTTTTCACTTCCCAATCCATACGTTACCCAAGATCCAATCGATGGCCGTCCACTACGTGGGGAACCTGTGTAGACCAGCAGTTCGGCTGGGGCATGATTGAACTGATCGGTGTGCATCGAATGAACAACGCACATATCGTCGGCCATTTTGTGAAAGTTCGGAATCGCATCGGACATCCACATCCCATTCTTACCGACTTGCGACCACTTGCGAGGCGAACCCATCAGCTTTGGCGTGCCTGATGTAAATGCAAACGTTCGCCCGTCCAAAAACTCTTTGGGACAATCCTGAGCCTCGCGTTTAACCAACTCAGGTTTGTAATCGAACATATCCAAGTTCGGTGGCGAACCGGTCATGTGCAGATAAATGACACGTTTGGCTTTCGCAGGGTGATGCGGTTTGCGCGGTGCTAACGGATTAGCCACCGGCTGCGCGGCGGGCGATTCATCCGCCATCAGCGCAGTCAATGCAACGCCGCCGATCCCCGCTGCTGACTGCTGGAAAAAATGGCGCCGCGTTTGTAGCTGTAGTCTTTCTAGTCTCGGATCCACGTCATCATCGCTTCATGAACATTTCGTCTAAATTCAAAATCACATTGCAAACAACCGTCCATGCCGCCATTTGCGCCACGTTCGCGTCGTCAGCAAGTTTACCCAATGGCTGTGTCGCCATTTTCGTTGCTGCAGCAGAATCCACTTCATAGTGCTCGGTCGCTCGTTTTGCCAAACCAGTCAACCGATTGATTTCGGCATCCGTCGCCTCACGAATCAAGGTGTGTTGAAAAGCGAACCGAATCCGAGCGGCATCTGAATCTCCTGCTGCCACAACCTTTCTTGCCAAAGCTTGTGCTGCCTCCACGTAGACCGGGTCGTTCAGCGTCACCAATGCCTGCAATGGCGTATTGGTGCGAATCCGGCGCACCGTACAAACCTCGCGATTCGGTGCATCGAACTGTGCCATTGATGGATAGGGACTCGAACGACGCCAAGTGGTATAGATTCCGCGTCGGTATTTGTCTTCTCCCGCACTTGTTTGCCAGTCGGTCGCAGAGCCAAAGGCCGCTTTCAATCCGAGTTTTGGCTGCGGCGGTTTAACGGGCGGTCCGTACATTTTCTTGCTTAACAAGCCGGCAACAGCCAAGGCTTGGTCACGCACCATTTCAGCTGAAACACGGAATCGTGGTCCACGAGCCAACAGACGATTGAAAGGGTCGGCGTCTTGCATAGCCGCCGAAGTAACTGAACTTTGGCGATAGGTTGCCGACATCAGTAGCATTTTCAGCAGTCGTTTCAAATCCCATCCATTGTCTTGTAGTTCAACCGCCAACCAATCCAGCAATTTTGGATGCGAAGGCAGTTCACCCTGCGAGCCGAATTCTTCACTCGACTCGACGATGCCAATTCCAAAGATCTGTTCCCAATGTCGGTTCGCAATCACACGCGCAGTCAACGGATTCTGTTTGTCAATCAGCCAGTTGGCCAACGCAAGGCGATCTGGCTTGGCATCGGCAGGCAAAGCATGAAATGCCCTCGGCGTCCCCACGCTCACCTCGTTGCCCTTGCTGAGATAATTGCCGCGGATCTGCACATTCGTTTTTCGGTATTTCTTTGGATCCAGCTGACGCATCACAGGGACGGTCGTATACGGTTTGATGCCCGCTAGCGCTTTCTCTTTTTGTGCAAGTTGTTGGCGTGCGGTTTGCAATTGTGGGGACACTTTTAAATAGTGATCCATCAACAACTTTCGCTCAGCTGCCGACAAGGACGAGGAATCCTTGCGTACCAGTGTCTGAATCTTGGTTGGCATTTTTGCCCATTGGTTGACTGATGCGTCGCTCGTCAAGCTTATGCGAAACCGATTGAGCAAATGCTGCTCGTGGACCGATGATTGACGGATCTTTAAAGTCAAAATCCCGCTACTCAGCTTCACCGGTGAACGCGTGATCAACGTCAAGGAATGCGGTTGTCCAACCTTTGGAGCGACCGCCCAACCGGATTTCGCGTTGATGGTGCCCAAAACCGAGGATGCCGGAAAACCACTTTGCTCGTGATCGGCAAATGCGGCAGCAAATGAAATCTCCCGCTTCCCATCAAACATAAATGCAGTTCGCGGTCGAGGGATATCACTTGGCTGCTGTTCCCAAACGACCTTGTGCTGTGCATCCAAGAGCTGAATTCGATAACCCTTCAGTCGTTCAATGATTTGATCGTTGTCCGTGCGGTTCCAAAGCACGATACGGTTGATCGATTGGACGGAACCAAAATCGATCTCGATCCATGGCGTCTTGTCACCGTTTGCCGTATGTGTTCCGGTTGCTTTGTAGAAGTTGCCTTCGGTGATCCCATCGTTGATGAATTTCGCTTCACCACCATAACCCGTCGTGCTTTGGCTTGGCTTGCCCGCCAGAGCGATATTCTTTCCTTTGCTGAACGCCTGCAATTCTGCCAAATGCAACAGTTTGTCTTTACCAGGCAATTCGACACGCACATATTTCGCATCGACGCTACTGCGGTCTTGTCCGCTGCCGACCGGTTGCCAAGAAGCTTGGATCTGCGAAATTACAAAGTTGTCTTTTTGTGCCTCAGGAACATCGATTCGAACTCCGGTGAGCTTTGTTGCGTCCTTGGTCTGTAGTCGCAGCGTGTAGGTATCTTTGTCAGGCTCGTCAGTTTCAGCGACCACCCAGCCCTCGTCTGCGATGCGCAGTTTTCGTTTTTCCCCAATCGCCGAAAGCGGTTGAGTGATCGTCCATGCTGGCTGCGATCCCACACTGGTGAGCCACTGCACATGTGCCTTTCGAATCGCGTCACTTGGTTCAGTAATCCTCTTTTTTAGCCCTGCGATTTCGGCTTCCAAATTGGCTTTGCGTTGTTTCTGTTGGTCTGACCAAATTTTTACGAGTGGTCGTTCATCCCGTTTGTCCGCGTCCTCTGAATTATTAAAGAACGCGAAAAACTGAAAGTACTCATCATGAGTAATCGGGTCGTATTTATGAGTATGGCACTGAGCGCAAGCCATCGTTGTGCCCATCCAAACAGCCATCGTCGTGTTCACACGATCGACAACCGCGACGTTGCGAAATTCCTCGTCGTTCGTACCACCTTCGTTGTTCGTCAATGTGTTGCGATGGAACGCTGTCGCAATCAATTGTTCTTCCGTGGGATCAGCCAGCAAATCACCCGCAATCTGTTCGATCGTAAATTGATCAAACGGCTTGTTCTCGTTTAGCGAGCGGATTACGTAATCGCGAAAAGCCCAGATCGTTCGCGGCGGGTCGTCGGCGTAACCAGCCGAGTCCGCGTAGCGCGCAAGGTCCAGCCAAACCCGTGCCCATCGTTCACCGAACGTTTTTTTTGCAAGCTGCTGATCGACGTAAATCTCGTACGCGTTCTGACGATCATCGTTGACAAACGCCTTTGCCTCTTCCCACGTTGGCGGCAAGCCTGTGAGGTCGATCGCGACACGGCGAGCCAAAGTTAACCGATCGGCTTCTGGGGACGGCTTCAAACCGGCGGCTTCCATTTTGGCCAACGTGAAGTGATCAATCGCGTTCTTGGACCACGCCGTCATCTTGGTAGCTGGAAGCTCTGGCCGGACGGGTAATTTATAGGACCAATGCACATCGTAGTTCGCTCCTTCGCGAATCCACTGACGCAGCAGATCAATTTCGTCCTTGGTCAACTGGCGGCCTTTCCCCGGAGGTGGCATGTGCATATCGGCATCGTCTGTTACCAACCGTTCAATCAACTCGCTAGCGGACGGATCACCGGGTTTGATCGCAGCATATCCACCCAAGTCTTCGCGCGAACCGGTTTGTGTATCAAGCCTCAAGCCAGCAGCGCGCTCCTCTTCGTCGGGCCCGTGGCACGTCAAGCACGAGTTCAGCAGTGGCCGGATTGATTGATTGAAATCCAGCTTGTCCGCGCGAACCGAGCAAGCGACAAAAACCAACAACAGAAAGATCAGCGAGCGAACAATCCACATCTGAATACAGGCTTCGGTTTTCAAAGGATGGGGACAACGTTTCGGTAAACCAGGGTTACCGCGAAACGCTACCATTTGGGAAAGGCGGGAGGAATCAAGTTTAGCAGACCAAACGAAATTCTCGAATCAAACCCCGATAGAACTTGCCGATTTCCACCCCAATGGCCGTCGCCTGGTGCTGTTATCCTGTGGGCTTGGCAAAAAGACGCTAATGCGCAAAGCGGATTGTTGAATCGCTACTTTTCGATTTCAGCTAATAACTTTTTCGCGCCACCGACAACGCGCTGCCATTGAAACGCCGGACCCGGATCAATCTTGTTCTCCTGTACGTGGTAATGTCCCAAGACGCCACGATACTTCTCCCAGTCTTCGTCTGGCAATTTTCGAGTGATTAGATTGCCGCGTTCATCGGTCGGATACTTGCAATCCAATTTTGGAAAAACCCAGCACAGTGTTGCCGTTAGCTTGATCAGCGATTCGTATTGCTGTGGCGTCAAGTCGTACTGAACTAGGTTGGTGCCTTGTACATTGCCACGAACTAGTTCGTTACGAATAGGACTGCCAACAAAGGACTTTGTCCTGATCCCCATCGTGCTCGATGGTTTCGGCAAACGCAGCAGCGTCTTGCCTGAATCGTCCTTGGTGTACCATTTGTCCAGCGTTTGCTTTGCTGAGGGAGCGTACGCGCCAATGTTTGCGATCTCGATACCAATCGACCGTCCATTTGAAATGGTGGCATGCCAGGCGCGTTCTTTTAAATCAAGCGTCTGGTAGATCGTTCCGTCTACGTCCAGCATAAAGTGAACGCTCAGACCGCGGTTATCGTGCAGAACACGAAAACAGGTTTCGCTTGTCCCACAAACGTCGTAGTGAATTACAAATTGATCAACGACTTGCTGCAAAGTTTGTAAATCCCAGCCGCCACCACGAACCTTTTCGATTTGTTCCTTGGTCAGGCTTTCTTTGCGCAAGCCATATCGATTCGGGGAATTGAGAGTCTTGATTTGTTTGACCGACTCTGTCCAAGAGGATTTGGAAAAATCACTGAAGCGGCGTTCCACGCGATACGCGTCGTAGCCACCGGCGTCTGTCCATAGTACTACGGGAGCGGTCGTGTGAAACAAACGTCCACAGATAAGTATCTCGTCGCCCGACCGTTTGACTTCTTGTCCAACTTTTGGTTCTTCAGCCGCAGCAAAGGAAATCGGTAGAACGAAAACGGCAAGAACGAACAGCAACCGTAAAAACAATGTGCTAGTCCCAAAAGAACGTAGGTGATCCTGCGATTTGGTTAGCTGACGCATGGGGCTACATGCTGTCGCTGCTTCGCAGTTAGTTTTATCGTTGTGCTCAGTATCGATAGGTGTCGCCCGTTTTGCAAGCAGAATAGTTCAGGCAACGGCGACACATTGCGCGCTGTCAAGAAAAAGAAAAACGACGTGCTTATTCAATAAACGCACCACCGGCTATTCGTCTTTCGATACTTTCTGTATCGCGGCTTGTGCTTTGGCGATGAGTTTTGCTGGCGTTCTGTCGCCCATATTGGCCCGTGTCAAACGATTTTGAATGGAATGGAGTTGCTTCTCGATTTTGGGATCGGGAAATGGATTCTTCGTGATCGATCGGATCGCTTGCTGAGTCACATACTGAGAACCTTGGGGATTGACCATGCGCCAAACCAATTCGTCATTGGTTCGCGGCGCACTCATTCGATTACGTGCTGAAGACCGCGGCAACCGATCTCCCCTGTGATCCGAAATGCGTAGAGCAATATGCAAGAAGCGAGACAGTCTCACGACGGATTTTCGCTAGAGGTTTAAAGATTCACCGGGGCGATAGTGCGTGACCGTACCGTCTTTCACGAGGATACTGAAGTCAGACACGACGCCCTCAGTACGTGTGGTTCCACTAACGTCCAAATCGAACCAATAGATCTGGCAGTTTGCCGTGTTCGTTAAAACGTCTGGAGCGGCGACGTAATTTGCGGCGCCCTGAAAGTTCTTAGCTGATGAAGAAGTGATCTTTCTGTCAGCTAGGATCTCCAACAAAGGAATGTCTTTCAATTCCTTTCCCACAACAGTGGGTGTCATGAACTGTCGTTCCATTGGGTCTTCCAGTTTTTCTTTTCCCGCTAGCCGCGACTGTAATTCCATTTGCATATTCAGCATTCGCGCATGATCCACGCACCAGCCGATCAAGATTGCAATGAACGTCGTCGCAATCAAGAGTGACCGCAGGGTGAACGTTGGATGATTTGCATCGGTTGATGTCATACCGGTACCTCCGACACCAAGATAAGGAATCAAGACGCGAGAATCCAGCGAAATTCGTTTCAAGTGACGCCGAATTCACTCCTGCGCCTTTAACTGTTCACGCAACTCTTTCAATTCGGAAAGAACCTTTTTGCTTTCCTTCTTCATTGTCGCCATTTCTTTGCGTAGTTCGATCAACTCCTGAGGCGCAGTCGGTTTTGATTCCCGAAGCTTGCTGAGCGCCTGATCTGTGGCCTGATCGATTCGCTGGTCGCTGGAATCAGCGAACGCTTCCAAGATCGAAATCGACTTTGGATCACCGAGCGTTCCAAGTGCTCCGATCGCAGCTGTCCGAACGGTTAATTTCGGATGGTTAATGAAAGTCGCTAGAAAGTCGCGTACATCATTGTCATCTTGCAATCGGGAAACATGTGCGAGTGTCTCAAGGCCGCGTCCGAAGTCACGCGCGGAAAAGCGACTTTCCTCTTGCTTCAGCGTGTCTAGCAAAGGATTCCTGTACGAGGGATCGTTTTGCTTGCGGATGGCCTGGATCGCAGCCACGGCCAGTTCATTGCGGAACGAATTGGATCGCAAGTACTTGACGATCTGTTTTTTGGACGCGTCACCGTGAAAGCGACCGAGTCCCTTGATCGCTGCGGCTTGGATGGCAGGGTTCTTTTCGACACCAAGGATATCCGCAATCAGTTTGGGAGTTTGTTCCGCGTATCGGTTGGTTAGTTTTTCGACGACAGCTAAACGCACTCGAGCGTCTTTTTGATTCTTCCAGCTCTTTTCCAGGACTTCAAATGCCTCGTCAGACTCATGTTTGGCCAGTGCCCGAGCTGCCGAGATTCGTACTCCAAAGAATGGGTCTTCGTTAAGTGCCTTTTCCAGCATCTGAACAGATTCGTGCGTCTTGCGGTCTTCAAGCAGCCGGCATGCGAACAGTCGCCCGACCATGTCCGCTTGGTTTTCGATCTGCCCTTTTACCAATTGGTTTGGTTTGTCGAAGGACACGTCCGCCAGAATTGTGTATTCCGGATCGAACCGGACCACCGAAGGCTGGGCATCGAGCGTGACATAAAAGTCTTCTTCGGTTTCACGTACTTCGATTTCGTGGTCGACGGTTTTGCCATCGACAATGAACCGTAGTTTCGTTGGAAATCGATACAAGAGCACGTTGTCGTCGACCTTTTGAGTCTGTTTGATTGTGACCTTGGCCAACTGCTCCTTTGGCATCCACTTGTATGAAATCTTTAGGTCGGGATGTCGAGGGTGGTAGACCCATTGATCGAAAAAGCGATCCATCGATCGGCCGCTGTGTTCTTCGATCACTTGACGCAGGTCATCCGAAACGACGCTTGTCAGGGCATGCTTTTCAAGATACGCCTTGATGCATTTGCGGTACAAATCGGGGCCAAGCTGTGACCTTAGCATGTGCAACACCCAGCTGCCCTTGGGGTATGACCGATAGTCGAATTGCTCCATTGCATTTTTGTAACCGTTGTAGACGATCGGTTTCTTATCGTTCTTTTGAGTCAGGATCCGGTTGGTGGCGTCTCGGAACAGTCCGTACAACATTGCGTCGCGTCCGAACTTATGGCCTTCGTAGAGATGTGTGTAGTAGGTTGCGAAACCTTCGTTAAGCCAAAGGTGACTCCAGTCCTTGCACGTCACATAGTCACCAAACCATTGGTGCGCCATCTCGTGGGCATCCAACCGTCGTGTCGAGCGAATGTTTTCGGTCGCCTCGGCAAAAATGGTACCGTGAGACAACGTGGTAAGCGTCGTGTTCTCCATCCCGCCAGCGGTGAAGTCGCGAATGGTCACTTGGTCGTACTTGGGCCAGGGGAAATCCACGCCGATCTCTTGCTCGAAGAAGGCCATGATGTCTGGCGTATCGCGAAACGAATTCTTTGCGTGCGCAAACAAGGTTGGCTGCGTGTAGAAACCGAGTGGAATGTTGCGATGTTGCTTTTGTAGTTTCTCAAGGTGCCCGGCGACCAAGCAGATCAGATAGTTGGCGTGCGGTTTCTCGTGCAGCCAACGCACCACTTTCAGTCCGTCGGCGTCACGGGCTTCGCTAATTTTTTTTCCGTTGCTCAAGACCGTCATCTTCGGTGGGACATGACAGATGACCTCGGAAGTCGATCGTTCATTCGGATAATCGAAACATGGGAACCAATAACGTGACTCGTGCGTTTCGCCTTGGGTCCAAATGTGTGTGTCGGACTCAGGGTACCCCATCTCCGGCGTGCGAAAGTACAGCCCCGCGATGGGTTGCGCGTGATGGTCGATTTCAACGGTGAATTTTTGGCCCGGCGCGATGGGTTTGGCAAGCAATATCTGAAGTTCATCACGAGTAGAAACGAAATCGGCGACGTTCACTTGGTCGCAGCGCACTTCTTTGACATGGATATCCTTGGCGTCCAAACGCAGAAGTGTGACCGGTTCGGAAATCGGCGTGGCTGTGATCGAGGTGGTGCCGGAGACAGTGCGGCGGGAAAAGTCCGGCGTTACATCTAGTTTGATGTGCAGCACGTCGACCTGACGGTCAGGCGCGTAGTGGTGCTTGCCATCAAGATCGATTCCCAGTGGCAGCCGTTGCCCAGCTTGTTGGCAGTATCGACAAATCATTTCTTCGGCATGTGTCGTCGAAAGACTCAGCAACACCAACATCGATAACAAGAAACTACGCATGAAATTCTCTACTAAATATCTATTGGGATAGGCTTTCACTGTGTCGGTCGAACCTTGCCGCATTCGGAAGACCGGAAGCCGCTGTCCACATTTGAAAACGGAGCACAAGTCGCGACACAAGCGAACATTCTACTTACTATATGCCCAAACATGGAGGCTAACGCAGCAGCAAGATTCAATTTGCAACGTCCGTCAGGTTCCGCGATGGTTCGGCTTCGTAACCATGCACGAGGATTCGGTCTGCCAGGCATGTTACCGTTGCGAACGCACTGGTCTCGGCCGTTTCGACCATGCCTTTGAAGTTCAAATAGTGGGTGCCCTGATCTTGCAGGTAACGCCCCTTGTGATTGTGCCCATTGAAATACGCTTTCACAGTTCCCCGGTGCTTTCGGATCAAACTCAAAACCTCGTCAGCATTCCAGAGATTATGAGCGTCCCCATTGGGCAATAACGGAAAATGATTGCACACAATGACACTCTCTCCAGCCTTTTCACTCTTTGCCAAAGTCTGGCTTAGCCACTGGAGCTGCGTGTTGGAAACCCCGCCGTTCCACGACTGGGCATTAGGGCGCTTTTGCTGCTTTAGTTTTTCTAATGTTGCCAGCGCAGCGAGGTGTTCTTTGGTGCCTTTTTGGTGGCGGTACGTCGACATCTCAGTGCCATCCAGAACCACAATTCGCCAGCCATTTTCTTGGAAACTGTAATACGGTGCTTCCATCGAAAGTTTGTCCAAGACGTTTGGTTGTTCGCCATCGGCGACTTCAAAGTCATGGTTGCCCAACAAGAACTTTACTGGCGCCTGACTGCGACGGTATAGCGGGATGATATTGTCAAAGCTCGAAATGTCCCGATCAATGGTGTCACCCAGAGTGATCACAAAGTCCAGCGGCTGTTGGTTCAATTGGTCGATTGCGAGCCGCAATTTCTTCAATGAATTCCGATAGAATCGCGAACCACGTGAATCAGCATCCGCATACTGAGGGTCCGCAATCACACCAAACTTCAGCGGAGGTTTTTCCGCTGGACTGGCCCGCAAGACACTGGAAGCAGCCAAAAACGGCAGCACGTATCGATAGGTTTCTCGTCTGTTAATCATCTTAGGAGTATGTGTCGTTGGGCGGGTGCTGTCCAATGTGAACACGCTCGAGCGTCGGGAATTCGGCTTTGCTGCTGAAAAACGTACCCTTACTGCAATTCTGAAACGAACGCTACAATTGCGGATTCGGATTCCATGGCAAAGAAACTTGCTGGCGTCCGAACATCGAGCGTTCTTTTTCGCTCTTGAAAATCAAACGAATTCCGCCACATCTAAGCACTGTTGATGTCTACTCCTGTTAGCCCATTTCGTAAGTTCGAGGGAAGCCCCAAGTTTCCTGAGTTGGAACAGAAGATTTTAGAGTTTTGGGAAGACAATGACATTTACAAGGAATCGCTGCGCCGCCGAGCGGATGCCCCCTCCTTCGTTTTCTTTGAAGGCCCACCGACCGCCAACGGCATGCCGCACCCGGGCCACTGCCTGACGCGCAGCATCAAAGATGTCTTTCCACGCTATAAAACGATGCGTGGTTTCCGCTGCGAACGCAAGGCTGGCTGGGACACGCACGGCTTGCCCGTCGAAGTCGAAGTCGGCAAGGAACTCGGTATCCACAGCAAGGAAGACATCGAGGCCTTTGGGGTCGAGCCGTTTATCCAAAAGTGCCAACAGAGTGTTTGGCGCTACATGCAAGAATGGCAAACGCTAACACAGCGGCTGGGGTTCTGGGTTGACCTGGAAAAGGCGTATGTGACTTATCATCAAAGCTATGTCGAAAGCGTTTGGTGGAGCCTCAAGAATCTGTTCGACCGAGGCTTGCTGTACCAAGGCCACAAGATCGTTTGGTGGTGGGCACAAGGCGGCACAGCACTTTCCGCTGGCGAAGTTGGCCAAGGCTATCGTGAAGTTGCCGACCCAAGCGTCTATGTTTTGTTTCCGTTGGTGGATCAACCCAGCCGATCGCTGGTGGTCTGGACGACGACGCCATGGACGTTGCCAAGCAATACGTTTGCCGCCGTCAATCCAAAGCTCGAATATAGCGTCGTTCGCGATGACGAGACCGGTGGTGAATTGGTGATCGCTTCTGCGTTGGTTGAAACCATCGCCGCCAAAATCAAACGCGAATTGCCCGTGGTCGAAACAGTCACCGGTGAATCACTGCTGGGCAAACGCTACGTGCCACCATTTTCGCACTACCGGGATTCATTGGGAGACCCGCAAGGCGAATTGCTCAATGGCGAAATGCAGCACAAGTATTGGCGCGTTGTGGATGCCAATTTTGTGACCACTGATTCTGGTAGTGGTATCGTCCATCAAGCACCTGCGTTTGGCGAAGTCGATCACGATGTCTTGGTCGAACAGAGCAAACGGTTTGTCGAAGATGAGAAGCTTGAATTGCTGTGCGCGATCGGGCCGGATGGGAAATTCACTGATGACTTTCCCGAACAAAAAGGCGTTTGGGTCAAAGACGCCGACAAACCGATCTCTCGAATGCTCCGCGAATCGGGCAAGCTATTGTTGCTGGATCAGTATCGTCACGACTACCCGTTCTGCTGGCGCGCAAGCGATGATCCGTTGATCCAGTTTCCGCGCGAAAGCTGGTTCATCCGTACCACCAAGTTTCGCGATCTGATGCTAAAGAATAACAGTCAGATCGGCTGGTTACCCGAACACATCAAAACCGGGCGTTTCGGAAATTTCTTGGAGTCGAATGTCGACTGGGCGCTCTCGCGCGAACGGTACTGGGGAACTCCGCTACCGATCTGGGTTTGCAGCGAAACGGGCAAAGGCGAAGCCATTTGTAGCTACGACGAATTGTTGGCCAAACCCGATGTCCAGGGGACCGAAGTTTGGACCGATGCGAAAGCGGCAAACCCGGAGCTCGCCGATGATCTACGCGTCCACAAACCGTATATCGACGAAGTCACGTATGCTTCGCCGTTCGCCGACGGCGCCCGAATGAAACGCGTCACAGAAGTCATCGACTGCTGGTACGACAGTGGTGCGATGCCGTTCGCACAATGGGGTTGGCCACATCAAGGCGAAGAGGATTTCAAGGATCAGTTCCCGGCCGACTTCATCAGCGAGGCACTCGACCAAACGCGCGGTTGGTTCTATAGCCAACTTGCAATCAGCACGATGTTGTTTGGCGAAGGCAGCGAGATCTATGAAGGTGACCGGGCTGATGCGGTGACCAAGACGCCTATGTCAGACTTGGGTTATCCACATCCGTTTCGCAATTGCATCGTACTGGGCCTGATGCTTTCGCAGTGGTATGAGAACAACGCAAAACCGGCACGGCTGCTGCTCGAAGAATCTGAAACCAAGGACTTTCCCGACGAAACTTTCAGCAAGAAAGTCGGCAAGATGTCCAAGAGCAAGCGGAACTACCGCAGCCCTCAAGAGATCTTTGACCGCTACGGTGCGGACGCGCTCAGGTGGTATTTCTTTGCTGGCCAAGCACCTTGGAATTCGATCATCTACGCTGACGGCGCTATCAAAGAATCGATTCCAGAATTTTTACTGCGCACCTGGAACGTGTTCAGCTTCTTTACGATTTACGCCGAAATCGATGGATTCGATCCAACGACTGCGACTGGGGCTGACGATCAATTGACACCTGCCAGTTTGCAGTCGTCGCCAAGCTATCGGCCTGTGTCCGAACGTACGGAGATCGATCGATGGATTCTGTCGGAACTGAATCAGATGATCGACGAAGTCGTCACCAAAATGGACGCACTGGATAACTACAATGCGTGCCAGGCGATCACTCAATTTGTGGACGGCTTGAGCAACTGGTTCGTGCGCCGAAGTCGTGACCGCTTTTGGGCGAGCGATAAACAATCACCGGAGAAGCTAGACGCATACTGGACGCTTTATGAATGCATGCTGCAATTGACGAAAGTCATCGCGCCGTTCGTGCCGTTCCTTGCCGAAACACTCTGGCATCAGCTCACGGGGCCGTTCAGTGGAAAAACTCTCAAGAGCGTTCACCTCTGCGATTATCCGGCCGCAGACGCCCAGCAAATCGATGCGGGACTTTCCAAGTCGATGAAGCTGCTGCGTGAAATCGCATCGCTGGGACGAGCCGCCCGAGCAGAAGCCAAGCTGAAAGTGCGGTTGCCGTTGTCAAAGGTCGAAGTTGTGCTTTCCGATGATTCAGAAATCGCATGGCTACAAAGCCACGATGATCTTGTTCGCGAAGAACTGAATGTCAAAGCTGTTGACTATACCACCGACGGAGATCAATACGTTCAGTACAACGTTGTGCCAAATTTCAAACGGCTTGGGCCAAAGGTCGGCAAACAAGTCCCTGCTGTTAAAAAGGCGCTTGCTGAAGCGGATGGCAACCAGTTGCTTCAACAGCTTCAGCAAAATGGAAGCGTTCAGCTGTCGTTGCCAGATGGCGATGTCGAATTGGACAACGAAGATATCGAAGTCAGGTTGCAAGCACGCGATGGTTGGGCGGCCGCTCAGGGTTCGGGTTGCGTTGTTGTCCTGAACGCGGAAGTCACCGACGAACTGCGAATCGAAGGTGTCGCCAAAGACCTGATTCGCAATATTCAAAGCCAACGCAAAGACATTGGGTGCGAGTATACGGATCGTATCCTGGTGGGGGTCGAATCTGAACAAGCCGATACGCTTGCCGCAGTTGAAACGCACGGACAAATGATCCGCGATGAAACACTTTGCGATAAGCTGACGTTAGGTCCTATTTCGGGGGTTACTGCGGCCGAAACAGATCTTGGTAATATCTATGTCCAAAGAGTGGTGTGATGATGAATGAAGAACCAAGCAATCTGCCCATTGCGGTTTTTCTAAGCGGTGGCGGCCGAACGCTAGCCAATCTGCTAGAACACCAGAATGCGTTTGGGCTTCCGATCGACATTCGATTGGTGATTAGCAGTAGTTCGAAAGTCGGCGGAGTGCAAATCGCAAAAGACGCCGAGATCGAAACGCAAGTCATTTTGAAAAGCAAGTATGCCAGCGACGAGGCGTACAGCGAGGCGATGTTCGGCCCAGTCAGAGAAAGTGGCGCGAAACTCGTAGTCATGGCCGGATTCTTAAAACACGTTTTGATTCCACAAGACTTTGATCGCCGCGTCATCAACATTCATCCTTCGCTGTTACCGGCGTTCGGTGGTGCTGGAATGTACGGCTTGCGAGTACATAAGGCAGCTATCGATCGTGGTGTGAAGATCAGCGGTTGCACGGTCCATTATGTTGACAACGAATACGACCATGGCCCGATCATCAATCAACGCGCGGTTGATGTGCTTCCTAACGATACCCCAGAAGACCTTGCCGCAATGGTCTTTGAACAGGAATGCGAATTGCTACCCGACGCGATTCGGCAATTCATTGTTCCAAAAAACGATGCCGACTGATGCTGCGTTGACTACACTTTGGGGCTCAGCAAATTACGTCTCGATTTTACTCCCTTCTTGGATTCCGAAATGACTCGAAAACTTCCTTTTCTGTTGATCTGCGCCTGCTTGTTCACAACCACACAAGCTCAAGAGGAAATGCCCAAGCCGACAAAGCAGCATGAGATCTTGAAAAAAGATGTTGGCGTCTGGGATGTCGAAATTGAAATGTGGTTGGCTGGTCCAGGCCAGCCGTCAACAAAATCCAAAGGTGTTGATACAACAACGTTGATGGGCGGATTTTGGTCGATCAGTCACATGAAATACGAGTACATGGGCAAGCAAGTAGCTGGCCATGGGCTGATCGGGTACGACCCAATTAAGAAAAAATACATTGGGACTTGGCACGAATCGACGTCGCCCTTTCGCGCTACGATGGAAGGCACGTACGACGAAAAGAACAACAAGATGACGTACCAGGTTACCGGCATGGCAATGGACGGATCAGGGGAAGCGACCTACATCATTGCGATGACCTACACCGACCCAAAATCAAAGATCTTTGAAATGTCGATGCCAATCCCAGGATCCGACAAGGCCGTGAAAATCATGCAAATGACATACAAGAAACGTTAGCTTTTGCTGATCCCAGCGGTAAAGTTTGCCGATTAAGTAAACAGTGCGGTGCGGTTAGGGCTCTCCAGCGTGCGTGAGAGTCAGCATGGCCGCAGTTGGCGTTTCTGTCTCGCTTGATTTTGGCGGCGGCAAAATGTCCAGCCGCTAACTAGGTCAACAAACACCTTACGTTTTGGGTCTCTGCGAACCATGTCAGCCGGCTTCGCATTTCGATTTCTTCAAGATTTCTCTACGACCGCAATCGGCGCGGCACTGGCAAACCAGCCGGCCAAGGTAATTGCGATCACATTGAGCCAAATGAATGCTAGTCGTGTTCCCTCGACATATTCAGGCTGGCCTCCAATCGTACGTCGCAAAGTGCGTCAATCTCTCGAGTCCTTGCGTCCACCGAGTGCTGAAACGCTTCGCCATGTCAGCGCGGGTGTCTATCTACGGCTACAGCAGCTTTCGCGTGTTGGCGGTTCACAAAAGGTGCAAGAGATCTTGCAGCATTGCGATGTTGAATTTGAAGCTTGCGTTTTGCAGCGGATTCAGAAGATCGACTTGGCGGCAGCAGAACGAATTTCCGCTTGCCGATTTGGATTCCAGGACCTCGCATCGACATCGGATCGGGCGATGCGGCGACTTTTGTGTAACATTGACCACCGAATATGGGCAATGGCGCTGAAGCAAAGTAGCGAAGATCTGAAGCAACACGTGCGGCGCCATTTGACTTCGCATGCTGTTCGTAGACTTGGCAACGAAATCAACTACTTAGGCACCGTTACATGCCAGGAAGTGGATGCTGCTCAAGCTCATGTCGTCGATGTCGCTCGATATCTATTGTGCCGTTGAACACCAACGCACCCTTCCCTGCTCTCCCCTGCCCTGCCCTGTTTGGACTTTCCATGAGAGCTGCGCCGCGCGAACCGACGTTTGAACGTTAGTCCGTGCTGGTTGGCACGTTATTGCTAGTCAGTCGATTCATCCACAAGAACAGACTGCTGCCAGCTAGAACCACGCATCCTACCAGCGACAGAGTGCCAATGGACTGCGGTACAATCAACATTGCACCGATGAACTGCACCAGGATACTGACGTACAAAAACCGTGTCACCGTTTCGCGTGTTTTGTTTTTGATGTACCAGGCTCCCAAGGGCGCCCCGATCACGACCACGGGAACTGCGCACCACCAGTATGTCAGCGACTCAGTAGAAAGCTTGTTGCCGAACATGCAAATGGAAACGCCGACCAGCGAATTGATCGCCATGATCACAACACTTGTTGGTGTAGCAACTGATTCATTCAGCCGGTAAGCCATCGTTAGTACGGCGAACGTCAATATATCCAGACCGCTGCCCGTCATGCCAGAAACCGTGCCGCCTGCGACTCCGATTGTCAACAACGCCGCAATTTTTCGGCCATCATACTTGTCGATCTTTTGCACAACATCTCGACCACCTCGATTGATCAAATATAGCGCCAAAGCGATCGCAAGCCACAATGACACAAAGAACATTTTGGTAAACGCTGGCGGCCAAGAAGCTGAGATTTGCAATCCGATCAAGATGCCAAGGACTCCTCCGAGATTGGAAAGGATGATCGCTTTCCATTCGACACGAATCGACATCAAGACGATCCCTATCGATGCTGCGCCCATCCCAACAGATTGAATCATCAAGGAGAAATCACGAGCAATGGGTGGGTCGACGCCAAAAAGCAATGTCATCACCGGAAACGCAACCGCGCCACCGCCGGCGCTTGTCGATCCAGCAATGAAACTTCCTACCAACATCGTTGGTGCAATTGGCCAGCCGGTCGCAAAGACATTTGCGTCTACAAAAAGGTAAACGCCAATGGCCCAGCAAACCCAAACGAAAGCGGCAAGATACCAGGAGTAGCGGTGCATGAAACTCTATCCGTTTTTTGCCCAGTCGTGCACAACTCGGACAGTGGTACTACACAATGTTTCTAGTTCGGCTTGATCCATATTCAAAGCCGGAGTCATGTAGATTACGTCACCGAATGGGCGAAGCCAAACCCCCGCGTCAACGAATCTTGAACGTAGTTCGTCCAGCCGATCCAGCGAAGTGACTTGGATCGCGCCGATTGCTCCCTTGCTGCGCACATCAACGACGATTGGTAGATCTTTGCACTCTTGTAAACCCTCTAGCAAGATGCTTTCCATATCAAGAGCTTGTTTGACTCGTGGTTCCGATTCAAACAAATCCAGCGAAGCGTTTGCGGCAGCACAAGCCAGTGCATTGGCCATGTACGTTGGTCCATGCATCAAGGCTTTGGCCGGATCATCATCGTAAAATGTCTGAAACAGATCTTCAGTCGCAACCGTTGCGGCCATTCCGATCGTGCCTCCAGTCAGCGCTTTTCCCAAGCAGATGATGTCTGGCACCACTTGGCCTTGGTCGATCGCAAACATGCTGCCTGTACGTCCAAAACCCGTCGCGAGTTCATCGGCAATCAGCAGCAGATCATTTTCGTCACAGATCTGTCTCAGGAAATGCAAAACACCGGGTTGATGAAATCGCATTCCTCCAGCGCCTTGCACTAGCGGTTCAATAAAGACTCCTGCGATTGAGTCCCGATGTCTTCTTAGCCAGCTGGCCAAGTGGGTCTGCTGCTGCGGCGTATGTGGAATCGGATTGCAAAATTGCTGCAACAGCGAACCACTGAATAGCTGGTGCATGCTGCGCTGCGGATCACACAAGGACATTGCGCCAGTGGTGTCTCCGTGATACGCGTTGTGAAATGAAACGAAGTGTTTCTTTTTGGGCTTTCCTCGGTTGTACCAACTCTGGATCGCCATCTTGATGGCAACTTCGACGGCGACGGACCCCGAATCACTAAAGAAGACTCTTTGTAATTTCCCAGGCAATATGCCGGCCAGACGTTTGGCAAGTCGCATTGCTGGTTCATGTTGGATTCCACCCAGCATCACATGTGGCATCCGCTGCAACTGTTCTTTGACAGCGTCCACGATCACAGGATGGTTATAGCCGTGGCACGCCGACCACCAAGACGCCATTCCGTCCAACAATTCCCGGCCATCAGCAAGAGTGAGGCGGACTCCGTTTGTTGACACCACTGCTGTCGGCAATGGCGCCGTTTTCATTTGACAATAGGGCATCCAAATATAGGGTTCCCCAGAACTTTGCCAATCAGGAGTGGCGGTTGATGATTTGGGCGAATTTGACATCACACATTCAGGTGAGTTTCAAGTCTGCTAAACTATTTTTTCAGTGGTTCGGTCCACCTTTGGCTTTCGGCGTCGCGACTGACTCACGCCTGCCGCAAGGCTGCTACCTTTTATAAAATTGACTAACTGTGAATAACGTACCTACTTCACCCTCGATTCGGAATCAGTCGCCGCAACAAATAGGCGACAGCGAATGGGCCGAAGTCTCTAGCCAACAACAGGCTGCCCTGTACTCGGAAGTTGTCGCAATTGTTGATTTCGATGCTCCGCATCTAGAGACTGCACTGCAGCAGTTGCCGAGCAATGCCGAGTTGGTGCTGCTGGATCCGATGTTTGATTTGCTAGACCAGATCACCAAGGCCGTCTCGATCCGCTCAGGAATCAAGCAATTGCACATGGTTGTACAGTGGGAACCGGAATGCCTTGTGCTGGGTGACTACATCACAGATGGTGCGACGATTCGTGAAGAAAGCCACAAGATCGCGACTTGGAAGGACAGCTTTTGCGAATCGACACGCCTAGTGCTGCATTCGCCACCCGATGTCCAATGGGATGCCGATGGATTCTTGCAGCAATTCTCTGTTTGCTGCGAAACCAACTTTCAAATCAGTTCGTAGAGTAGCAGGCTGGGAATCAGGCCAGTCAATTCCGGGCATCGTGATTCACTAGATTTCCGGCCAGTCGCCAAAAACCGAAGTCAGGCGACTGTGGTGCAGCCAACAGGTGGCGTTTGTTCGATACAATCAGAGTATCCATTTCTGAGTTTTGGGGCGTAATTCGGCGCGATGTACATCTTTGAAAATCCGGTTCTGCAACGAGAACTTCTGGTCAACCTGAGAACCAATCGAGCGTTCTTGCTGCTGGCTGCGTATCAACTGTTGTTAGCCGCAGTTGTTTTGATTGCCTGGCCAACTGTCGAACGGTTGGACTTAACGGTTGCTCCGCCATCTGCCAAAAAGCTTGTCAATCTCTTTTTTCTTGGCCAGTATGTGATTGCGTCCTTGATGGCGCCCAGTTTTGCTGCGGGCACGATCACAGGCGAGAAAGAACGATTGACATACGAGATGTTGCTTGCGAGTCCACTGCGTCCAGGCGCGATTGTGTTGGGCAAGATGATCGCTTCGTTGACACACTTGGGGATGTTGATCTTAGCATCACTGCCCATCATTGTGCTTTGTCTGCCGCTGGGAGGCGTCAGTGTTTACGAAGTCCTTGCGGCCTATTTGGGGCTGATCGTTTCAGTCGTTCTGTTCGGGGCGATCGGCGTTTTTTGCAGTAGCTATTTTTCACGAACAAGTAGCTCGCTGGTGGTCAGTTACCTGATCATTTTGCCCTTGGTGATTCTAGCCGTTCTCTTTTGGCGTTCGCTCGAAGGCGAGGGCGAACTACGACTAAAACTGTCGATCTTGGTGGTACCCGCCTTTGTGATTTCCGCTGTTATTTTGATGTGCGCTGCCGCCGCTGGACGAATGCTCTATCCGCCGGATGTCGGTAGCGAAGGTAAGGAAGTCATTGACCTGGAAAAAGAAGCGGAAGAAGCCGTCGGACTTGTCATTCAGCCCGACCAATTCCCGGATCGCTTGTTCGCACCGCCGAAGAAACAGGAATTGATGCCTGACGGTAGCAATCCGGTCTACGACAAAGAGATCCATAGCGAGATTTTTAGTCAAGGAACGTTG
>CAYNNP010000035.1:0-38806 GCA_964398215.1 uncultured Pirellulaceae bacterium | reverse complement strand
ACGACTTCCGCTACTTTTTACCCTTTTCAACGTAGTTCAGTAGCGACACATACGATTGCTCGTTGGCATCGACGAAGAACTTCAGCATCTTTTGTAGCTCCGGCGTATCGCGGTAGCCAACGCCGAACGAAACCACTTTGGTTTTGTTGTCACCATCGGCTTCGAAGGTGACAACATTGTACATCTGTTTTTCGTTTTTCTTTAACACGTCGGGAAAGTGGGGTCCCAGCTCGGCCTGCAATGTCAGTAAACGCTCCGGCACATAATTGATGATGTGCAGAGTGATGGCATCGTCGTCGGTGAGTTTGCCATCTTTGCGGTAGTTGGTTTTGATCACACCACCGACTTTCAAGTCGACGTTCGCTACAGGAGTAACCCATCCCTGCCAACCTTCGGTCGTTGTGAATGCCTGCCAGACTTTCTTCACAGGTGCATTGACAGTGAATTCTTGCGTCAGAGAAATGTCACCATTGTCTTCCGTCTTCACAGTCGATTTAATTCGCTTGTTAACAGCATCTTGTGCATTCAGCGAAGTACAAAAGAGAGCGATCAAGAGCCCTGTGCAAAGAAGTTTCATTGTCTGCCCATCCAGGTTCGATGTTGGAAATCTAGTTCGTGCGGGCCGAAATGCCCTCGTTCAATAGTGTATACAACAATGGCTAAGTCTTGGCTGTGAACTGCCTTTGTCGCCTGCGCACAAAGTTGCTTGCCGGTACCAACGCCGCGTACCAAGAATCAACTTTCAAAGACGATCGATTCTGCCAGCATGGAAACTCTTGCGAAGAGGAGAAAAGTGCCGCAGTTGCCAACTCGGGAGATCTCAGATCTTGATTCGTTCAGAATTATTGATGTAGCAAGCATTACCTCCGGTGTACAAAGCCGTTTCAAGGGCTAGAGTAACGGCCACAGGGTATCGATAGCAAGGAAACGCAATGGCGAGGAATCGCCTTTGGAATTCCGATGACCGGTGTCCAGTCCTTTATGAAAAGCAAGTCATAGTAGAGAGATAGCGTGGAAATATCAGCAATCGCAAAACTTCTCAGTGAACTTGTTGGTGGACTGGGCATTTTCTTACTTGGCATGAAGTTCATGTCTGACGGCATGCAAGCTGTTGCCGGGAATTCGCTTCGCCGAACGATAAGTATTGCAACCAACAATCGGGTGTTCGCGATCGTTGCAGGCGTGTTTGTTACCTGTGTTGTTCAGTCAAGTTCGATCACGACTGTGATGGTCGTTGGTTTTGTCAACAGTGGCGTCATGAGCTTGGTCCAAGCCGTGGGCGTCGTGATGGGGGCAAACATTGGCACAACGATCACTGGTTGGATTCTAGTTTTAAAAATCGGAAAGTACGGTCTTCCGCTGTTGGGAGTCGCCGCATTCGTATACCTGTTTTCTAAACATGAACGTTGGCGATTCACAGCGATGGCTCTGATGGGCGTCGGAATGGTCTTCTTTGGTTTGGAGCTCATGAAGGATGCGTGCGCGGTGATCAAGGAAACGCCGTCCTTTGAAGAGTGGTTTTTGGCTTTCAAGGCAGACACCTATCTCGGTGTGCTTCAATGCGCTCTTGCTGGATGCGTTTTAACCACTCTAGTGCAGTCATCTTCTGCAACCTTAGGAATCACAATATCGCTGGCGGTTCAAGGAGTGATTTCGTACGAAACAGCTGCGGCTCTCGTGCTTGGGGAGAATATCGGGACGACGATCACCGCATACTTCGCGTCACTGGGTGCGACCACAAATGCAAAGCGAGCAGCGTACTTTCATGTGTTCTTTAATCTGACTGGTGTGTTTTGGATTACGTTGATTTTTGCTCCTTATATTCTGTTCATTCAATGGTTGGTTCCGGGTGACGTTACCGAAGTAGCCATGGTTGACGGGAAAGAAACTTACATCCACGTGACTGCAGCGATTGCCGCGACGCACACCGTGTTTAACATTGGCAACACGCTGGTTTTCCTGCCGTTTGTTCCACTCCTGGTGCGCGTGCTAAATCGATTGGTGCCGTCAAAGGAGTTCAAGGAAAAACCTCAACTGACGGACTTGGACGGCAGGTTTGTGGATTCACCGGTGCTTGGGATTGAACAGTCCCAACGAGAAATCGAAAAGATGAGCAAGGGCTGCATCAAGATGTTGGATTGGCTTGTGCAACTTCGCGAGCAAGATAGCCCCGACAAGGCGTTGGGTGACAAATTGAAACATCGCGAACAAGTACTTGATTCGGTACAAGACGAAGTTTCTGAGTTCGTTACCAAATTGCTGTCGGCGAATATGCCACAGTCCGCTGCCGAAGAAGCACGCCAACAATTACGTCTTGCTGATGAGTTCGAGTCGATTAGTGACTACATCGCAAACATGGATAAGTTTGACCGAAAATTGCGCCGCGATGGCTGCCGTTTCACGAAAGGCCAGCGAGAAGGCCTATTGAAATTGAATGGGCATTTGTTTGAGTACTTGACGGTGATCGACGAAGCGCTGCGTCAGAAGAACAGCACGGTGCTTTCTAAAACAGAGCCAATGTCAAAACGCATTCGCAGCGAAATCAAGCAGTTGAGACGCAAGCACTTAGAAGACCTGTCCGATGGATCCATTCCACCGGTCGTGTGTGTCGCTTACTTGGCAACTCTGAATGCTTATGGGCGAGTTCGCGACCACGCGCACAATATCGCGGAAGTCGTGTCCGGCGAAAAATAGGGATCGCCGGGAACGCTCAGCACTCTTTGGCAACTGAACCCACTGGGCTTAATATCGGCCTCGATTTGGAGCACTCGCACCAGCGACTTGAGGAGTGAGTGGTGTCGTGGTCAAATTCTCGGATGCACGGCCTCGGTATTCCAAGAACAGCAATGCATCAGCTCGGCCAGCGGTGTTGCCGGTGATCGCTTCCAGATTGAAGATCGGCATCGCAGCTTGTGGGCGGTCTGGGCTAGCGACGACACCACACGAGAGCAAGAGAACCATGTCGCTTGGCCAGCGAAAACGTTCGTGCAACCTCCAGCTGACCATTTGCGGAACTTCGATTTTTGTTCGGTGTACTTGGTTGTTTGGCAGTGGTAGATTCAAAGGACAAGGTTTCAGTTTGTCAACTTGATCGATCTCCGCTTTGATCACGCAGTCGATAGAGCGCCCGTCCACACTTAGTAGCGGGCTGAGCTCGATTTTGTAGCCTTCTTGGATTTCACCGGTCTCTGGTTCATAGGGTGGCCATCCAGAGGGTGCACGGCGCACGTTGCGAACGTAATTGCGTCCACGGATGCTGGATATCTTTTCGGATTGACCGTTGTGAGTGATCAGATCCTGAGCTTGGACTTGGCGAGCGTCAGATCGTTGGCGAACGAGATTCATGACAACAGCCGCGTTCTCTTTGCTCAGCAGCCAAGCCTGTACGCCAGGGGTATCGACATTGACATGCTGCATCAACAGGTGAACCCGCGAACGCCAATTGGGATTGGCGACGGTCATCATTTTCAGGCTCATGACTTGAGGATCTCGTTCGCCAGCAGTGAAACGTTCAACGATCCCAGCGACAACACGATGCATTTCTGGAGTGTGGTAAACGGATAGTTCATCACGATCGGCACTCATGAATCCAAATGGTGCTGTGAACCACACGTCAGTACCGGTTTCGCGAAGAACCCAGTCCACGATGGCTTGTTCGGGATGGTCGTGTTGCTTTAAGTAGCCGGTGTACGGACGAATGTCATAGACACGGTGTTCTTGTCCAGCTGTTCGTGGCAATTTCCCACCGCGACTTGATCCACTGGAGGCCCGATTGTTCTTTAGGCTTGGAGGAGTATTGGGGACTGCTCCGGCAACAGCGCGCACAGGGTTATTGGGCAAAGCCTGATTATTGGCAGGCTGGTTTTGAAACGCATTCGCTATTGGCTGATTTGGATTGACAGGATTGTTGGGCGATGGCGCACCAGCAGGCAGTTGCATTGGTCCGACATTTGTTTTCACAGGCGGGGCTTGCTGCGCGATCGATGTTGTCGCGAAAAACAGCAGTCCCACTAGCGTGAATGAGGTTCGCAAATGCGACATAAATCCATCCTAAGTCGTTTGTGATCGAAACCTGATTGGGCTATACCCGCCAAAGGCGATTGATGGCAAGTGAGAATGGGAAATAACGCTCGATTTCGTGCTCTCTGTTAAGAAATGTTTAAGTCTTGAGCAACAAATGACCGTTAAAAATTAGTTTTGCCCGTCGAGCAGAAAAACAGGTAGAAAGCGGTGGCTTTACGCTATCAAATACGCATACGAAGGTAGGCCTTCTATTTATGCATTCAGGGGACGGTGGGCATCTCAGCACCATGAGCGACAGTAGAGCTTCAAACGATATCGGTTTCGGCGGCGAGTTGGACCACGAATCACAGCGCCGCGAGCTAGAGCTGGAACTAGTCAGGATCCGCAGTGAAGCCAATGCGGCACGGCTAGAAGCTCGAGCAGCGGAATTGGAGTTACGGCTTAGGAGATTGGCGCGAGCAAAGACCGTCGAATCAACTGATCATTCAAGCGTCGATGATTCACAGCGAGTTGATGAATCCCATCGAGTCGTCTCGCAGCCGGCTGTAAACGCAGCTGTTGGTTCGCAGCCGAATCCGATTTTCAATAGCTGGGATGATGTTCGTGCGGCCGTCCGATCGGTACCAACTTTTCTGCCAGTCACAACCGAACCGGACGATTCAGCGAAACCAACGAATCGAATTGACGGTGCCAGTCCGACACCACGTCGGCCGCATTTTCTGGCTGAGTCGGTCGAAGATGAAATTCAGCAGGAAAGCCCCTATGAAGAGAGCGAGCCGAGCGAGAGTTTCGCGCCAGTAGTCATTGATCCTGAAATCGACGATCTTGCACCGAAAGTCGACTGGGACGACGAAGCTGTTGGGAAAGGCATCGATTCTTTGGAGGAGGTTGACGGCGAACAGGACCGAAAACGCAAGTCACCAGCGGCGCTTTTGGTCAGCACGTTGGCGCATGTTTTAGTGTTAGTGCTGCTGGCAGCCTTTACCCTAAGCGTGTCGGATCCCAAAGATCAGGTCGCATTATCAGCATCGGTTTCAGATCCCTCCGAGAAAGTGATGGAGACTTTCGAGTTCGAAACCAGCGAGCCGCAATCGGAACCGACTGAACCCAACAGTGATACGTCTTATGAGATCAGTCCGGTGGGCGACATGGCGGTTACCGAGATCAAACCCGACGCACCACCAGCGCCACCTTCGCCAGAATCCAATGAGTTATTGAATTCGCAGTCATCCGCAGCGTCGATGAGTTTGAAGTCGGATTCGTCGTCGAAGATTCAGTTTTGTGGTGTCGAAGGTGGTGGCAATCACTTTGTCTATCTTGTTGACAGCAGTGGCAGCATGGGCAGTGGGTTCGAATCGGCGCGCACGGAACTGTTGAATTCGATCAGCGTACTGAAGCCAGAGCAACGATTTTACGTCATCTTCTTTGATGCAGAACCCGACTACATGCGTCTCTCGGATCCCAGTGTTGATGAACCGCGCAGTGTCAGTGCAACTCCAGCGAACAAGCAAGCGCTGCGTAGATGGGCGATGACGATCACCAAGAACAAAGGAAGAGCGCCGTATGATCCTTTGAAGTTTTCGATCAAGTTGGCCCCGGATGTGATTTTCTTGTTGTCAGATGGTGAGTTTCCTCAAGGCATCGAAGATCTATTACAGGAGAACAATCGAGTTGAAAACTTGTTTGGTGACTCTGGTCCAGTCAGCATCGTTCATACCATTGGGTACTTTAGCCGTGAGGGAGAGACACGGATGAAGCGAATTGCAGAACAGAATGGTGGGCAATACCGGCATGTACCTAAACCGGGTGGATAAGCGTTTGAGTGCGAATGAACGGCAGTACGCTCGCTGATGATGTCGAGTGCGGAAACTCTGAAATGCCGCCCGTATCGCTGATGGAGTGAATCGGTACAATCAAAATCTTGATTTGATCATCTACACTCACCAGCAGGAGTCAACCTGTGGCTTTATCAATCAAGGAATCCTGGTTGTCACGATTCGTATCGTGCTACCGGATAGTGGCGATAACTGCCTTTGCGACCATTGGTTGTTTAAGTTTTTTCGTTCCACATGAGGTGGCAGCACAGGATGCGGGCATGAAGAAAATTACCGAAATCGAAGGCATCTCGGAATTCGCTTTGGACAATGGGGTCCAGGTGCTGTTGTTTCCGGATCCAAGTAAAGAAGTCGTCACGGTCAACATGACAATTTTTGTTGGATCCCGTCACGAGGGTTACGGCGAAGCTGGAATGGCCCACTTGCTAGAACACATGTTATTCAAGGGCACTCCGGACCATCAGGAAGTCCCCAAAGCGTTGACCTCCCGCGGTGCTGATTTCAACGGAACCACTTGGTTGGATCGTACAAATTACTACGAGACATTGCCAGCGAGCGACGACAATCTCAAGTTCGCTTTGGAACTGGAATCGGACCGATTGGTGAACAGCTTTATCAAAGGTGAAGACCTTGAAAGTGAAATGACGGTAGTCCGAAACGAATTCGAGCGAGGAGAGAATTCATCCACAGGAATTCTGATGCAACGCATTCATTCAGCTGCATTTGACTGGCACAACTATGGCCAAAGCACGATTGGGAACCGCAGTGACATCGAACGAGTTCCCGTAGTGAACTTGCGCCGCTTTTATCGAAAGTACTACCGCCCCGACAACGTGATGCTGATTGTTGCGGGCAAGTTTGACACCAAGACGGCACAGAAATATATCCAAGACACGTTCGGCAAACTGAAATCACCAGAGACGCCGATTGATCCGACATACACGGTTGAACCACCCCAAGACGGTGAACGTACGATTGTGCTCCGACGAGTCGGTGATGTGCAGTTGGTTGGAACGGCATATCACATTCCAGCGGGTAGCCACCCCGACTATGCAGCGATGCGTGCGCTTGTGAACATCATGAGCGACCAACCAAGCGGTCGACTCTATCGTGGACTCGTTGAAACAGAGATCGCTACGAATGCCTTCTCAAGTGCAAATGGCTCGCGTGAACCAAGTATGTTCATGACCATTGCTGAAGTTCCTAAAGACAATTCGTTGGAACAGTGCCGCCAGGCTTTGGTGGAGATAATTGAGAAGCAGTTAGTCGAAGAACCTATTACTGAACAGGAAGTGGAACGGGCCAAGCAACGGATCTTGAAGTTTCGTGAAATGGCTGCGGCGAATAGCGATAGGATCGCAATCTCGCTGAGTGATTGGGCAGCGCAAGGTGACTGGCGTTTGTATTTCTTGTATCGTGACAACATTGAAAATTTGACCGCAGAAAAGGTGCAGGCAGCTGCCGAGAAATACCTTGTGCGCAACAACCGCACCGTTGGTTTGTTCATTCCATCAGAAAAGGCGGAGCGGATCGAAATACCGGAAGCTCCCGACTTGGTGGCGCTGCTAGATGGCTACAAGGGCCGAGAGGTTGTTCAGGAAGGCGAGCAGTTTGACCCCGCTCCATTGGCGATTGAAAAACGCACCGAGCGAGGTGACTTGGTCGATGGCATTCGGTACGCACTGCTGCCAAAGAAAACGCGTGGCGGAGCCGTCAATGTCACGCTCACACTTCGGTATGGAACGGAGGAATCGCTGAAAGGAAAGGTCGGGCCAATCGAGCTGATGGGAATCCTGATGGGTCGCGGCACGGCAGATCTAGATTACCAGCAGATCCGAGACGAGCTGACCCGGTTGCGTGCAAATGTCTCGTTCAACACGACGGTCGGATTGATGACCGCGTCAATCAGTACCAAACGAGAGTTTCTTCCTGAGGTTATCGCGTTGGTCAATGACATGTTGCGAAAACCACGCATGGAGGATTCGGAACTAGAGGTGATTCGTCGGCAGATCGTCACTAGCTTGGAGCAAAGTGTTAGCGATCCACAGGCGCTGGCAATCAAAGCGTTGCGGCGTCAATTGAGTGCTTTTCCCAAGGGCCACCCGCTGTACGTGCAAACGATCGAGGAAGAAATTGCAATGTACAAAGCAGTCACCGCAGATCAAATTCGAGCAGCCTACAAGCAGTTCTTGAGTAGCCAAGCCGGTGAGTTGACAGCTGTCGGTGACTTTGATCCTGCTACGATCAAAGAGGGATTCACTACGATGTTGAAGGGATGGGACACGGATGAAAAGTATGTCCGCATTGATCGTCCAGCGAACACCGATATCCAAGGTGAGTCGACAGCAATCGAAACGCCTGACAAAGCGAACGCCGTTGTTTTCATGGGACAACAGTACACGATGTCAGATGAAGACCCTGTCTATGCGTCTTTGGTACTGGGCAACTTCATCCTTGGTGGAGGCTCGCTGAGCAGCCGCTTGGCAGATCGAGTCCGCCAAAAAGAAGGCTTGTCGTACGGAGTTGGCAGCAATCTTGGCGCTCGGCCAAAGGACAGTCGAGTGGACTTCATGGTTTACGCGATTACCAATCCAGGCAACAAAGACAAAGTGTTGAAAGTGATTCGAGAAGAGTTTGATCGGCTTCGCAAAGATGGTGTGACAGAAGAGGAGCTTGCCAAAGCGAAGGTGGCCTACTTGCAATCGGCACGTGTTGGCCGCACAAATGATCGAGCGTTAACCGGAACACTGCTCGGTACGATCTTCAATGATCGTACGATGAAGTTCCGAGCCGAGTATGAAGAGCGGATCAACGCGGCGACGGTCGATAGCGTCAATTCTGCAATTCGCGGCTACATCACGCCCGAAAATCTAATCGGCGTTGCAGCGGGTGACTTTGCCAACAACAAAGAAGCCGCCGCTAAGGAATAGCTGTGGGCTTTGTGGCACTAGGCAACTGATCGTTGAAGCTCATTGGCTTCTTCGATCAGCTTGATCAGCGATGTGGTTCGATACGGCTTGCTGACGAAGCCGTCGAACCCGGCGCGTTCAGCACGCTGGCGAATCGGCTTGGTTGCATCACCGGTCAACGCAAAAATTCTTGGCTGCGTCTCGATAGCCAAACCGCGCATTTGCGAGATCACTTGAAAGCCATCCATTTCTGGCATCCGCAAATCTAAAAACACAGTGCTGATTTTGTGTTGGCGCACCATTTCAATGGCCTCTCGCCCATTCTGTGCCACCAAGGTCGGGTATTCATGTGCAACCAAGAGGTTCATCAGAACCTGACGATTGATTGCTTCGTCGTCGACAACCAATACGTAGCTTTGGAAGTTGTTGGATTTTAAAACGATCGGCTGATCTACGACTTGAGATAGTACAAGTGGAACCTTAACTGTGACTGTCGTTCCGACGCCTAGTTCTGAGTTGATTTCTATTTCACCGCCCATCAAATCGATGAACGCTTTACTGATATAGAGCCCCAATCCAGTGCCAGGTCTTGAAACGTCCGTTCGATAGGGGCTAAAGACAGTGGGCAGTCGATCAGCCGAAATTCCAAAACCCGTATCTTGGACCGTGATTTGCATCACCCCGCTATCAGCGTCGGTTGCAGCCCAGACACAATGGAAATTGATGGTGCCAGCATTGGTATGCTTGGCCGCATTCAATCCCAAGTTCAACAACACTTGCCGCAGCTTTGATTCGTCGCCCAACAATTCATCAGGTGTGTTGTCGTCATAGTTGACATGTAGTTCAACACCTTCGTTCAGCCTTCTGGATGTGATCGACTCGACCGCTAGAAAGATATCACGAAGTTTGAAATCGTTCTCGTTGAGTTCCAATTGGCCGGACTCGATACGCGTAAAGTCCAATACATCCTCAACGACATCCAAGAGGTTCTCCGAACAAGCACGGATCGTAGTGCTCACGTCCTGATTGACGGTCTGACCAAGATTCAGTTCCAGAAGCTCACAACTTCCAATCAAGGCAGCCAGCGGATTTCGTATTTCGTGGTTCAAATGCGCGAGAAAGTCCGTCTTGGCTTGGTTGGCACGCTCTGCTTGTTCCTTTGAAATACGAAGCGATTCAGTTTGGGTTTCGATTTGTTCCTGCAACTCGGTTCGCAAACGTTTTGATTGGCGAATTTTCTGCAGCAAGAACAAAATGCTTAGCGCGACTAGCCCTCCAACAAAAATGGACCATTGCCGCTGAATGGCGTTTTCTTGGCGCCGCAGGTTGTTGTTTAGTTGACGAGAATAAAAGATGTCATCGACAATCGACTTGGCATTCTCAAGAGCGTAACCAGCCGAAGCTCGCTCAAGGTGCCGTTCGCCCTTGGCAAAGTAACTGGCAGCGGCATCGTTGTACCCGGAATCTGTCGCTTCTTTCCCCAGTTCAAAATAGCTTTCTGCCAGAAAGTTGAACGACTTGCGTTCTTTATGGTAATCGACAGCGTGCTTCATTTCTTCATTTGCTTTATCGATCTGGCCCCGGTGAACATACAGTAAAGCACGAAAGACGTATGTTTGAGAGACGGAAGTAGGGTCTTGCAAATGCAGAGCGATTTCCATCGCCAACGGAACAAGCTCTTCAACGCGGTCCCATTCGCGATCTCGGTACGACTGTGACAACAGAACCATTACCGCTGATTGAGAAACCTTTGATTTGGCAATGCTGTTGGTGTTTCTGGTACCTGGTACAAAATGGTAGTCACTCACCACCTGCTCGAAGTGTTGGTTTCGATCAGCAGTCGTCAGCGCATAGGGCGATTCGATTTCAATTTGATTGGCCAATTCGGCCAAGCGGCTAACGTCTGAATCCGCCACTTTTGACTTGCGATAGGAAAGTAGTTGCTGGTCCAGAATTCGAACCCTTGCAACGTATTCGTAGTACGGGTCTTGCACTTTTCTAAACAGCAGAATGCTGCGGTAGAGATAGTCTTCGGCTAATTGTCCCTTACCGCTTTGTGATTCAATCACGCTTAAAAAGTAGTAAGACTTTGCAAGGATTTCGTCGTTTTGGTGCGCGGAAGCGATTGACATCGCTTTGTTCAAACTTCGAATCGCTTCGTCATGTCGGTGCAGGTACATGCCGAGAAAAAATCCGTGAAACATACGGTACTCGGCGAAAGCTAGGCTTTCGTTGGAGATCCTTGGCAACAGTGATTCAATGTCGTCAATCAATGTGTTGCTAGCCCAGCGACCAAAGTGAGCTTCTGCGAACATTTGTCGGGTCATTCCCCGAACCCGAGTTTCGAAGTTGCCAGTGTCCAAGCCCAACTGGGCCAATTGGTCTGCGAGCGGCATCGCTTCCTCAATCAAACTAGCGACGACGAGGGCGTTATCGAATTTTCTCGCTAGGTCGTCCGCACGTTCATGTGCAGATGCAATCGGCGCGCAAAAAACCCCGATCAAGAAAAGTGTTGCCAAGTGATTTACGTCCATGTCACCCTTGTGTGTTGATCGGTCAACAACGGGAACGATATTGATGACGTCGATACTAGTCAGCCATATCTGATGGGGTCTACGGCAATGAGTATCACAATTTGCGCCAAATAATACCTCTTGGGGTCCTTATCGGTGCAATCGGGGGAGGGGTCCGGTGCAAATTCAAATCTCACACAAGAGCGCAGCGTGCGTCGCGAGGTCCTGCTGATGGTTACCGGCAAAGGTGCCCGATTCAGCATCGCGATTGACCGTGAAACAACAGATCGAATCGACGTGTGGACTGTGTGCAATTCGGATCGTAAGATTGGATCATGCCATCGCTGGGCATTCCCGTGCGATCCAAATCTATATGACTGGATGCTTTTTCGGTCGGGCTACGTCGCTCGGAGATCGACGGCCACTTTGGTTCAGCCAGGAATCTGGCCGCTCTCAGTCAATTGTTAATCCAATGAATTCGGTTCTGATTTCTTCCAAATCGAATGCCGAGATCTTCGTCACAGAACCTAAGCGGACAACTTCGAGCGATTTGCACTTTGCCAAGCTACGGAGTCCGTTGACGGTTACTTCAGCAGAACCGAATTGAACTGAACGCAAACTTTTTGACTGTCCCAAATACTCAAGGCCACGGTCGGTAATATTTGTGTTGCCCAAGTTCAGTTGTTGAAGGTTTGGCAGCTGCGAAATCTGCTTGCAAGTTTCATCATTCGATTTGGTAAAACTAAACAGCAATTCTTCGATGGATTCACACTTTCGCAGACCAGCCCAATAGATATCGTTGATCTTTAAGTAACGTAGTTCCAGCTTTTGTAGTGACTTGCACTTGGCTAGATCGCTGAATCCACTGCCCACCAAGTACTTGGCTTCCAAACTCAAATCTTGCAGTTGTTTGTGTGCCCCCAAAAGAGCCAGGCTGCGATCAGAGATATTGGCCCCGCGGATCACAAGTCGTTGCACGCCAGAAAACCGATAAATCTGTTTGATCAATTCGTCGTCACATGACTGTCCAACAAGCGTCAGTGCTTTGACTTGTGGCAACGACCATGTCAATTGGAACATAGGGCCCCTAAAACTTGTCGTACCGTATTGCCCAATGAAGGCCAGGTCCGTCGCTTCTTTCACGGTTGCCAAGGCAGTAAGATCAACGGTAAAAGATGGCTGGTAGAACTGAACTGCGGACGCCACATCCTTTGGCAGCTTGAGCAATTCACCAATGGTGTCGTACAGTACGTAAGTGCTGTCGGACTTGCGATAGATGCTGCCGATATGCTCGGGCTTGCTGTTGTCGGTGGTGGATGGTGCCTTGGCACTCACCAGTAGACTGGGCCGCAGTTTGCGTAATTCGTTGATAGCAGCAGGAGAGAAGTCGCCCACCAACGTAACGCGTTGCAGACTTTTGCATTCACCGATTGTCGCCAGCGATTGGTCAGTCAATTCGCCGGCTGCTTCAAGCTCATGTAGTCCTGGCAACTGATTGCACAGCGTCGCGATCGATGCATCGCTCAGTGTTCCACCGCTAATATTGATCTGTTCCAGTTGCTTGCACTTTGCAAGTTCGGTAACGTCCGAGTCGGTCGCATCAACAATGGCAGTGTTTACAGTTTGCAAATTAGGCATGCTCGCGAGAGTTTCGCAGAGTGTGCCAGGAATTTCTGATTTGAGTAGTAGCTCGTTGGCGGTGCAGCCAGCCAGATTCAGAAGCCCTTTGTCATCCACGGTTGTTCGAGAAAGATCAAGCTTGTCCAACTGCCGTAGTTTGACCACGTACAGTAGGCCTGGTCCGCATATCGTTTCGCTGAGCGACAGTTCGCGAAGCTGTTTCAGCGGCAAAAGATGTTCAAGTCCATCATCGGAGATGCATGTGTCATGAAGATTCAGCTTTGTGAGCCCAGTGCACTTTGCAATCGATGGTAGCCCTTGGTCGGAAATCCGAGTGCCTGAAAGATTCAGGTGTTTCAATTGCTTCAATTTCCCAATCGATCGCCCGGTATGATCGGTGACGTTCGTGGTACTTAGATCCAAAGATTGCAGATAATGCAGGTAGCCGATATCTGATAAATCGGCATCATCAAGGTCACCGGTCCGCGATTGAAAGACGCGAACACGGCTGAACCGCTCTTGATCAATGAACGAAAGCCAAGATTTCTTTGCTTCGATCTTTTCGGTCGCGTTCTCCAGATTTTCCTTGGCCTTGGCCTGTTGATCAAAAGGAACCACGACGCGGGTCCAAACAGCAAACATCGCTGCGGCAACCGTGACCACGACTAACAGACTGGTCAGTCGCCACTGAAAGAAGCGTTTGCGGTTCAAGCTAATTACTCCGGCGCCGTTTTTTTAACGTCAAGACATCACTAACCAGTAACGTCTTGACACTTTAAAAGCAACGGCCCGAAGAAACCATTTCACTATTTGTCGGTGCTTAGTAGCCCAAAACCATGTTCGCGAGCGAGTTCTTGTAGCCGCTCGGCGGGTTCTCGCTGCTTCCATTGAAAACCATCGACTTTCAGTGCTTTGTCAACTTCTGTTGGAGAAGGACCCTGAACGCCTGTTACACGATCGGAGAAGGAAGCCCGCTGGCGAACAAACGGTACCAGTTCGTTCGATGGAACGGTCTGGATACTGTGCAGTCGCGGGTACTGTTCCGGAGTCGCAATCACAACCAGCGGAGGTCGCTTGGCTGTTTTTTGCAACGGCGTTGTTACCAGCCCCGAGTGCGAGCGATGTGGCTTGCCCGATGGTTTCGTTACGCCCGTTGGTTTTCGCTGACTCGCCAGAGGTTGGGAGCGGGGAGTCTTGCGGGTAACGACATTCCAACCGTTGCCCAATAGGGTTCGCAGGTTGGTAGCTCGAGGGGCTTGTTCTTCGATGTCAGTGGTTGGATTGTCGGCCGTCGCAGATGATACTGAGAGGCAACACAGCAGACCAAGCGTCGATAAGAGTCGTTTGTTTTTGATCTCGTCCATGAGAGGTAGTTTGGAGTTGGAGGAGAGGAGGAGGCGCTTCACATCCCTATGAAAGCAAAAGCCCACTTTGCATCTTTCGGAAAACGATTAAGCGATTGGCAAGGGATTTCCTACCATTATCACACTTCTTGCTAGCAAGCCACATAAATCAATCACAAGAAGCTTATCCAGAAGTAGAACTACAATATTGGGAAAGCTCGCATCTTCGCTAGCCACTACAAACCTACGTTTGCAAACTGTGTCACCACTTAACTCACCGGTACAGCCGCTACGAAAAGCACACCTGTTTTGTCTTCTCTGTTCGCTGATGGTTGCAGCTTTCGTGTTGCTGTACCCATCAGGAGTGCCGCTTGAGGCAACCACATCGGTATCGCCGGTGGCCGCGCCAGGCTGGGTGTGGTGTCAATGTTTTTGGATTCTATCGATAACGACACTGTGCACGCTGGCACTACGGCGTTGGCCTGTTGCATCACAGATAGCTGGCTTTGTAAGCGGAACCTTGCTGAGCATGACGATTGTTTTGGACACCGTTGCGTTCGCGTGGATCAAAGAACATTTGTTCTCGCAGAAAGTTCGTCGTGCTTTTGAGCTTCGCGAAAGTCTAGCGGATCATGTTAGCCCTGGATCATGGGTGCTTGTGGTATCGCTGGTTGTGTCAGCTGTGATCATCGCTGCACTGTGCTGGCTGGTGGCAAGCCGAGTGATCATGCGGTTACAGAAAGGCCGGACTGTTTGTTTCTTGTTTGCCGTTCCCTACGCCCTTGCGTTTTTGTTTGCACTTTGGCCGCTTTGGCGTGCAATCAATGCGCAGGAGCCATTGGTAGCTTCAGCACGGCATCCATTGGCAGTGTTTGGAGTCTACCGCAGTGAAACAGTACAACCAGTAGCAGTCGAAGATTCCGGCGAGAGATTTGGGTACGTCGCGGCGATGATTGAACGATTGGCGAAACGGGACCAACGCCAGTTGGATATGAGTATTCAGAAGAACGACTTGTCCACCAAGCAATTGCCGGATGTCGTATTCGTCGTTATCGAATCATTGCGCCCGGAGTTGGTTGATCCAGAAGTGATGCCGACGCTTGCTAAATTTGCGGAAAAGGGCCTTCATTGCAAACAACATCATTCCACTGGAAATGCGACAACGCACGGAATGTTTGGTTTGTTCAATGGTTTGGAAGCCATTTGGTATTCGCGTCCGATTCGCAATCGTCCAATGTTGAATCGGCTTTTGCATCAGGCTGGTTATGAAATTGGTTTTTTTGCGGGGCACAATGATTGGAGAAAGTTTCGCATGGAAGGTTACGTCAACAAGCAACACTATGATGTGTTTGAGGTGCATGAACGAAATTGGTTGCTCTCGGACCGTCGCGCTACAGAACAAGCGATTTCATTTCTTCAGCGAAGCGATCTTGCGAGCGATCAGCCGCGCCGTCCTCGACTAGCGGTGCTGTATCTATATTCGACGCACGCGAACTACCACAGCTACACTCGCGACCAAATTTTTCAGCCGGCAGCCGACTTGCGATTTACTATCCCGTATTCAGAATCGTCTGCGCCGATGGTTTGGAATCGGTATAAGAATAGTGCTCGCAGCATCGATGGATTTTTAAAAGCCATTCTTGCGGAAGACCGTGTCGCGATCGTCACAGGTGATCACGGCGAATCATTCTTAGAAGATGGAACGTGTGGACACGGTTCGCGTCTGTCGAAATACCAAAACATGACACCGGCTGTCATTTACTTTCCAGGGAAACCACCACGAAAGATCAACAAGCCGACTATCCACGCGGACATCCTGCCAACGCTCGTGGCAGGACTAGGGCTGAAGGTGGATGACGAAGAAGCTTGGGATGGATTGGATTTGAATGTGCAAGATCAACGCTTGAACGACCGCGTGATTGCGACGCGCGATTATTTGTCAGATGAATTTGCATTGATCGATGCAGGAGACGAAACACAGGCATGGGGTTTTAAGTGCACGCTTCGCCTGAGGGATTTTCAAAGCACACTGAATGGTGCGATCGATGATTCTGGACAACGTGTCTCAGTGGCTGGCGAGCAAAGCGAACTGCTAAACAGATGGCTGACATCGCGTCTGATTGGCAGTTCTGGTGACTAGAAATCAGATTGACTGTGATCTATTGGAACACAAAATTCAGGTGTTTTGCATTCCAGGGCTTAAGTTTTGAGACTGCTAAGCTATTGCTATGTAACAGTTTACGGTTTTATGGCATGCTTGAGGACACGGTTTGGCGCGCCCCGTGCATTAGAAGTAGTTAGCGTCGGCGACCAATGTCTCCGAGCTTCCAGTCCAAGAATCGAAGGGTTTTCTATGTTCAAAAAAATGTTATTTGCTACCGCGATTATTGCTGCTCCCATGGTGATGTCGTCTGAAGAAGCATCCGCAAACGATTGTTACAGAGGTGGTTACGGACGGCAGGTTGTCGTGCAACGTGGCTATTCGCCTGTCCAGAGTTATCGTTATCCATCGTATGGGTACCGAGCGCCAGTCTATCGGTCTTCAGGATTCGGTGGCTACAGCAGTGGTTACAGAGGCGGCTTCAATAGCGGAATTCGTTACGGTGGCTTTGGTGGTAGTGGAATTCGTTACGGCGGCGGATTTGGCGGAGTTCCATACGGCCGCAGCGGTGTATCGCTACGATTTGGTTACTAGTTAGTTAGCAGCTTTTCGCACGCATGCCTGCCTAACGCAGCCGCAGCTTGTTCCAAGCAAGTATGCGGCTGCTTTTCTTTCGAAGTGTTTTTCTCGGCGTGCTTGGTAGACAACTACTTCAGGTCTAGGTGCATCTTCAAAGTATTAGCGAAACGAAAGCGATTTCAGTTTCAGGTTTGCACACTGAGATTTGCAGCAGTGCTAAGAAGGTTTGATCAAGATTATTGTGCCGCTGCATGTGCACAACATGATGTGATTTTCGCCAAGTCCCATACCCGATGGCATCACATTCGGCCACGTTTGCTTGCTGCAAAGCATCGCAACTAGAATCCGCGCGATCGCGCGGACCGATCAAGGAATCTGGTCCGGGTTTCGCCACCTAGCAACTCAGATTCCACGCAGATGTTAGCTTAGACAGGCTCAGTATTTTCGATATCGGTTGGCTCATTTGCAGATTGCGGTACGATTTTCGTCACGCTTACTTTTGAACGACGCAGCTCTTCGATTTCTGCTGCCATCTGAGACAACAGGTTCGCAATCTCGGTACCAGCGTTGTCACCAATATTCACCATCAGAGCTTTTTTCGCGTTGTAGGTCAGGCCGCTTGTTTTCATAGTTTGAATTCCAGAATGATTGAGGTTATAGGAAACTTAGTTGAGCGCCGTTTCCAGGCAAGAAGTTTCTATTCAACAGTAACACTTTTTGCCAAATTCCGTGGTTTATCGACGTCGCATCCACGCATCAATGCGATGTGATATGACAACAATTGCAGTGGAACAACCGTGACGATGGGTTGTAAGAATTCTGCTGTATGTGGCACGCGAATGATGTCATCAGCGACATCTTCGACCCGTGGATCGTCCTGACTGGCCACCGCGATGATGGGCCCACCACGAGCTTTCACTTCTTCCATGTTGGACATTACTTTGTCGTAAGTCGTTCCATGCGGAACGATAAAGACACTTGGCGTGTGTTCATCGACCAGGGCGATCGGACCGTGCTTCATCTCGGCCGCGGGATAACCTTCGGCGTGGATGTAGCTAATTTCTTTTAGCTTTAAAGCGCCTTCCAGGGCAGTCGGGAAGTTGTATTGTCGACCGAGATACAAAATATTAGTTGCTTCCCTGTACTTTTCGGCGACCAGACGAACTTGGGCATCACAGTTCAACGTTTGTTGAATCACAGCTGGAAGCTGCTGGATTTGTTGGATGATTTCTTGGCCGCGCTCAAAACTCAAGTGACGCATGCGTCCAAAGTACAGGGCCAGCATTGCGAGAACACAGCACTGCGATGAATAGGCTTTGGTACTGGCGACCCCAATTTCGGGGCCAGCGTGTAGGTAAACACCACCATCAGCGGCTTGCGCGATCGAGCTGCCAACGACGTTGCAAATCGCTAGCGTTCGGTGTCCTTTGCGTTTGGTTTCTCGGAGTGCGGCGAGTGTATCTGCCGTTTCACCACTTTGTGTGATCCCGAACACGAGCGTGTTGTTGTCAATCGGCGGGTTGCGATAACGTAGCTCACTGGCGTACTCGACACTGACAGGAATACGTGCCAATTCTTCGATCAAGTATTCTCCGACCAAGGCGGAGTGCCAACTTGTACCGCAACCAGTCAGGATGATTCGGTCGACCCCACGCAATTGTTGTGGCGTGAGGTTCAAACCTCCAAAAACAGCCGTGGCGTCTTGTGTATCCAGTCGACCACGCATTGCGTTTCGAAGCGACTCCGGCTGCTCGAAGATCTCCTTCAGCATGTAGTGATCGTAGCCCTCAAGGCTTACTTCGTTGGATTCGGCCTCAAGCGGCTGGATATCAACACGGACTTTGCCTTGATCACGGTGCAGTACCGAAAATCCATCCGGCGTCAAAACTGCCAGTTGGTGATCTGCCATGTAGACGATTCTGTCGGTGCAGCCAGCAAGCGCCGAAGCATCACTGGCAACAAAGTGTTCGCCACGACCAACGCCAATGACCAGCGGGCTGCCAAAACGAGCCGCGATGATCAGGTTCGGCTGCTCTTTGAATGCGATTGCCAACCCGTAAGTTCCATGCAGCTGCGAAGTCGCCCATTGCACTGCGTTGACGTAACGCATATTGGGTTGCTTTGGCGTCGGCGGCGTTGACTTCAAGCCTTCAGCAATCAGGTGGGCAATGACTTCGCTATCGGTTGCCGATTGAAATTCGTAACCCTTTTCGATCAGCTCTTTTTTAAGCGATTGAAAGTTCTCGATCACACCATTGTGAACCAAAACGACTTCACCATCGCCACCAAAATGTGGGTGAGCGTTGTCTTCGGTAGCCGCTCCGTGCGTTGCCCATCGGGTATGACCAATGCCCAGAAAGCCTTCAGGTGTATCCGCACCAATGCTCGCGACAAGGTTATCGATTCGACCAACCGAACGTGTCAGGTTGAACTGCGAACCTCCGTGGATAGCAATGCCAGCACTGTCGTAACCACGATATTCCAGCCGACGCAAACCGTTGATCAAGAACGGGCTCGCGTTTTCACTTCCGATGTATCCGACTATTCCACACATATTGTTGCCCTACGGCTGTTGGTTGATCGACGGTTGGGTCTCACTAGAACGCGTGATCTGTACAGGCATCCTAGTTTACAACCCACGAATATTATGGTTCGAGAAACGCTTGATTGTAAAAGCAGTTTCGCCAGACTTGGCAATACAGTCACTTTTGGCGTCCGATTACCCCTTAACGCCCTTAATGGCTAAGCCGCTCGCCGATTTGGCTCGCTAACTTGTTGAACAAAATTCCACGTCCCATTATCGATTCGCAAGACAGTCGTTGCTGGTGAGACCACGCGCGGATCCAACACTGCTTCTTGTGAAGTCAATTCGACACCGTCCAGCAGCACCAAATCGACGACACCAACTGTATTGGCGATTCGTTGGATTCCCACTGGCAAAGGCATGGGAATCAAATTCGGCGTGACCCCGATTGATCGCAATTGTTGGTGATAGGCCTTGAGCGTGATCTCGCCACCACACATTTCGAATTGGTCGATCACGTTGTATTGAATCAGGCCGTCAGGATTCGCAGCACGCAGTGTTCGGATGACTTCAGCGGCGCGAGTTCCGTCACCGATGCCGACCTCAAGGACTTTCTGGGCGCGCAGCGACTTGATTTTCTTGCACAAGGCAGCGTGAGGGCCACCGGAAATCGCGCTCAGTATGCGGCGCTTTTCGGGTGCATTGTTTGATGGTTTTGTTGGCCGTTTGTTAGGAACATCGTTCCCGCTGGAGGCGGGTTGGCTTCCAGTTCCACGGATTGAGTTCCAAAGTTTCCGCAGGGGCATCGGGCTGTTGCCTTATGTGATACGCGTGAAGGTAGTTTGGGATTTAACGACTACTCCTAATGTGTCGTCGCACCCGAGTGGACAATTCGAACGGAACCCCAGAAGGTTGGGTTATGACGACGATGCCTGACTATGCGACCTAGAGTTTCGCAAGGTAAAGGCAAAGGGGACGAATAGATGTTGGGAAAACAACCGCTAGCTGGGCAGATTCAGAGTTGTGAAACTCGTCTTGCCCTGTCAGCAAGCATTGTGGGCGAATTGCTTGTAGAAGCAATTGGTTTGGATGTTGAACTGGAAGATACGAGCCAGCAACCGGACTTGGTTGCGCAAGCAGAGCAGTTGCGCGCTGAAACGGGTCTGGATGGATCCGGTCAAACGATTGCCGTGATTGATAGCGGCATCGCGTGGGACCATAACGCATTTGGCTCAGGTTTCGGACCTGGCTATCGAGTTGTCGGAGGCTGGGACATCGCGGAAAACGATGACTTGCCGTACGACGATGGGCCATCGGGCTATCATGGCACGCACGTCGCCGGGCTGTTGGCGGGCGAAGGGATTGGAGTTGCTCCTGGCGCTGACCTTGTGTCCTTGAGGGTCTTTGATGACAACGGATTCGGCAAGCTGGAATGGATCGAACAAGCGTTGCAGTGGGTTCACGAAAACCAAGATGCGTTCGCGTCACCAATCACAACGGTGAATCTCTCTATTGGAGCAGCTGTCACCGAAGAAAACTTGCTGACCGCACAAGACGTGTTGTCCGACGAACTGGCAGCCTTGGCGGAAGACCAAATTTTGGTTTTTGCTGCCGCCGGAAACAACTATGGCAACACCGGCCAAAGCGAAGTTCTATATCCCGCGTCGGACCCAAATGTGATTCCGGTTGCTTCAATTGGTGATGATGGTTTGCTAAGCGAGTTTTCACAGCGCAGCAACAATATCCTGGCAGCGCAGGGTGAAGGAATTCGCAGCGCGGTGCCTGAACACGTTTTCGGTTGGGACGGAAGCTTTGATGACACGCGCGAGTTGGATGGCAGCAGCATGGCGACGCCGCAAGTCGCAGCGGCATCTGTACTGGTTCGGCAAGCCTTGACAAACGAAGGGTTGGAAGCCACGCCTGAACGGATTCTTGAACGTCTCTCGCTGACATCACAGGTTGATCAGCAATCGGGCTTTCAATATCAAGTTGTTGATTTGCACGAGGCCGTGAGTTTTGTGCAACCCACCGATCAGCTTGAAGACACAGGAACGGATCAGTTTTTGGGAACGACCGCTGGCGACCAGATCCAACTCGATCTGCGTGAGGGTATCCAAATCACAGCTGATGGTGTGACGACAACGCTTGAGCAAATCGATCCACAGACTCCAATCCGGATTGACGCGGGAGCCGGCGCGGACATGATCGAAATCTTGGGTTCCGATTCTGCAGAACGTCTGATTGCGCGGCCGGATCAGGGGCTTAGCACTCTGACAACGAACGAATACGCGATTGATCTACTGAACTTTGAAAACATCCGGTTCGCCGGCGGTGGCGGCTTGGATCGAGCAACCCTATTTGATTCCAGCTCTGACGACACACTGCAATCATCAGCCGACGAAGTCGAATTGTCAGGCGTGGGCTTTCAATATGAAGTCGTCGGTGTGTCACGAGTTTTCGTGCACGCGACCGGCGGTGGTAGCGATACAGCGTTCTTGAATGATAGTGTTGGCGACGACCACTTGGTGGTGCGACCGCAGTTTGCCAGCCTTCGCGGTGAAGATGCTTTTCGGTTGGCCTATGGATTCGAACGGGTGTATGCGTACGCTGGCGCGGGGGGTAATGACGTAGCTGAAATTTATGACTCAGCCGCCAATGACACACTCAGCATCTCTGCATCGCGAACAAGCATCAGCAGCCAAGGGTACTTTGCCAGTGCACGCGGATTCTCATCCGTGGAAGCACATGCAGTGGCTGGTGGCGACGATATCGCAAGTCTTTACAGCGACGAAACGGACAGCCAATGGCGTGCGACCGACGACATGGTCCAACTAACCGACCAGGATGGAAAGGTTCGGATCGCAAGAGCCTTTGAAGAAGTTCGCGGGTTCGAGCAATTCGAACCGATCGATCTGTTCAGGCATCGTGTTGACCTGAATCCGCTGGATATCGATGACTCAGAAGAACGAGCAAGGCTTGAAGCTGAAGCCATGCGTTCGATTTTTGACAGGCTCGGTGAATGATCCCAAGTTTGAAAATTGAGGATCGTAATCAATCTTGACTCGGTCCCTCGCTCACGCTTTTTGATGTGGTGTTTGGTTGTAGGCCGGACCAAGGACGCAATACGTGCCGGAACAGCGCAAACGCCTCCATTGTGTCGCAGAGATTACACTATCAACGACCTTTCTACTTGCGTCCGAAGTTCCGGCAATTGCGGCGTTTGCTCGGTCCGGCCTACTTAAAAAGGGCAACTCCAAAACTAACGCTTCGGGTTACCCAAACCAATGCTTGTCGAATCTGATTATTGCTGAGGCTGAGCCGAACTTTGCTTTGGTTTTTCGATCATTGGTTCAAGCAACACAATGAAATTCTGCTGAACCTTTGCGCCCGATTTGTTCTTGAACAGTTTCTTGACATAAGGAACGCCTGACAGAACCGGGACATCGGCATCCACGGTGATTAGAGTTTCGTGCTTTACGTACGGATCGATCAACAGCGACTGCCCCACAGCCAAGTTTTCATTAACCTGTGCGACGACTTGTTGGTGAACAGGGACTTGGACTTTGGTTGTCTTTGGAGAGACTCCAAAAATCTGCTGCATCTCAACACCCATCAGTTTTGATATGCGTAGTTCGCTGCTCAAGTCGATGCGTCCTGGCGGTTTGATCTGTGCCTTCAGCTTGATCGATGTGCCTTCATCCAAGACTTGAGTAACCGTATTGAGGACTGCGCCCTGCGCTGTGTCTTGACGTTTTAGGTCGACCAAAAATGGTCTTTGCACTAAATCAGTGACGTTTGCATTTTGTCCATCGACCAAGATCACACTTGGGGCACGACTGAGGTTCGATCCGACGCTGGCAGAAACATCCTTCAGAATTTCAGCTACGTCTGTGTTTTCTAAAATGCACGTAGTGATGTGCGAACTCTTGCCGACTACTTCGCTGCCCGATGCGTTGACATCGTCGCCAAGTTCCACGTCAGTGATTGGTACTTTGCTTCCAAAAGTCTTTAGGTTCTGGTGTCCCAGTCTTTCATACATCGCAGCGCGTGTGGCGTTGTCCAGCATGATATAACGAACATTGATGCGGACTTGTTTATCACCGGACGCGAACTGAGGGCGATTCTTGGCGTGTGCTGGAACTGACAGCCCGGTTGGCATGACCGGGCCAGTATTGAATCCGGCGCCACCGGCCGGCTGAACAGCTGGGGCGACTTGAGTGCCCTGTTTTAACGAAGCCGTCTTCGCGGCGGGCAATGGATAAGTGTCTTGCGCGAACGTTGTGCCAGTGCAGTTCGCAATACAAGCGACAACAAAACAGAGGCAGACATGAATCGAATTCTTCATTGAACTTTCCTAAAGTTATCGCAACAATCCAGCAAGCATCGTTGGCCTATAGGAAAGCGACCGAGGTGGTGTCAATAGCTACAACCCCAAATCCACCCTATCGCCCCATATCGACGCGTATCGACCCTTATTCCGTTGAATTCAACACAGTTCGGCGTGTAGAATGTGACCAAGCTTAAAACAGGGATATGCATGAAGATCTATGCTCACGTACTCCACGCGTTTGTACTCGTGTGCTTTGGCACAACCGCGTGTAGCGCAGCCGACGAATCAGTCGCCACTGAGCCGCTTGTACGTGTTGTCGATCTGGAGCTTGGCGAGGCGACGACGGTAACGTTGTGTGACGGTTCACAGGCCACAGTCAAGTTGATTGACTTACAAGAAACGCGCGACAATGTTTCATTTGCCGTTCGTCGGGCCGAGGTCACGGTCGAAGTCAACGGGAAGCGCGGAAAGCTGGTTTCGGCGACCTATCATCGGCCTCAGGTAATTGGCAATGTAAAAATCGATTGCTCGATCACGAGTGGATACAACCAGAATGGACGCCCGAGTTCATGGGGACTGGATAAAGCGGCGCGGCTGCGGTTATGGCCGGCCGATTCACCGTTACTGAGACCCGGAACATTCAGCTACCCGGTCAAACAGAAGTGGTTCTGCTCTGACACGCAGATGGCCAACGATCCTGTTTACGTGGACGGTGGCGAGCGAGCTGGCAAACGAACGATGTACTATCACAGCGGCTTGGATATCGGTGGCAGCGAAGGACTAGTTGAAGTCGTCGCCGCGACCGATGCTCGTGTGGTCTCCGCAGGCGAATTGGTCATTGAAGGACACAAAAAAGACACACCGGTTTCGCCGCGCTACGACGTGGTTTATCTGCTGGACGCCCGTGGCTGGTATTACCGCTACAGTCATTTGAAGGAAATCGACAAGAGCATTGTGCCGGGTCGCATCATTTCGCAGGGTGAGAGAATCGGTTTGTTGGGCAAGGAAGGAGGCAGTGGGGGCTGGTCGCATCTGCACTTTGAAATCAAGAGCCGTCAGCCATCCGGGAAGTGGGGAACGCAGGAAGGCTATGCGTTTCTGTGGGAAGCCTATCTGAAACAGTACAAACCGCCAGTGATCGCAGTGGCTCGCCCGCACCACGTCGTTTTTACTGGCGAAACGGCACGGCTTGATGGATCGCGATCGTGGGCTGCTTCAGGAGAAGTCGCCAGCTTTCAATGGCAACTTCATGATGGCTCATCAGACACAACCCCACGCGTCGACAAGACTTATTCCAAACCAGGACGTTACAGCGAAGTCCTACGGGTCACCGACAAGACAGGCAACGTTGCGTACGACTTTGCAGTAGTGGTTGTGGTTGATCGCGAGCATCCCAATCGACTGATCCCATCGATTCATCCGAATTTTTATCCAACCCACGACATCCATCCCGGCGATCCCATCACTTTCAAGGTCCGCACGTTCAACACAACTTCCGGAAAGGAGTCATGGGATTTTGGTGACGGCAGTCCAGCGGTCGAGGTTCAGTCCGACGGTAACGCAGTCAAGCTTGCAGCCGATGGTTATGCCATCACCAAGCACACTTACAAAAAGCCAGGTGATTACATCGTCACTGTGAAACGTTCAGACCAACATGGTGTCGCGGCGGTTGGGCATCTGCATGTTCGCGTCGAAGCGCCCGTTGTTTTGCAATGAACCCGATTTTGCCCAGCGCGCGGCGTCGCTCTAGCTCGCCTCGGTAGGCTCTGCCGATTCTTCTGCTGCAACTTTGGCTGCCTTTCGTTCTTCTCGGCGCTGCATGTGTTCGGCGGCCATCTGTTCGATCGACTTCACCTCTTCTGGCTCAGATCGTCCGAATTTCTGCTCGTATAGCGAAGCGATAAATTCAGGAAAGGGCTTTTTGTCAGGACGGCCTTTGGTATGCGCCATGCCCTCGAACTTTTTGGGATTCATTCCCAGTTCGCGGGCCATTTGGATGTGCATATTGGATAGCCGATACTTCTTTCTGGCTGCGATCCACGGCAAAAATTTGTGTGGAATGCGATTGTGTTTCTTTTTGCTCATAGGATCGCCATCGTGGTCGCAACCCGTTGGCCGGTCAAGCCACCAATGGCAAATTACCTTGAACGAATTGGGCTACTGATCGCTGATAACGATGGTTACTCAATCGTTGCACTTTCAAATGTTTGTGCCGACGCCGCGCGGCATGCCCGTACAAAACTATCTGGTAGAGGCTCATTCAAAAGTGAACCCGGCTCGATGTAGTCGTACAGTTCCGCGTAGTGGCGAATCTTGGTCGGCGAGATGCGATGAACGACGTGCCAGGGTCTCAAATCTTCTGGCCGATGAAGCCCAAGAGCACCGAGTATTTCACACAAGCTTGTGATCGTCTCGCGGTGATAATTGGCAACCCGTTGGCTTTTGTCCGAAACCACCAAACCGTTCATCAGTGATTTCTTTTGCGTGGCAACGCCCACGGGGCATTCGTTGCTATTGCACTTCAGGGCTTGGATACAACCGAGGGCCATCATCATTGATCGAGCTGAATAGCAAGCATCCGCCCCCAGCGCCAATCGTTTCAAAATATCGAAACCCGATGTAACCTTGCCACTCGCAATCACACGAATTTCGTCGCGCAATCCATAACCCACCAGTGCGTTGTGAACGAAAATCAATCCTTCGACTAGCGGAGTTCCGATGTGATTGGAAAACTCCAGCGGCGCGGCACCAGTCCCACCTTCGCCGCCATCAACAGCGATGAAATCTGGCTTGAGCCCCGTTTCGACCATGGCCTTGCAAACGGCCAAGAACTCACGTCGTTTGCCAACACATAGCTTGAAGCCAATTGGTTTGCCACCAGATTTTTCACGCAACAATTGAACGAATTCTAGCAGTCCAATGGGTGTCGAGAACGATGAATGACCGGGCGGGGAAAGCACGTCTTTGCCCAGTGGTACGCCTCGGATCTTGGCAATCTCTGGAGTCAGTTTTGCGGCTGGTAGAATTCCGCCATGACCAGGCTTAGCACCTTGCGAAAGTTTCAGTTCAACCATCTTGATGTTTTCGCACGAAGCTGTTTCTGCAAACATTGATTCGCTGAAGGTCCCATCCTGGTTTCGACAGCCAAAGTATCCCGTGCCGACTTGCCAAATCAGGTCGCCACCGCCTTCGATGTGGTAGGGGCTAACTCCGCCTTCGCCGGTGTTGTGTGCAAAGCAACCTTGCTTGGCGCCTTTGCTAAGAGCCAGCACAGCATTCTTACTGAGCGAACCGTAGCTCATCGCCGAAATGTTTAGCAGGTTGCAAGAATAGGGCTGCGTGCATTCGCGCCCACCAACGGTGACTCGCATATTTTCGGGCACGTGAATGACCGGCGACATTGAATGGTTGACCCACTCGTACCCGGTTTCATACAAATTCTCTTTGGTGCCAAAGGGAACTGTATCGCGAACGTCTTTTGCACGTTGGTATATCAGCGAGCGTTGGTCTCGATCGAATGGCACACCTTCGGTGTCATTTTCCACAAAGTATTGGTAGATCTCAGGACGAATCAGCTCGAACAAATAACGAAAGTGCCCAAGCACTGGGAAGTTTCGCAATATCGAGTGACGGACTTGAAGTAAATCGAATATCCCAAGTGCCACCAGAGGGCCAAGTACGATCCAGGCTAACAGCGCCCATGGGTACAGGAAACCGGCTGCAACACTCAGTATCAAGAGCAAAGCGACAAAACAGACAAATGCAATTCGCATTCAAAAATCTCATAGTAGCATGTGAAAGTGGCCGACATTTTGCAGTCACCACGCAAGCGGAATCTTAACCTTCGTTTAGTTCCGCCAGCATTTCTAGCAAGTTTTTAGTGATGATATCAGAGGCATCTTTCTGCACCTTGTTAGTGCCCAGCCAAGTCTCGTAGCCACCCAGCCGATGTTGGGCAGGTGAGGGCAAATATCCGTAGCGTTCGTTCGCCAAGCTAACCACCATGGTTTTCGCGAACGGGCTACGGTCCTTTAGCTCCAAGCCGATTTCGACCAACGTTTCGAATGGAATTGCGCACACACACATGTCGCCAATTCGAATCGCTTGCACGATGACGGACTTTTCGATGTTTGACAGTTTTGCCAAGTCCAGTGTGCGTTGCGCGTAGATTTGTGCCAACCGAGGCAGTTTGTTGATTTCAGTTTCATCTGTCATCGCCACAATCTTCTTTGCCCGCGCCAACGTTTCTTCGCCAACCTGTCGATGACGCAGCACAATGGTTCGCTGCGTGAAGCCCAGCCGGATTTGGCCAGAGTATGCGTCGATTTTTTGATCGGCCATCCAAGCTGTATCAGCTGCCTTGCGGGCGACGATGTTCATCTGTTCGTACGATTGACGCGGTGGTCGAATTTCACCAAAAGGAATGTTGTTGATATCGCCTGATGTGCCGTTGGACATCATCGCAACGTACTTGTCACTGGTTCGCATGCGGACGGGCATCAACTTGGCGAAGATACCAAAGTAGTCGGACGATAATTCACCACGTGGAACGCCTCCGACGTAATGCAACGAATAGTTTGCGTAAAGTCCGAGCGGTTTGTTTCGTTTGTCGCGGACGGAAATCACCGTGATGTCGGGATCCGTTGGACCTGCCGGGCGATCCAAAACGCTAGGGCGATTGGACGGATTCATTTTGACTTCGTCCATCTCGCCAAATGGATTGGTCGGCATCTTTCCGGGCTTCAAGTGCCATCGACGATTGAAGACTTCGTCTGGCAGAGGATGTGATTCGTAACCGAGTGTTGCCGTTTGAAGGTTTTGGTGTGCGGTGATGATCGAATTTGCAACGCCTTTGACGAAGTGCAATCGATACGCAACTTCCGCCGGCCGCCCCGACGTTACGCCCGATGATGGGCCGCTATGCGTGTGAGTACAACTGATCAGCATTCGTTCCACTGGAATGCCCGTCGATTTCGAAGCGATCGCTTTCGCTTCATTCAGTTCCGTCGCGCCGCCTCCAAGGTTATCGACAACCACCATTGTCAGAATTGTCTGGCCATCGCTCAACACCATGGCACGTGAGTGAAATTTGTCGTGAACCTTCGTTCCCAAGTTGTCGCGAAAGCCGCCAGGAAGATTGACAGGGAACTGTTGCGGTGTGATATCAACTGCGGCGAAGCCTGCCTGCAAAGAACCGGTTTCTGTTTCTTGGCTACGACAAGCTGGTCCGAGGAACAGAATGGCATATCCGAAAGTGAGCACGCAAATCGATGTAGTTTTCATGGTAGCCTGCAGCAAATATCCAAAAACGAATTTCGTCAACGTGGCGTCGCGTTTGCACATTGTATCGAAGTAGCGGCAGTCCATTGGGACCGGCGAGCCATTCGGGCGATGCCAGGCTATGAGCATGTACCGCCTCTTTCATTTCGCTGGCTTCAAGTCATAATCTCGGATCGTTTTCACCAGAGCCGAACGTCGTCAGGCTTTCTTTTGTCGCCAGGCTTTCTTTTAAACAAGGCATTCTGCTGAGCCAACCGCCGGAACCGGATACTGCAAAGTCATCGAAACACCGCTTTTTTCCGGGCTGGATCATGCTGGGGTTTTCGGCGGCGGCGCAGTTCATGTCCGCACCAGGACAATCCTATTCGGTAGCAGCCTTTAAGAAACCGATGCAGGATTCTTTGGGCACTAGCGAAACTAGCCTGTCGTTCGCCTACGGCGCTGCCACGATTATCAGCGGTGCCGTATTGCCATGGACGGGAAGAATCGTTGATCGATTTGGAGCTCGACGAGTCTTGCCGATCACCGCCACGATGCTGTGTGCAGCCTGCTGGGTGATGTCGACGGTCGAAGATATTCCACGATTGTATTTTGGGTTCACCTTGATCCGGTGCCTGGGCCAAGGAGCGATGTGGTTGATCGGAACTTGGATTGTCGGCGAATGGTTTTTGCGCAAGCGTGGATTTGCGACCGCACTGTCCGGAATCGGAGGCAGTGTTTCTGTGATGTGTTTCCCAATATTGAATCTGTATTTGATTGATCGGTTTGGTTGGCAAACTGCCTGGCAAATCTTGGGAGTGATCGTCGCTGTCACAATCGTTGTGCCGACCGCGTTGTTCTTTCGCGATCGTCCAGAAGACATCGGGCTGCACCCAGATGGTATTGATCCGTCGGTTGATACCGATGAAGTCAACACGGCAGCGCCAGTCGCATCGCACGCGACGATGGAAGCGTGGACGGTTCGCGAGGTCATGCGAGATGCCACGTTTTGGAAACTAGTTAGCGTTGGGTTTTGCGCAGGAATGGTGGGCACGGGTTTGGTGTTTCATCAAGAAACGATTTTGGCAGCGCACGGTATTTCCAAAGAGATGGCGATATCATTGATCACCTTTCAAGCGACGATCGCGACTTTGGCAGCACTGGGCGCCGGTGCGCTGACAGACCGTTATCCCGCCGAGCGACTGATGGGCCTGGCCATGTTGCTGCAAGGCGCCGCGGTCGCGGTCGTGTGGCTGATGCCGCATTGGGCGTTCGTGTTTTTGTTCGCAATCCTTGGTGGCCTTTGCGGAAGTATCCTGCGAACCGCCGGGACTGTCGTGTGGGTCAACTACTATGGCCGTGAAAACCAAGGAGTCATCCGTGGCGTCGCATTGTCCGTGATGATCTTTGCCGCAGCGATTGGACCGCTACCGCTTGCTTTGGCTAACGATTACTGGGGGCGATACGACGCAGCGCTGGCGTTCTTTACCTTGGTGCCGCTGCTTTCGATGGCGTTAGTGCTGACAGCAAAACGGCCTTTACGCGTCGCGAATCCGTAGTGCATCGTTGGCATCGCTGGTCCCTCTGGTAGCTGACGCCACCAGCGAGGGTTGTGTCGGCCTCCGAGGCTGTGAGCGTTTTCATGTCACCCCTTCGGGGCTGCGCGTTCGTTTTGATCTCCCTAACCACGGGTTTGCACCCAGCATGCCGTCCCTTCGGGACTAACGTGCTCACTACCGGTCGCTACGTTGGAGCTTCGTCGGCGATCTAAGCGAAGGATGACTCGATCGCTTGATCCAAGTCGTCGCGCAAATCCTCGAACGATTCCAAGCCCACTGAAAGACGAATCAGTCCGTCGGTGATTCCAAATTTGGCGCGGTCCGCGGCGTCGTAGCTTGCATGCGACATGGTTGCCGGTTGTTCAATCAACGATTCGACTGCTCCCAGACTGACCGCCAAGTGAAATAGTCGCGTTGCTTCACAAGCGTTGGCTGTTTGAGCCACGTCGCCATCCAATTCGAAGGTCAGCATCGCCCCGAACCCACCATCGAATTGTCTGCTTGCAGTTGCGTATTGTGGGTGCGATTTTAATCCTGGATACAAAACCGCTTTCACTCTCGGATGCTGGTCCAACCATTCCGCCAATCGCATCGCAGTAGCCGCTTGCTCTCGAATGCGAACGTCCAACGTTTTCAACCCGCGAGCAACCAAGAAGCAACTGAACGGATCCAGTACTGCGCCGGTCGCATTTTGGATGAAATACAATTCGTCGAATAACTCTGGGTTAGCAACCGCTAATGTTCCTCCCAAGCAATCGCTGTGTCCGCCCAGGTATTTGGTCGCCGAATGCATCACAATATCGATGCCATGTTCTAGCGGCCGGATCAGTGCGGGCGATGCAAAGGTATTGTCGACGCCGATCAGCGCGCCGTGCTTGTGCGTGATTTCTGCCAATTGCGAAAGGTCCGGCACGCTCATCCGCGGATTGCCAATGCTTTCAGCCCAGACCATTTTTGTTTTATCAGTGATCGCTGATTCAAATGCGACGGGGTCCGTCAGATCAACGAGCGTCACATCGATACCGCTGCGATTGCAGATTTTGTGTAGCAGCCGGTAAGCTCCGCCGTACAAATCACAGCCCGCAACGACATGATCGCCACTCTTCAGCATCATCATCGCGCCATGAATGGCAGACATTCCCGAGCTGTAGGCAAGTGCCCCGCAGCCGCCTTCGATCGATGCGAGGGTCGATTGCAGGTTTGTTCGCGTCGGGTTTCCGCTTCGCGAGTAGTCAAAGGTGCCCCATTTTCCAGCGCCGGGCTGACGAAAAGTGCTAGCCAGATGGATTGGTGGAACGACGGCACCTGTGCTTGGGTCGATATCGTTTCCAATATGGATCGCGCGAGTGCGAAATGAATCGCGGCGGTCGCCATTGTGGTTGGGATCGCTCATGCCTGAAGTGCTTGTTCCAAGTCAGCGATCAAATCGTCACCGTCTTCGATTCCGCAAGACATTCGAATCATGTTATCCGCGATCCCAAATCGTTCGCGGTCTTCTGGCGTGCAGTGATAGTAGCTCATCACCAACGGCTGCTCGATCAATGATTCAACGCCGCCCAGGCTGGCCGCGATGCGAGGAATTTTTGCCGCATCAACGATCTGGGAAGTCTCTTTCCAATCCGCGTCCTTGACGGTAAACGTGATCAGACCGCCGAAGCCGCGCATTTGCGAAGCTGCAATCTCGTGGCTTGGGTGCGACGCGAGTCCTGGATAGTAAACACGTTCCACGCGCGGGTGGCTTTCCAAAAATTCGGCAACGCGTTGACCGTTTTCGTTGTGTCGCTGCATCCGCAACTCAAAAGTCTTGAGTCCACGCTCCAACAAGTACAAGTTGTGAGGCGAGCTGATGCTGCCCAAGATGCCTCGCAAGCCGCGAACGGGTTCCAGCTGTTCTTTGCTACCGCAGATCACTCCTGCGATCAAATCGTTATGGCCACCCAAATATTTGGTGGCGGAGTGCAGAACGTAGTCGACGCCATATTCGATGGGCTTGATGTTGTACGGAGTCGCAAGCGTGGCATCGATCAAGGTCTCGACTTCGTTGTCTTTTCCGATCGCCGCAAACTTTTCCAAATCGACTGCCGTCAAATGCGGATTGGTCGGCGACTCGCTAACCAGCATTTTTGTGTTGTCGTTGATCGCGGCTTCCATCGCGGCAAAGTCCCCAGTGGGAACCTGATGCGTGATGACGCCATAACGCGAAAGATGTTTGGTGCAGAACTCTCGACTACGGTGATAACACTGGTCAAAGAATACGATTTCATCGCCAGCGTTCAGCCGCGTCATCAACAGTCCGACGATCGCCGCCATTCCACTGCCGTAGACGATCGCGTCCTCGGCGCCTTCAAGTGCCGCCAGTTTTGCTTCGACGCTGCGCTCATTCGGGTTACCGTAACGCCCGTATTCTTCACGCTTTTCCAAACCGTTGACGTATCGCAACAAGTCGTCCGTTGACTCGAATGTGTACGTTGACGCGGTGAAGATTGGAGCGGTAACCGACCCCTCTGGCTTTTGCACGCGTTCGCCCGCATGAACACATTTGGTGGACAGACCTAAGTCTTCAACCGGTTGCGTTGGGGGTGCTGGAACGGGTTGCTCAGAATGAGAACCGGTGTGATCCGAGGACGATTCGTCGCCCAAAGAAGGATCTTGATCGTGAGCGTCAGGCTTGATCGACATATTTGTTTGCATGGCTGTTTAGCAGTTAGAGGCTGCAAGTTGCCTTAAATCCCTGGAAAAACGCGACCACATGCGTGATCAACGCTACTGCACTAACCTTAGCCACCGATTGACGCGTCCACAAGGACTTTCGCTCTTTCATTTCCGTGGCAATGGGCCGATGATAGTTATGACCGACATCTTCCTCCTATTTTCACATCAATGGGCGATGAACCTGCCATCTTGTCGATTCCGAGGAGCCAGTGAATGAATATTTTCGCACGAATTGAGTTTTCGAGGTTCGCATGCGTGATCTTGGCGTTCACCACCGTCAATGGCTTTTCGCAAGACTCCGAGCCCAAAGTACAGCATGTCGCCGAGCAAAAATCGCAGTCGGTGTCGCAATCACGAGTAACGTTGTTGGTTGCCCAGCTTGGGTCAAACCGGTTTGCCACCCGTGAAAACGCCATTGAAGAACTGTTTGCGATGGGGCCCGAGATCGTTCCGATGCTCAGCGAAGCCTTGTCCCGTACATCGGACCCTGAAATAAAAGCCAGGGTCAATGAACTGATCCGTCAGCTGAATTTTGGTGAAGGTGAATCTCGCATCCAAGCTTTCTTGGCAGGCAAGGAAATCGAAATACCAGGTTGGGAAATCGTTCGCATCATTTTTGGTGACAACGCTTCTGCCCGCGAGTTGTTCATTGACATGCACCGCAAGCATCCCGAAATGATGGAAGCCCTGACGAACCCGCGCGAGTTGGCCCCAGCAATGGAAAAGGTCGCCGCACGAACGAGTGAACCAGGCGCGCGCCTCGAAGCCACTTTGGGGGACGCGGTCGCGATGTTATTACCAGCTACCGATCCCAAAGTTCCAGTTGGAAAGAACTACGAAAAATCGATGCTGTTCATCATTAGGCGTGCGCCAGTCAATCGAGTGCGTTTGCACAAAGTGCTGGGCCAACCGTTCAAACAACTGCTGGCCGCATGGATTCCCCGCAGCACAATCGAGAACCGTGAAGAGGTCATCAACTTTTGCCTTGAATGGGGAATCCCAAATGTTTATTCACTTGCGCTGCAAACAATCAACGAGTCAAAGGATCCAATCACCATTTGCATTGCTCTCCAAGCCGTCGCCCGATATGGAAACTCTTTCGATGTTGAAATGATACTGCCACTCTTGGACAACCAATCTGTCGCCGAAAACGGTCGCCCGAACTTTGAGACTCGTGTCTGCGATGTTGCTGCCGCAGCGCTCGCAAAGCTGAACAAAGTTCCTTTGACCAAGTTGGGATTCAGTGAAAACGGAGCCCACGAAGTCTATGGGATTGTGTATGACGACATCGGGTTCCCAATCGATTCTCAAGATCAACGCGATGCCGCGATCAAAATGGCTCGCGATATCGAACAGCGCCGAATCGACAGTTTGAATCCGAACCTTAGAGTGCCCAATCCTGGCGACAATGAGTTTTAGCGAAACGTGCTCAGACGACTCGGTTATCCGTTCTGAGTCGGACAACATGCACATCGAGCAAGACCGCGGATCAAGTTCAGCTACAATCATGGTATGACACCGATCTTGCAACTATCTCGCGGAATTTTATTACTGGCGTTCGTGTACTTGGCTGCACCGGATTGCCATTCAGCGGAATCCGAATCACCTCCGTTCGTTGCTGGATTCGAGCGTTTCGGGCGATTCGAATCCGCTGATGCTGGTGACGCTGCCAAACTGCTGGTCAGTGAACTGAACTGCGTTGCTTGTCACAGCGATCCACGTCCTGAACTCCAGCCCAAACGCGGACCGAATCTTGATGGCGCTGGGAATCGCCTACAAGCTGATTGGCTGCGGCAATATCTGACTGACCCCAGCGGCACCAAACCGGGGACAACCATGCCGGACGTGCTGCATGGGATTCCACAAAACAAAAAATCCGAAACGATCAACGCTCTGGCTGCGTTTTTGCAATCACAAATGCGGCCGTTCAAAAAACCGAAAGCAGGAGGCGGCAATCCGCTGCTGCATGAGTTCTGGACGCAAGGCAACCCAGCAAACGGCAGGCAACTTTACCACTCGGTCGGATGCGTCGCCTGTCATGAGTACGACAAGACGAAAGAAACAGCCAGCGTCGAAAGATCGTCCATCGAAAAACTGATCGAGCGACTCGACCCTGAGGAACTCGAAGAACTGGGACTTGCCGCACAGGCTCGGCCCGTGCAATCGATTCCTCATTCGAGTCTACCTGAAAAATACACCAGCCGATCGTTGACGATGATGTTGCTGGATCCAGCGCTCGACCGTCCGGCCTCACGAATGCCATCCTTGAGATTAACGCCCGACGAAGCCGCAGATATCGCTGCGTATCTTTTAGATCAAAACGCGTTAGCCGACATCCAACCAGACCAAGTCGATGTCGACCTAATCAAAAAAGGCAAAGCACTCTTTGCCCAGCACCGGTGTTCAGCTTGTCACTCTGTCAAGCCAACTGCGTCAAATTCCGCCGCAAAACCATTCGCAAATTTGAGCCTAAACGCGCAAGCCAATTGTGTTTCCAAGCCATCGCCTGGGATACCTTCCTTTGGCCTGGACAAGCAACAGATCGAATTCGTTCAAAAAGCGATCGCTGATAAAACGATGATTAAGCAGCCAGGCGATTTGGTTCGGCAGCAAATGTTGCAATTGAATTGCTATGCCTGTCACCAGCGCAGCGAAATTGGTGGCGTCGGCAGATACCGCAAGGCTTACTTTGAAACACTTAGCCAGGTGGATTTAGGTGACGAAGGCCGATTACCGCCATCGTTGACGGGAGTTGGGGCAAAGCTCACGGCACGTGCACTCGCTGCGGTCTTCCATCCCAAAACGCCGGCGCATCGTCCCCACATGACGATTCGAATGCCCAGTTACCATGCCGCGACCACTGCGACATTGGTAACGACTTTGCCAAAGGCAGACGGCGCCAGCGACGCGACCGCACAAGAAGTCTTTGGCAAAAAACGGGACCTTGCCAAAGCTGGGCACAAACTCGCTGACACTGGCTGTGTCGGTTGCCATCCATTCCGCGGCGAAGCGCTGCCAAGTGTCGTCGGCGTCGACTTGGAACCCGTCGCGCGCCTGCGCCCAGCTTGGTTCAAGGAATTCTTGCACAACCCCGTGGCGCTCAAAAAACGAACTCGCATGCCAACGTTCTTTCCGGACGGAAAAAGCAATCGCAAAGACATTCTGGGCGGTGACGTCGATCAGCAAATCGCCGCAATCTGGCATTACTTGTCCGATCTCAAAGACCAGCCGTTGCCAGCATCGATCGAAAAAATCCGCTCGCAAGATTTTGAGTTGATCCCGAAAGATCGTGCAATCGTCTTACGGACTTTCATGAACGAGGTCGGTACACATGCGATCGCTGTTGGATTCCCCGCGCGTCAGCACTACGCATTCGATTCGGAAAATTCTCGATTGGCGCTCGCATGGCGGGGCCGATTTCTAGACGCCAAAGGAACCTGGTTTGAACGGTTCACGCCGCCCGCCGCTCCCCTTGAGTCAAACGTCATCCGGTTTCCCAAAGGCCCAGCTTTTCTATTAAGTAACGCTGATGCTAACGACCGCAAATCTACGACACCGGAATTCAAAGGCTATCGCATTGGCAAAGATGGCACGCCAACAATGCTGTATCAATTCGCCGGCTATAGCATTGCCGATACGCTACGACCGACCAGCAGTGGATTCATACGCGAGCTCGAACTGAAAACCAAAACCGATGATCGCGCGGACCTGATGTTCGTCGCCCACGCAGGGAAACAACTCACTCAAGTTTCCGAAACGCAGTTTAGCGACCAACAAAAACTCTCTGTCAAAATCACGCTGGATGGTGATGAAAAAGGCTTGCTACGAAAATCTGGCGAAGTCATGCAGTGGTTGATTCCCATTCAAAAATCCAGCAAGACAAAAATCCGGGCGGAGTACCAATGGTGATTTACAGCCGCATCGTCACACTGTTTGTCTGTGGGTTATGCACGTTCGCGCCTGCTACCAAATCCAGCTCCCAAGACTCCGACGAATACTATCGTCTGATCGATATTTCCGTCGCCAAAACATTGTCATCTTCGCGTTCCAAAAACTGGAAGCCGGCGCCCGAAGGACTTGCACTCGAAGTCAGCGGATTGGCTTTCGTGGACAATGATCGGTTGGCGGTCGCGATTCGCAAAGGAGAAGTCTGGACGCTGGAAGGCGTTTACAACGACCCGCCGAGCAATGTGATCTACAAGCGATTCGCAACTGCCTTGCACGAACCGCTTGGATTGTTGTTTCACGATGGAGATCTGCTGACCGCACAGCGCAGCGAGCTAACGCGATTGAGAGATACCGATCACGATGGCGTTGCCGACGAATATCTGACAGCTGCAAAAGGCTGGGGCGTGACGGGACACTATCACGAGTACGCGTATGGGCCCGAGCTGGACAACGACGGTAACTTGTGGATCACTCTGAACATTGGCATGGGATTGAAAGGCGACCAGCTCTCTCATATTGTCCGCGATGCGCCATTTGGATACCGGCAAGGTCGCTGGCGCGGTTGGGCGATGAAGCTTTCGCCCGATGGCAAACTGAAACCTTCGTGCGCTGGCATGCGATCACCTGCAGGAATCGGGCGCAATGCAGATGGCGACATGTTCTACACAGACCAACAGGGAAACTGGGTCGCAACGAACTCACTGCATCATCTTCGTGACGGAGTATTTTTTCATCACGCTCAAGCCCTTGCGTCCATGAATCTGGATGGCTCAACGATTCATGATGTGAAAGCAGTTCCCAACAAGTTGCCGCTTCCGAAAGCGTTGAAATTGTTTCCGCAACTCGTTCCTCCAGCAGTTTGGTTTCCTTACAAGAAAGTCGGCCAGAGCGCGACCGATATCATGCTGGACGCCAGTGACGGAAAGTTCGGCCCCTTCTCAGGTCAATTCTTCGTAGGCGAATTCACTCAAGCGGGAATGAACCGAGTCTTTCTTGAAAAGGTCAATGACCAATACCAAGGTGCCTGCTTTCCATTTCGTTTAGGATTTGCATCGGCGGTGTTGCGAATGATCCAAGGCAAAGATGGCAGTATGTTCGTAGGGCTAACCAATCGCGGTTGGAGCAGTCTTGGTCGAGCAAGTTACGGGCTGCAGCGTCTTGTATGGACCGGCAAGACGCCATTTGAAATCAAAGAAATGCGAGCAGCTCCAGACGGCTTCGATTTAGTCTTCACTCAGCCCGTCGACACAGCGACCGCATCGAATCCAGATTCGTACAGCATGAAAAGCTACACCTACAACTACCAGTCAGCCTACGGCAGCGATGAAATCCAAACGAAACAACTAGCGATCACCGCCGCCAAAGTCTCTAGCGACCGAATGTCGGTATCACTAACGATTGAAAACCTCCGTCGCCACCACGTCCATGAACTCACAGCCAACGGCGTCAAGAACGAAAAGCAGCAACCGCTCGTCCACGACAAAGCCTACTACACACTGAACCATATCCCCCAGCGCAAACAGGAAAACCACACGCAACGCCCGAGCCAAC
>CAYNNP010000034.1:10973-39180 GCA_964398215.1 uncultured Pirellulaceae bacterium | reverse complement strand
GGGGCTGGTGACCTCAAGCCTCAATGATTCGTTCCAATCTTGTTGAAGGCTTATTCCCACGTACCAGGTTACCAAAATGGTGCAGATCAAAAACTGACTCGCCCGGCCCATTGGCGTGCAAGATGTCGCGGCGATGAAGTTCAGTCAGTAGAATGGTTGCGAAGTAACCGTTTTCCTGTTCGATTTCTGGAGTCAAAAGATATGAAGTTCTGCCGCGCCTTGCTTGGAATGTTTTTGTTCAGTGGATTTGTTTTTCTGGGAACGGCCCAAGCGGAGGAGCATCCTGCGTTTCAACCAGTCAAAGATTTGTTCATTGCAATGTCCAAGCACGATGGCGAAGCGATGCGAGCGACATCCACCAAGGACTTTCAACTGCTTGAACATGGCGAAGACTGGTCGATGCAAAAACTGGTGGACGCGGTTAAGCCAAATCGCAACTCGGGTGAGCGAAAGAATTTCTTTCAGCAGATTCGTGCTCGACAGAATGGCGACGTGGCCTGGATAAGCTATTGGAACAAGGCTGAACTTCGTCGTGGGGACCAGCAGCGAACTATCGTTTGGCTGGAAAGTGCTGTGGTAGTCAAACAGGACGGTCGCTGGAAGATCCAGCTAATGCACTCGACTCGTTTGGACCAGAACAAGCATCCTTCGAACGTAAAATGGGTTCCCGTCGAAGAAACGCCATAGAGTCTCCGTCTTGGCAGACAACCAAGGATCGTTCCATAAAAAAACCGAGCGTGCATCGGCTGATTGCACGCTCGGTTCGAAGTCATCCATTACTTCTTTACTAGACTTTGGCCAATGATCTGGAATCCATTCCTGTTGGGGCATCCATGCCCATCAACGGCCATGTCTAGTCACACATCCATGCGTGTATCCTTGTTTCCAAGATATGTGCGACGTGATTTGAGTGCACTCAATGCACTTGCTGCCACTACTTCAGATTTCATTGACGTTTGAGCTAGGCGTTGCCACGCAATCGACTCACTGGTTGAGGTTTGACCAACCAGTAAGAAGATTGGGTGTGGTAGAAAAGCACGAATCGTTGGTGTAGCCGAAGCTAGGCGACCAAGCGAATATCTTGCTCAAGCTGAGCGGTGACGCCTTCGACAAATTCTTCAAAGATACGAATGTCCAGCGCGGAAGCCGCACCGCATTCGGGATGGAACTGAGTGCCAACGGCGAACCAGTCCATCATTTCGCTTTCGATTGCCTCGATCACTCCATCGGGGCATCGTGCAGTGACTCGGAAACCAGGGGCTACCTCGTCAATCGCCATGTGGTGGCGACTGGTGACGCGAATTTCGCCATCACCGTAAACTCGGCCGACCAATGAATCGCTTTCGACATCAAGCGTATGTCGATGGTTGGCGTCTTGAGGGTCATGATGAGGAACTGCGCTGGGCAAGTCTTCTTTCAGGTGAAGGAAGAGATTTCCACCCTGCTGAATGTTCATCAATTGCATGCCAGTACCAATGGCCAAAATCGGCAACCGCCGCTCGGCAATTTCGTTCATCAAGATTCGGTCACTCGTTTCACGAATGGGGTCCATGGGTCGGACGCTGGGGTGCAGCATCCAACCGTCGTTTCTCGGATCCAGATCCGCACCGCCGATCATCATGAATCCTTGCAACTGGTCAAGGACGGTAGAGATACTTTCGCGGTCGTCCATCGGAGGCACGATGACCGGAATGGCACCGGCTGACGCAATGGATTGAAAGTAGCCGGCTGCGATGTAGCTGTAAGCAGGGGTGCTACGCACCGCCGCACGGTAGTCAATGTTCATTCCAATGATTGGCTTCGTCATTCGGAGTTCCTCTTCGAATTGTGATGAAGTGTTGAATCAAACTCTCACCAGTCAGCTTTTGTCCGCTACCTGTTTCCAACATCCGTTGGCGATGTATGATGGACCAAAGGTTGAATGGTGATAAACCTCGTAAGCAAGCGTCGTTCGGATAGTGAACACTTGCCACTTGAGCTGGGCCAAAAGTTAACGTGCTCATAATGAACTGCAAGGGAATTCTACAGATTGAGAATTCCGGGCACAGAAACACTACCCACAGTGATAGCAACGCCGGTTTTTTGATATCAAATTCTCTGTATGTGGTTTATTAGCGTGCGAACCAACGCTATAAAACGGCTGCAACAGAGTCAATTTGTTGGTGCTTGCCATGCGAGCAGAAACGTCGCTCTGTACTGAGACAAAACGGGCAAACAGTCCGGCTGAGTATTCAGAATGATAATCAATTTCTTCCGTTAAAAAAACAGCCTAACGTGCGATTCGAAAACGTCTGCCTTGAATCTGTCGGTGTTATGATTCCGGATGAAGTCTGGAGTAGTGATCAGATTGAATCCCAGCTCGCGCCGCTTTACGAACGGCTGAAGTTGCCTGAGGGACGGTTGGCTTTGATGAGTGGCATTCAAGAGCGCCGGGTTTGGCCTGCGGGAACGATGCCAAGCGGACCGAGCATTCAGAGTGGCTTGAGCGCGATGGAGGCAGCGGAAGTTGATCCATCGCAAGTGGGTTGCTTGATTCACGCCAGCGTTTGTCGAGATTTTTTAGAGCCTGCGACGGCATCGCGCGTGCATCACGGCATGGGCTTGTCATCATCATGCTGGGTCTACGACGTTTCCAACGCGTGTTTAGGAATCATCAACGGTGCTGTGCAGATCGCTTCGCTGATCGAGTCTGGAGTGATCAAGGCAGGCGTCGTGGTTGGAACAGAGAACAGCCGGCCTTTGGTCGAAGCCACGATTGCTTCTTTGAATAGCGATCAATCGTTGACACGAAAGAGTGTGAAGCCAGCGTTTGCATCTTTGACGATTGGCTCGGGCAGTTGTGCTTGGTTATTGGTTCACCGCAGTATCTCCAAGTCCGGAACTTCGATCGATTGTGCGATCGCTGAGGCGAGGACTGAATTTCATGATTTGTGCATGAGCGATCAAGATTCAGCGGGTTCCGAAATGCAGCCACTGATGGACACGGATTCTGAAAAACTGATGGCAGAAGGAATCACAACGGGCGCTGTTGCGTTCGAGCGTCTGCTAGAGGAGTCGAGTTGGCAGCGCGGGGATGTGGATAGATCGATTTGCCACCAAGTTGGTTCTCGGCATCGTCAATCCATGTTGGATGCAATGGGCTTGCCTGTCGAAAACGATTCGGTGACGTTTCCAAGACTTGGAAATACTGGCTCGGTGGCGTTGCCACTGACCGTTGCGGCAGCAATCGCGCGTGGCGAAATCGAATCGCAACAGCGTGTGGCGATGTTGGGTATCGGATCGGGAATCAACAGTGTGATGCTGGCGACGACATGGGGCGACGTGCGGTTGGGAGGCAATATCGAATCGATATGCGATTCAGCCAACCCGGTGCTCAGCAAATGACGCCGAGCCCAAAGTCGTTGCCAGAGATTACAGCCGCGGCCGGCCGTTCCAAAAAACGCCGTATTGCACTGGGCATGATCGCTTTCTTAGTGGGCGGCGGATTCGCAGTCCACCGGCACAACTCCCAGAAGAGTCAGAACCAAGAAAACGCTGTGCAGAATCCGCTGCTTGAGCCAGCACGCACACCAATTGAAAAATGGGAATCGGGAATCAACGCGATCGCGGCAGAAGAGGCGATCCCCGGCGAAATCCGCGGGCTCCTGTTGGCCGATTTTCCTGTCGATGACGCAATGCTAACGCAACTTGCGGGAAACGATTCGATTCGTACCCTGTGTATCGACGCGGGCCAAGTCACCGACGATGGTCTTGATAGGTTGATTGAACTGCCGAATTTACTTCACCTGCGACTCAGACTTTCAGCGATTTCTGACGACGGTTTGAAGACGATTGGTGCGATGGAACAATTGCAGATCCTGAATCTTCCTCAAGCCGACTGTACTGACGCAGGCATTGGGCACTTGATTGCGTTAAAGAATCTGAACCAACTGCGAATTGGTTCCACGAGGTTAACTAATGGCGCTTGTGAGCAATTTGCGCGGTTAGGCTCGTTGACCAGTTTGCATACAATCGGGATTCCAATACAAGATGACGGTCTTAAGCGAATTGCTGCGATGAAGAACTTGCAGTCGTTGTACATTGACGACAGTCAGGTGACTCGCGAAGGCTGGGATTGGCTGTTAGAAAATCGTCCTGATTTGCATTTGCACGTCAATCAACAGCATCTTGATCGCGATCCGCATCGACACGAAGATACCCATCGCTCCAATTCTTTCAAAGCAACAGACAAAGATGACAGCACGCATACAAAAGATCGTTGACCAACTAGATGGCTTGGAAGCTGACGCAATGTTGGTAACCAACGAGATCAACGTCAGTTATCTGAGCGGCTTTAGTGGTGATAGCTCCTATTTGTTTGTTCAGCCCAGCGGAACAACGATCCTGAGCGACGGGCGATACAGAACTCAGATTGCCGAAGAATGTCCTGAGCTAACTCCGGTGATTCGGTACTCGGCAACGCCGATGCTGGAGGCGGTCGAAGAAGTTTTGGCAGGATCTGGTGCGAAGCGAATCGCTATCGAAGCCAAGCACATTGGGCTGGCGGCGTTTCGGGCCATGGAAAAACGGTGTCACCAATACGATTGGGTGGAAACCGGCGAAGTCATCGAGAAATTGCGGATGATTAAAGACGCAGACGAAATCGAGACCATTCGCAAGTCGGTCGAAATCAATGAACGGGCGTACCGGTCGGTGGTGGCCAAGCTGCGAACCAACTGGACGGAGCGAGAAATTGCTCATGAGTTGGAATCAACCATGCGGTTCTTAGGCGCAGAGGGAGTTAGTTTTGTACCAATTGTCGCAGCCGGTCCTGGTGGTGCCTTGCCACATTACCATCCTGGCGATGTGCCGATCGGCGACGCGGCGACGTTGTTGGTCGACTGGGGCGCGTTCTACAAAGGCTACGCTAGCGACATGACGCGAACGTTGCACCGCGACCACGCTTCGAGTGAATTTCGTCGCTGTTATCAAGCCGTTTTGGATTCTCAAGTTGCTGCAATCGAAGCGATTCGCCCAGGAATTGAAGCTTCTGAAGTCGACAAGGTTGCCAGAAAAGTGCTGGCCGATGCCAACTTGGAGGACAAGTTCGTGCATGGACTGGGGCACGGGATTGGTCTGCAAATACACGAAGAGCCGCGAATATCTTCGATCGCCAAAGGCACTTTGGAACCTGGGATGATTGTGACGGTTGAGCCAGGTGTATACTTCCCGGGGGATTTTGGGATTCGTATCGAAGATGACGTGCTGGTGACCGATACTGGGCACGAGGTTTTGGGGGACTTGCCAAAGGGTCTCGATGACTGTCGATTGATGCTGTAAAACACGAATAAAGATCACATGAATCCATGGCCAATTCTGTCCATGGACCGAAGTTCATATTACATTTCGCGAGTCTGGTATGAGTAAAGGCGGAAAGCCAACAAAGAGTGTGTTTGACTTGGAGCACATTCGCGAGATCGTCGAGTTGATGGAACAACACAACTTGGTCGAAGTCGATCTTCAACAAGACGATGACAAGATCCGGATCAACCGCGGTGCACCCGCTGGAGGCCTGGTTCCTGCTGTGGCGGCTGCACCAGCAGTTGCCCAGGCAGCCGCGCCAGCTAACGCTGCTCCGGCCGCCGACAGTGACACGATTACCATCGATGCCCCGATGGTTGGGACTTATTATTCCAAGTCGGACCCCAAAGCTGATGCGTACGTCAAAGTCGGTTCGGTGGTCACCCCGGATACGATCGTTTGCATTGTCGAAGCCATGAAGGTCTTTAATGAGATCCCGGCTGAGTGCAGTGGCACGATCGTCGAAATCATGGCACAGGATCAACAGGCGGTTGATTTTGGCAAACCTCTTTTCCGCGTGAAGCCAAACGCATAGTCCATCGACGCAGGCAAAGCAGACACTGTGTTTAAGAAAATTTTGATCGCCAACCGTGGCGAAATTGCGTTACGAATCATTCGTGCTTGTCGCGAAATGGGCATCGGATCGGTTGCCGTGTACAGCGAGGCCGATAAGGAATCGATGCACGTCGCCATGGCCGATGAAGCCTATTGCGTCGGTAGCGCAAAAAGCGCTGATAGCTACCTGAAAACGGATCAGATCATTGCGGCCGCAGAAGTCGCCAATGTCGACGCGATCCATCCCGGCTACGGCTTCTTGGCCGAGAATGCTCAGTTCAATGAGATGTGCCGCGAGAGTGGTTTCGAGTTCATCGGGCCCAGCCCGTCTGCCATGGAAAAATTAGGGGACAAGAACACAGCGCGTTCGATGGCGATTGCCAGTGACGTGCCTGTGGTTCCCGGCAGTGATGGACTGATTGATGACAACGATGCTGCCGTTGGTATCGCCCAGAAAATCGGATTCCCGGTTTTGATCAAGGCTACCGCTGGTGGTGGCGGTAAAGGCATGCGGGTTGCCGAACAAGAATCGGATCTGGTCAACGCACTGAATCAAGCTCGCACGGAAGCCGAGGCGGCTTTTGGAAACGGTGGCGTGTATCTGGAACGTTATGTGGGCTCGCCGCGGCACGTGGAAGTCCAAGTGATTGCGGATTCGCATGGCAATGTCTGCCATTTGTATGAACGTGATTGCAGTGTTCAGCGACGTCACCAGAAACTGATCGAAGAAGCCCCGAGTCCGAATCTTCCCGAAGCACGCCGTCAAGAAATCTGTGACGCTGCAACGCGGATGATTCGTGGCGCCGACTATACCAACGCGGGTACGGTCGAATTCATTGTCGATTCGGATGACAATTTCTTTTTCATTGAAGTCAACGCACGAATCCAGGTCGAGCATCCGGTTTCGGAAATGATCACGGGCGTCGATTTGATCAAGGAGCAGATTCGGGTCGCCGCTGGCGAGCCTTTGTCGTTCACGCAAGACGACATCAAGTGCACTGGTCACGCGATCGAGTGCCGAATCAATGCAGAGAATCCCGATCGTAACTTCATGCCGAATCCGGGAACGGTGACCAAATTCTTTGCCCCAGGTGGCCTTGGAGTCCGGTTCGACTCGCACGTCTACGGCGGTTACTTGGTGCCACCGCATTACGATTCGATGATCGGTAAATTGATCGTGCATCGACCAACGCGGGAGCAAGCGATTGAAACAATGCGTCGCGCTTTGTACGAATTAGTCGCCGAAGGAATCGCAACGACCGCATCGTTTCATGACAAAGTGTTGCAGCACCCCGAATTCATCGAAGCCAAGCATGACACGAAGTTCGTGGAACGAGAATTCCTGAGTTAACTCTCGCCCAGCTGCCGCCGCGCTGCGAACTACGTTCAGGTTTAACATCTCGAGATTTGGCGAACAACAAGGCATCGCCTTGAGTTTGCTGCATAAGCATGGCTGGCGGCCGCTTTTCAGAAAAGGTGATTGTATTTGGCAGGAAGATGGGGGCAGGAAAATGACAGACAAAGAGATTTTCCTGCCCCCTATCGTCCTGCCAATTCACTAGCCGCTGAATTTCGAGCATCTTTGCAAGGGCGATGCAATGTTGGCCATTGATGAACGTGCCGCAAATTAAGTTGTTAACACTTCGCTGATCACGTTGCCGTGAACATCGGTCAATCGTCGGTCCAATCCGTTGTGATACCACGTCAGTTGCTTGTGATCGAACCCAAGCAGGTGCAGCACCGTCGCGTAGAAGTCCCAAACCGTGGTCGGGTTTACTTCGGCGCGACGCCCGAATTCGTCGGTGGCTCCGTAGTTGGTTGCCCCTTTTACGCCCGCGCCCATCATCCAGCAGGTAAACGCATCTGGGTTGTGATCGCGGCCCGCTGTTCCTGCTTGATGCGTTGGCATGCGACCGAATTCGGTCGTCCAGATCACTAGTGTGTCGTCCAACAATCCGCTTTTCTTTAAATCCGTCAGCAGCGCCGCAGTGGGCTGATCAAAGATCGGGCAATGTCTTTCGTAGTCTGCTTTGAGTGTCTTATGGGCGTCCCAGTTCAGTAGACCATCGACGCCGGAGGCGCGCGACGCACAGTAAAGGTTTACGTAGCGAACGCCGCGTTCCAGCAATCGCCTGGCCAACATGCAGTTCTTGGCATAAGCTGATTTCAATTCGTTGGCGTCATCGGTTCCATACATACGATGAGTCGCGGCCGACTCGCTTTGCAACTCGGAAACTTCTGGTGCCGACAATTGCATCTTGGCCGCCAGTTGGTACGCCTCAACACGGGCCTGCAAATCGGACTCTGCTGGAAATGCTGCTGCGTAGCGCCGGTTCAATCGATCCAACAAAGCTCGTGAATCGGTTTCCTCTTTTTCGCTAATCGTGCCAGGGCGAACTAGGTTGCGAATCGGTTGCTGGTTGCTCATTTCGATCGCTTGATGGCGAGCCGGCAAGAAACCGTTGGACCAATTTGCTTTGCCGTTGGGCGGTTCGCCACGAATGTCGGGAATCGCTACATACGCAGGCAAGTTTTCGTTTGCGCTGCCCAATGCATAACTGGTCCAAGCACCCGCAGCAGGGAATCCTTCGGTGTCATGGCCCGTATTGACAAAAACACACCCCGGACCGTGCGTGTTTGTCTTGCTGTGCATGGCATGACAAAACGCGATGTCGTCGACATGCTGCGCCATGTGCGGCAGCATGGTGCTGATTTGTTTGCCTGATTGACCAGCAGGTGCGAACGCCCACGGGCTCTTCATTAGGTTGCCGTTTTTGCCTTGGAACGAAGAAAAGCCTTCTTCGCCAGGCAATGGCTTTCCATGCCATTTTTCTAACGCCGGTTTGTGTTCCCACAAATCGATGTGCGACGCAGCGCCAGGACAGAAAATTTGCAGCACACGCTTCGCCTTGGGCGGATGATGCGTCGCACCGGTTCCCGGTAGCCAGTCGGCTGACGATTCGCCAGCTAACAAGTGGACCAAACTGGTCGCCGCCAATCCGGTGTAGACGTTGCCAAAGAATCCGCGACGATTCGATTTTTCGTGTTGACTATCGAACATGAATCAGCTCGCTGGTATTCAGTAGGACGCGGCAAAATGATTTCAGCGAATGCGATTGAACCAACACAAGGCAATCGGCTCGTTCTGTCTCGTTTGGTTTTCGTGCGTACGCCAACTGATACGCCAAGTCGACTTGTTTGTTTACATCGTCACTTTCTGCCTTCAGTCGTTCGGCCATGAACCCTGCCATGTCTAACGAGAATTGATGGTTTAGCGTCGCCAACGCTTGCAGCGGTGTGGTTGTTTGGGCGCGTCGGGCAGTGGAGAAAGCACAATCGGGTTGATCAAAGTCGGTCATCAAATCGGTTCGCGCCGCACGCGCGTTTTGATGATAGACCGCCCGCCGATAGGTCTCCGGCCCGTGCTGATCCAGCGGCACATAAGTCGCGACGTTGTCTTGCAAGTAGCGATAAAGACGAAAACCGGGTCCGCCCATTTTGGGATCCAATTTGCCCGCGACAGCCAGCATGGTGTCGCGGATTTCTTCTGCCGAAAGCCTGCGTGGTGGAAAACGCCAAAGCAATCGACTGTCGAAATCGATTTTTGCTGCCGTTGCGTTGTAGTCACTCGATTGCCGATAAGTTTCCGACATCATGATGATTTTGTGGATCGGTTTCAGTCGCCAACCGTGATCGATCAAATCTTGCGCCAGCCAATCAAGCAGTTCGCTGTGCGAAGGTTGGCCGCCCATGTATCCAAAGTCACTGGGGGTGTTGACGATTCCGGTGCCAAAGTGATAGTGCCAAAGCCGGTTGGTGATCACACGTGGCGTCAACGGGTTTTGTGGGTCAATGATCCATTGAGCAAGCGATTTGCGTCGTTGTTTTTCACTGACTTCGTTGGGCAATTCGTAACGCGGTGTGGATTCATCCAACATCGACAAGCTGGTCAGAGTGACTTCGTCGCCTTTGCGCTGCGGACTGCCGCCGACAAAAATCTGAAACGGTCGTTTGGTGTCGTCGTTGTTGTGTTTGCCGACCCACATTGACGGGAGTTTAGGCACAGCGCGAATCTGCTTGTCGACTTGGCGAATCAATTTGTCGGTTTCGGCGAACGCTTTGCGATCCGCGTCGGTTGTTTCCAGTTTGCGAAGTCGGTGATCACGGACTCGATCGTTTGCCGGTTTGCGATCGCGACCATGGGCAACTTCTTTCCAAGTTTTGCCATCGCTGGAGACTTCGATGCGGTAATCCGACACAAAAATGAACTTTCGGTGTTCAGGAATTCGTTCGCCGCGGGCACTTGAAAAGACAACTTTGTTGACGACGGTGGGTTTCGCCAATTCGATTGTCAAGTGATTGCTGGTCGACATGAACCGAGCTCCCGTCTGGCCATCGATTGCCAAATGCGGACCATAGGCGCCCCGAAAATCTTCGATCGCACGGCTCGGCCCAGTCGCCTTTGCACCCGCTGACGCGAGCGCCACATTTTGAGAATCGTCACCATCGGACCAAATCTGAAACTCGTCGATTCGAAAGCCACTACTTGCGGCCGGGTTGGTGTCCAAACCTTCGCAAATCAACCGAACGAACTTGGTTTTTACCGCGTCAAATATTTCCGTCGTGCCTGTGCGATCAACCTTTTGACGCGTCCATTTCGCAGCGTGTTTTTGAGTGTTCGCTTTGACACGTTTGTTAATCGCTTTGTCGATTTCTTTGCGTTTCGCGGTCAGCTCTGCTTTTTGTTTGTTTAGCGGAGCAAGCTTTTTGTTGCGAGCATCCTGTTGTGCTTTGGTGGCGACAACGCGACTGCCGTGATGAGTACCCGCGAAGGTCGCGTAAAGCTTGTAGTAGTCGGCTTGCTCAATCGGATCAAATTTATGGTTGTGACAACGTGCACAGCCGATCGTCATCCCCAGAAAGGCTTGGCTGGTCGAACGGATCATTTCGTCGATCGTGTTGGCACGAATCTGAGCCTTTTGCTCAGCGTCTTGATTACCAACGTTGTCATAGGGACCCGCTACCAGGAACGCCGCGCCGATTTCGACTTTCGGATCACCCGGTGACAACGCATCCCCAGCAAGGTGTTCGCGGACAAGTTGGTTGAATGGCTTGTCGTCGTTGAACGAATCGATGATGTAGTCGCGAAACGGCCACAGGTCGTTGATGATCACGTTGCGTTCGAATCCGTTGCTTTCGCCGAACCGGACAACGTCCAACCAGTGGCGTCCCCAACGTTGTCCGTACGCGGGCGAACTGAGCAAACGATCGATCAGTTGTTCGTAAGCGTTGGGTTGATCGTTTTTGACAAACTCCGCTACTTCCGCTGGAGTCGGCGGCAATCCGGTCAAATCGAATGTTGCGCGTCGAATGAGTGTTCTGCGATCGGCGATCGGATTGCGTTTCAGTCCGGCATTTCGCAATTTGGCATCGATGAACGAATCGATGGATCCCTGTTTTATTTTGGCGAGCGGTTGCAACGACCACCAGTTTTTGTCCGCTTTGGATTTTTCTGCGATGATGGCATCTTCGGGCCACTTCGCGCCGTCGATGATCCACTGCCGGATCGTTTGCACATCTTCTTTGGCAAGCGGCGGCGATTGCTTGGGCATCGATTGATCGGGGCCTTCGATCAGATTCAGCAAATGGCTTGCGTTGTCGCCAGGTTCGACCGCACCGCTTTCAAAGAACGCCTTTCGATTCGACAGCGAAAAATCGCCCTTGTTGTTCGATTCATTGTGGCAGCGAACACAGTGGCTGGAGAAAATTGCTGCAACCTGATCAAACTCGCTTGGCTGTGCACCAAACGACTGGTTCGCAACTCCCGCAAAAAACAATACAGACAAGAGAGATCGAAAAAACATTCTTACCGCCGCAGCACGAAGGAGACTATGGGGTTATTGTAGTGCGCAGCGTTTGCACTTGCTTGTATGGGAATCACCTGATGTTTCGTTTTGTATTGCCGTTCGTATTGACGGGCTTTTTGTCGCTTCCAGTCTGTAGTCAGGACATTGGGATACCGACCAACAAAGACAACTTCCATCTGTTTCTTTTGGTAGGCCAATCAAACATGGCTGGCCGCGGCAAAGTAACGGATTCGGACAAGGTTCCAAATCCAAAGATTTTGATGCTCAATAAGCAAAAACAGTGGGTGCCTGCGGTGGACCCATTGCACTTTGACAAACCCAGGGTGGCGGGTGTTGGACTTGGCCGAACTTTTGCAGGGGAAATTTCAAAAGCAAATCAGGGTGTCGTTATCGGGTTAATCCCCTGTGCTGTTGGAGGCTCACCGATTGCTGCTTGGGAACCTGGTGGTTATCACAAATCGACCAAGACGAATCCCTATGATGACATGCTGCTGCGATTGCGAGCGGCGATGAAAACCGGAACGGTGAAAGGAATTCTGTGGCATCAAGGCGAGTCGGACTCCAAAGCAGGCCTTGCTGATGTCTATGAAGGAAAATTGCATGCGTTGATCAAACGCTTGCGGACCGAAATCGGTGACGAATCGGTTCCGTTTGTCGCCGGCCAGCTTGGGCAGTTCAAAGGGCAGCCATGGAATGAACATCGCACGCGAGTGAACGCTGCTCATCAGTCGCTGCCGAAAAAAATCACCAACACAGCTTTTGTTGCCTCCGATGGTTTAGATCACAAAGGCGACAAAACCCATTTCAGTGCAGAAGCGTACCGTGAACTAGGACGCCGATACGCAAAAGCATTCGCCCAAGTCACTGTGGCAAAGTAAGTCTCCGTCGCGACTGATCGATACGTTCCTTGTGTTTAAGATTGCCAATCTTCATTGCTCCCTAACTTAAAACGCCGACCCACGTCGCGGATCCATTGTCTGATTACTTATGAAGCTTAGTCTGATCCGCCACTTCAAAAACACGCGCAAGCCCGGCTTAGCGAGCAGTACATTGTTATCTCTCGGAGTTGTTTGGCAAGATTTTCACGGATCGGCGCATTATTGAATTTCGGTTCCAGTGTTCGGATTGGGCAGCGCCGAAGAAGAGATCATGTCCACCGGGAGTTGGGGGCCGTTTCTTCGTCTTTTTTATAAGCAATCGCTGCGCTTTCCACTCGACGCCATCGTCGCTGGTCGCCCAGATTGTGCCTGCCCTGGATTCAATCGCCATCATGTACTGTTCGTTGGTAACGCTAAGATGAACGCCGCCCGCATTCCTTCGGACTTAGTTTCATGCCGCAAAAATCGAAAACGTTGCGGTCAAAGACAAGGGCGTCAGCCGGCGATAGCCCCGGTTAATTTGCGCAACGCCACAGAACCGGCGGCTAGACTAGCGCCTTGTCGCTCACAAAACAAAAACTCACGGCCTCTCCGGCCTTTTTTCGACCTTATGCGCTCTGATTCTGCTTTCCGGCTAGGCCTCTCAAACCCTTCATCAGATGGACAAATTGCCTGCGCGAATCGTCGATGGCTCGGTTTTGAGCTTCATCACGTTTGCGTTTAGATTGTAGTTGTTTTTCTGAAATCTTGATTTGCCCGGACGCTATATCATCATCCTGTTTTTCCAGGCGAGCGGTTCGTGAATCGGCGGCAGCTGTGAATTCGTCATACAGCGATTCGATCGATAACAGAGCTGCGTCAAATCTTCCCTGCAAAAAGTCGCCGTCGCGGATTGCTGAGATTTGATCAGCGGCAGGAATCAACCCACTTCGAAGAGCCGATTCCATCAGTTGGCTTAACGAATCAGCATCAATCGCTTGCGGGACATCCGGAGCGTCAACGGGCGGAGCAGGATTGGCATGCGCGACATCAGACAAGATCGCTTGATCATCTGAGTCTGTAGACACCACTTTTGTGTTTGTTGCTCGCGCGGCTTCGTCTTTTTCTAGCAGTAGCACCATCGTGCGATCGGCGCCCAGTTCCAAGAACCAGCGAGTCGGCAACGGTTTTAGTTCTTCGTCGGTCAGAACGTTAACCAATTGCACATTGTCTTTACTGCAACCGACTGTCATCACCAGCAACGAGTCATCGTTTTTGAACAGATAGTACATCGCGTTATTGAAAACGTCGGCGATCGAACGGACAGGTTGGAAATCGTAGTGATTGCCAACGACCTCCAATTGATCTTGGCCCCAGGACTCTTGAAACTGATCTAAAAACGATTCCCGAAGTCCCTCGATTTTTGCGATCGTGACACCACCGGTGGCCCGTGACGATGGGCGGTCTTCTGGTTCAGCGGTACGAACAGGCTCAGGCGGCGATTCAATCAAATCACCGTCGGTTTCATCGTGGAATTCTTCGGCAGAAACCGTCTCTTCGATACGAACGGTTTCCGATTGTTGTCTGGCCGACGACTTGGCTTGAATTGCCTCGCGGTTCGAATTTGCCCTCATAGCTTTTTTCTCCAGAACGGGAAGCACCTCCTCGAACTTGGCAATGATCTCGCGAGCTTTTTCTTGCTTGCGTTTCATGCGCCGAATCTGACGCTCCGCATCTTTCTCGTTTGGGTCGACCGATTTCTCAGCTTCTTGTCGCAAGATTCGATGCCGACTTTCGCTGTAGCTTTGGTGTGCTTCAGAAAGTTTTGCGAAAGCTTCCTCGTAGTTCTTTTCCAAGAACTGTGTCTTTGCATCCATCACCGCCATTGCCGAACGGCTACCACGGATACTGTTATAGATTTCTTGAAGGTCGTCCGCATTCATAAGAGCTACCCGAGCTTGCCAAGCGAGTATGACTGGTCACCGACGAATTGCCGTCGATAGATAGTGTAATAGTCTTAGAATGCCTTTGGGATCAATGGACGCTGAATCAGATCGCAAAGGTCCTGAAAAAGAGAACGGGTGCCCAAATGGACACCCGTTGAGTTTCACGATATTTGAAAACGTGTAATCAGTTATTCAATAGAGGGGCGTTGAGGTCGTTCACCGCCTTGTCGGCCCTCTTGGCCACCGCCACGTCGGCCGCCTTGTCCTTGTGGACCACCGCGTTGACCAAACGCGTTGATTTCTTCTTTGGTTACAAAGCCATCTTTGTCAGCATCCAGGCGAGAGAAGATTCGCTCTGGAACTTCTTCTTTTGACAGTTTCCCATCACCATCTTTATCCATTTGCATCAGCCGGCTTGCCATATCGCCACCACCGGGGCCGCCGCCTCGCTGGCCGCCACCGCCACCAGAGCCACCTCGCTGTCCGCCGCCGCCAGGACCGCCGCTACCAGGACCGCCTCGCTGGCCACCGCCGCCACCAAAATCAGGGGCCATTTCTTCAAGTGTGATGTCGCCATCGCCATTCTTGTCCAGCTTGGCCAAAGCCACAGCCGCATTCTTGATCTCTGCTGCAGAGATTTTTCCGTCGCTGTTGGCGTCAAGTGCCGCAAGTACAGGCATTCGCATCATCATTTCAGTGCTGCCGCCTCGCTGGCCGCCGCCACCACGTTGACCGCCGCCGCCTCGCTGGCCACCACCGCCACCGCCGCGTTGTCCGCCACCTGGGCCGCCGCCACCTCGTTGACCAGCGCCTCCTGGACCGCCGCCACCTGGGCCACCGCGCCCTCCATCTTGACCTTGTGGTCGGCGACCTCCGCCGGGACCATCATCGGGTTGCTGCGCGAACGATTCGGTCGCCACGCTAAACGAAAATACTGCTGCAAGAAGCAGGAAACGGCTTAGAAAACGCATTGTGTTTGGCTCCAGGGTCAGAAAAGGGTTGATGTTGATTGAACACTATAAAAAGCGTTTTGTTCCGTTTCTTGGTTTGCCGGATTGTTGAATGGCAAAACGGATTCGCTTGATTCACTGGAATTGTACCTGCATCGCATCGCAGAATTTGCTTAACTGGTCAGCCGGCAGTTGATTGATTCCCGCCGCAGCCTTTCGGCCACCACCCGAAGGAAACTGGCGGCACAAATCATCCGCACCAGCTTTCGTCGACAAAGGCGCTCTGACGCTAACTAAATAATCGCCCGAAGGCAGAAGACTTGCCAAGGCATGAGCTCGATCTGGATTCTCTCTTGCCAGCAAGTTGCTGTACACGCCACTGACGCGCCGCGAAAACGATTCTTGTGGGAACACAAATACCGCACAGGGCTCGGAGACCAAATGCGGCTCAATTGACTTGGCGCGACTCATGTCATTGTCGAACCCGTCGCTTAGTTTTCCGAACGCCTCATCCTTTAGAAACTCAAATGGGTCTGCATAGGGTTGAACCTTCTTGTACAGATCGTCGGGCGAAAAGTGCAGGTCATCAACCGTGCTGCCATAGCCATTGTAATTTAGCAACGTTCCGAGCTTTTCAATTTGCTGAAACTGTGATTCCGACCACGCTAAATCGCTGGCAGCTTCACGAGCCGCATCATGCAGATTGTCCCCAAACAGTGCGGTGATCGCCCACGGTAAAAATTGCCCCTTCAAAAAGCGGTTCACCAACAGCCCCGTGCATACATCGCCAGCAGTATCAATATTCGCCGCCAAGTGCTCGGAGTCTGGGATCTCGCCAGCAAAATGGTGGTCGAAGTAGTCAACGGGTACGTTTTGCTGAAGGATCCGCTGCAAGTCGTCGCGATTCTTATCAAGCGAAATATCAAGGACTGTCACGGAATCGCCCGCCGCTGGCTGGACACGATTTAGCAAGTTGATGTCGCGTTTGACACCGGTAACCAGCACGCTTGATCGGGGGGCTGCCAACCGGAGTTGGTGAAGGGCGCAAATGCCGTCAGCGTCACCGTTGAACACATCAAAATGAGTCATGAATCGCCAAATATTAAGATCAAAAAGGAAAAACCACAGTCAGCACGGAGTAAAGCATCTGAAAGGTGACAAGTCGAGATTGGTAAACGATTTATGGCATTCGGGTTTAATGCCCCCCCATCAACGGCGGCTGGCGGCCGCGAAAAACAATATCCTGAATAACGGACACCAAATATCCAGAATTCTTGGAAATTGGGGTCTTTTTCCTGAATAAGCTCAGCGCGGTTCCCCAAATAGAGGTATTGTAGGTACGGGCAATCAAGGGGGATGTCGCTTACTTCTATATCAGGAAGTGTTGGATATCGACATATTTTTCACCGTCGGGAATATTTTTAAAACGCAGGAGCACACTGCGGTTTAATAGAGAGGGGAATGGACCCCGCCCTCAGTATTCAGCCGAATGGTGGCAGGGCTACTTTTCGAAGGAAATTGAATGACCGGAAAACTATTGATTGTTGACGATCACGAAGTCGTCCGCGTAGGACTCAAATACTTACTTGAAGGAACGAATCTGAGTGTAGCAGCCGAAGCGACTTCTGCTGCTGAGACACTTGTGAGCGTTGAATCATCTACCCCCGATGTTGTCCTGCTGGACATTCGCATGCAGGGTGGCGATGGGCTGAACACGCTGGGACGATTGAAGCTGGATTATCCAGACCTGCCAATCGTTTTGTATTCAGCATACGACAATCCAACCTACATCGCCCGAGCTGTTGCTTTGGGTGCTGCAGGATTTGTGCTCAAGTCTGCTCCTCGCGAACGCCTTGTCGAAGCGCTCGAAATGGCAGCAAAAGGCGAATCGGCATGGACTCGTGCTGAACTTCGACGAGTCACAGGCGCTTTGGCAACACCAAGGCTTGGACAAGACATCGAAGTGCCGCTAACGCAGCGCGAGAGTGAAGTGCTTCGGCAAATGGCTCAAGGTCTTACCAACAAAGAAATCGCAAAGATGTTGGAGATCAGCTACGAAACGGTCAAAGAACACGTCCAGCATATCTTGCGAAAGATTGGCGTTTCAGATCGGACGCAAGCAGCCGTTTGGGCCGTTCGCAAAAACCTAGTCTAAGCTCTCCAGCGGATTCAGAGTTTCCAGCGCCGCGCCACCTTCAGCGTGAGCGGGCGTTCTTGGGCTTTGTGCGCATTGTTGTGCCGTTCAAGCCTACTCGGGCTTCGCCGCTGAAAACAACTTGCGATATCGCGTCGGTACCTTCTGCAGGTACCGGTGACTAATCCGTATCGCTGGCTGTTCACCAAAATTCGCTTGCTCATTGAACCACGGCCGGGCGTACACAATGTACACCAGCGGGCGCGCATCGTCGCTTGCGTTTGCGGTGCCCGTATGGATCAACCGCATGTCCATCAACAACGCATCACCTTGCTTGCCGTATGGGATCTGTGGTTTGGACTGATCTGTTCCATTGACCAGACCTGCTAACTTGTCGCGGCTTGATGGGTCGGTGTGAGATTGTGGCCAGACCGCAGTCGCGCCGGTTTTGTCATCCAAGTCAATCAGTGGCAGCACGACCGAAATGGCATACGGCGGCAACGCGTTGCATACCTCCGCTGAATCAAAGAGCGGTGGATAGTCCACATGGATTGATTGGTCAGCAGATCCAGCGAATGCGACGACCGAACCAAAGCTGGAAATCACGTATTCACTACCAAGCCACTCGTTCAACAGGCTATCCAAGATTGGATTCGCGTAGAGTGACGGCGACAAAAATGGTGGCTCAAGATCGACGTTGATCATGTAGCGATTGTGGCCAACACATGCGAACCGTCGATCCAATTCGGACATTGGAAGGTCGCAGTAGTTTTCAATGTAGGCTTTGCGTAATCGTTGAATCAACGACTTGGAAAACAAGTTCTGCACGAGCAATGTGCCTTGCTTTCGGAATTGATTCACAGCGCTGCGAATTGTTTTCGGGGCAAGCTCTTTGCGCTTTCGATCCTCGTCGCTGATCTTGAATGTGATGCGCGCCAATGCTGTTGCTCGTGATCAAGTGCAGGGTGTTGTCATTTCGAAAACAGGCCCTTTTCGTCAACCAAACGAAACGCTGGGCCTAGCTTTCGCCAACGCCGCTTTGCCATCGTCACTCGCTGAGCCCGTTTCCGTAAGTATAGTAGTCGGCCGAACCGAATCGGTCGCTATGGCACTGGCCACCAACCGATTCGAATAGCTGCAGAGCAGAAATTGCTTGTTCGCGTCTCGCTGCTGCGAGCCGTTCTGCGATTTGCAGATATGAAATATGGCCAATCACCAATTCGTTTCCTGTGACGCGATCGTAGTTTAATTCGTCAAGGTTTTTTTCACAGTTGGCCCGTTGCATTTCGAGTTCCTTGCGTAACTTTTCCGAAGCTTCGCGTCGTTGAAGGTACTGCGAAAGCCAATTTTCAACTTCATTGGCCGCTGAATAAACAACCTGTTGATACTGGTGGACAACCAATTTGAATGGATGTGAACCAGCTGGCGGAGGATTGCTGGGGGCATCAGGAATCAATGTTGCCAACGATTCGTCGTCACCGAATTCAAAGTCGAATCCAAAATCACCACTATCAAGAACCGGTGGCTGAAGTTTGACGGACTGAATATTTCCACTTAGCGCCAAGAAAGGCATCATTTGAGTTTCGGGCACGCCCATCGCGTTGCCTTGTTCCAGCACGCTGTACTCGGCATGCCGAACATCACATCGCCGACGAAGTACCGAGGCAGGCAATCCGCTGTCGATTTCTGGCAGACGCAATTGTGGCTGGTCCCCAATCGCATCGATCAAGGCTGACGTGGGCTGGCGTCCCAGCAAAATCCCCAGCTGATTTCCTGAAACCAGGATGCGTTGCTGATAGCGGTTTTTCTTGTTCTCTAAAAACTCGACTTGATTCTTGATCGGTTCCAGATCGACATCATTGTCTCCAATCTCATTGCGAATTTGAGCAAGGCGGATCGCCTTCTTCTGTTGCTTGACAGACCAGTGAATATTCGCCAGAAACTGTTGCTGGAAACGCAATTCTACGTAACGCTCAGCCAGAGAAAGTAGCAAGCGTCGTCGCACATCAGCGTAGCTACCGTTGGCTTGCAGGCCCAGTTCCGCCAAGCGGTTGCGGATTGTTTGGGTCGACGCGCCTTCGAGTGCCATTTCTTGCAAAGTCCGGAGTCGCGGATTTTGAAATGATCCCCAAGCCTGAACCAGCATCTCGTCTTGCGGCCGGCTATTCTGCGGCGCCGCAAAACCAGGATTCGTGTTTTGAAAGGATGCTTGCCGGACCATGCTTGGCTGCTGGACGGCTGGTACCGTGGACGCAAACGCAACACGCATGTCTTGGCGTTTCGGAGCATGGCACCCAACGCTCAATACGGCGGCGGCACCCAACAAAGAACTGATTGATCGTTTTGCCAGCACGGAATTTCCTCAGACTGCACATACAACTTCGTAAAACTGCCCCATGGATTTCGCTCGCGAAAACCAATCCGACTTATTCCAGTTCGGCCGAATGGTCCGATCAGAGCGGTTTTGAATGCTTGGGTGCTACAATAGGAATAACCGTCACGGTCCGATCGACTGGAATTCGGCATTGATTCCCAGACGATCGCCAGTACGCTGAAGTTGCGGTTGAATAGAAGACCGAATCCAAATCCAGGACCAAATTGTAAATGTCTTCTCAACCGGCACAGATTAACGCAAGCGGCGACGCGATCGACCAAGCGTTCATCTTTTGGAACGACCAAAAGTTGTTAATCTTGGCCTTCGATGGTACGGACATCATGGTCTTGGATCCCGACCAGCAGGCCTCTCAACGATACGGTTCATCCAACAAAATCACTCATCAAGCAACGATCCACAATGGATCAAAAGTTCTTGAGTTCGCCTTTCAATTGGTTGATTGCAACGGACAGTATTTGCGGTGCCGTGGCGATTCCCGCCAGCACAACGATGACGTGGCGATCGCAAATCTTTTGCGTCCGTGGCGTTCCCGTTCGGTGGACGCTGTTGGTTTCACGAATCGAGCCGATTCCGCAAAACCAAGAAAACGCGGCGCGACGAAGTACATTGCGCTGACAGGATTAGCTATCGTTTTGGCGGCGATCTCTTGGCTGGTTCTTTCCAACAGGGCTGCGCACACAGAACAACGGCCAGCCGTTACGGTGCAGCGACCGAGATTTCGCCAAGCACTGGAAACCGAAGTTGCCTGCGTCGCAAATGGCAATGTGAAGTTTTTGGCATCCGCTGGTGATACTGTGGCCGCCGATCAAGTCATTGCTATCGTCGTCCCCGTTGAAACTGAATCCCAGGATCTGAAAGAACAATTGCGTTTCGCGACCGACCAGCAAAAACGCAACGACTTGAACTTACGCCAATATGATGAAGTCATTGAGAAAGCAACTGAGAATTTAGAATCTTTGTTGAGCGTTACAGTTGCCAAATTGAAAAAAGCGAATGCCGAACAGGCAAGACTACAAGCAAAGCTTACGCATCTTCAGCCGCTGATCGACAAAGGATCGTTGTCGGAAACAGAGCTGGATGCTTTGACCAGCGAACTGGCAGCTGCCACCGCAGAAACGTCGCTCTTGGAAGCTCACAAACGGCGACTAGATCTTCAACTAACAACGCTGACTTCGGGCACGCAGCTTCTAGATGACAAGACGCTGAATCACAAGATTCAACTGGTCGACGAAATCTCTAAAACCGACCAAGAATTGCAAAGAATCAAGCGGCTGGTCAACGAATCAAAAACGGCACCCGCCTCTGTGAAAATTCGAGCACCATGTGCTGGCATGATCACAAACACTTTGGCAAAAAGTGAATCGGTGGTCCAGTCCGGAACGCGATTACTTAGCATCCGCAACGAGCCGCAACCGGTCATCGTCGAAGGTGTCATTTCATTGGCGCTGGCAGACGGAGTCTTTGTTGGATCAAGGGTGAAGATCGAGGCGAATGATGGTTCGGCGGCGAGCGCTAAATCCTACGATGGCAAGGTCACGGCAATCTCGATTGAAAACCATGACTCCGATTATGTGATGTTAGAAATCACAGTCGATACAGATGCCGCTGTCACGCCCGAGTTATCAATCACGACCTGCCGGGTTCATTAACGCGAGCGGCCAAGTTCGGCGCTTCAGAATCGCAGGCCGTGTCCAGCAAACTTTTGTGTCTAGGCCGGAGAGGCTGTGGGTTTTTGTTTGTAGCGCCTTCAGGCGGAATCCAGTCAGTTGCCCCGCAACCTATTCCGGCTGAAGCCGGTACTACGAACGGTGGGTAATAAAAAACCACAGCGACTTTCGCAACCTGGGTACGCGCTACGCGTTGTACTTCGGCTTGCGCTTTTCTTTGAAGGCTTGGATGCCTTCTTGTGCGTCTTGGTCGGCGAACGTCAATCCGAACGCGCTGTACTGAAACGCTTTGCAGGCTTCTGGTGAACTGCTTCGCATTTCAGTGATCAGCCGTTTGAGTCGTTTGATGCACCCGCGGCTCTTGTCTGCAATCGCCTGGGCTGTGCCGACTGCTTCGTCAATCAACTCCGTGCTTGAGAATATTCGATTCACCAAGCCAATAGAAAGACTTTCCTGAGCGGAGAATTTTTGTGCCATATACAAAGCTTCTCGAGCGCGGCTTTCACCGATTCGATCGACCAGCCGACTGACTCCTGCGTAGCCGGGTATCAGGCCAAGATTGGATTCAACCAACCCCAATACAGATTCCTCCGATGCGTAAATGAAATCGCATGCAAGCGCCAGCTCCAAGCCACCACCAAGCGCAAATCCATTGACGGCCGCGATCACCGGCACCGGCAATGACTCCAAACGCTCAAAGACCGTTTGTCCATATCGGCTGAACTCGGCCGCTTGTTCTGGACTCAAATTTTCCAGCTCCAAGACGTCAGCGCCAGCAGCAAACGCACGGTCACCAGCGCCTTTGATAACAACGGCACGGACGAATTCATCTTGTTGCAGCAGATCGATTTGCTGATTGATCGAATCGATGATCGCCACATTCAACGCATTCAATTGCTTGGGGCGATTGATCGTTAGCAAGCGAACGGCGCCTCGATCTTCGGCCAACAAAAAATCAGTTTCCATGGTCAGTCTCCGTAGGTAAAAACACCTTTTTCCGTTTTTCGCCCCAACCAACCTGCTGCTACATGTCGCCGCAAAAGTGGACATGGTCGGTACTTGGAATCACCCAGTTCGGCGTGCAGGATTTCCATGATCGAAAGGCACGTATCGAGCCCAATTAGGTCTGCCAATGCTAGAGGTCCAATCGGATGACCGGCTCCGAGTTTCATTGTCAAATCAATGTCCTCGGCAGTTCCAACGCCTTCCATCAACGCACAGAACGCTTCGTTGATCATTGGCATCAGAATCCGATTCGAGATGAAGCCTGGAAAGTCATTGGCGATCGTTGTCTGTTTGCCAAGCCGATTTGCCAAGGCGATCGTTTGGTCGCAAGTCGCTTGATCGGTCGCAGCACCGCGAATCACTTCGACCAATTCCATGATCGGCACCGGGTTCATGAAATGCATGCCGATGAACCGCGATGGCGATTGCAACGTGGAACCTAAACGTGTGATCGAAATCGAAGACGTATTGCTTGCGATGATGGCGTCTTTCGCGCAAACGGATTCGACCGATTGAAGAATCGTTTGCTTCAATTCTTCCATTTCCGGAACGGCTTCGATGACGATTTGGCGATCACTGTGCTGCGCAATGTCGGTCGTCAAGGTCAACCGCTCAAGCGCCTGCTGCATTTCATCCTTGGACAAACGCTCTTTCTTTACCAATCGCTGCATCGAAGATTCGATCGCTGCACGCCCAGCGTCTAATCTATTGTCATCGACGTCCGTGATAACAACTGACAAGCCGGCTTGTGCTGCAACCTGCGCAATTCCGGCACCCATTTGGCCCGCGCCGATCACGCCCAGTTTGTTGATTTCCATCAGTAGTCTCTTCTATTTTCGTTCGTTGGGATGCCGATTCCAAACTGATCAAGCATCCGGGTTTTCAACAATCATTGCCACCGCTTCACCGCCTCCGATGCACAAAGCGGCACAGCCATAACGCTTGTTCTGTTGTCGCAATGCATGGATCAGTGTGACCAAAATCCGAGTACCCGAGCACCCGATGGGATGCCCCAAGCTAACCGCTCCACCAAGCACATTCACCTTGTTTTCATCCAATTTCAGCTCTTGGATTGTCGCCAGTGCCACCACCGCAAAGGCTTCGTTGATTTCGTAGAGATCAATGTCGCCGGCGGACAAATTCGCTTTTTTCAACGCGTTGCTGATCGCCCCGGCAGGCGCCGTGGTGAACCATTCGGGTTGCTGCGCGAAAGATCCGGTGGATACGATTTTGGCCAACGCGGGGGCGCCGGTTGCTTTGGCCATCTCCTGTTGCATGACGACGACCGCAGCAGCGCCATCGGAAATCTTTGATGCGTTGGCCGCAGTGACTGAACCTTCCTTGGAAAACGCCGGCCGCAGACCTGGGATCTTTTCGGGGCGAAAACGACTTGGTTCTTCATCCGCCGCCACCGTGTTCGTTGCCTTGCGCGACTTTACATCAACCGAAACGATTTCATTGTCAAAAGCCCCTGACGCTTGGGCTGCGATCGCACGTTCGTAGCTTCGGATCGCGTAGGCATCTTGTACGTCCCGCGAAAAGTCTTTTTCTCTCGCGCACAGATCGCCATAGTCACCCATTCCTGAATTACCAAACGGATCCCAAAGTCCATCGTGAATCATTGCGTCAACCAATTCTCCTGGCCCCATTCGGTAACCGGAACGAGCGTTGGGCAACACGTACGGCGCCATACTCATGGTTTCCATTCCGCCAGCGACCGCGACCTTGATGTCTCCGCACAAAATAGCTTGATGCGCGAACATCGCTGTCTTCAGCCCCGAACCACAGACTTTATTGATTGTCGTGCATGGCACCGAAACTGGCAGTGACGCATTGATGGCTGCTTGTCGCGCCGGTGCTTGTCCAGCTCCAGCAGTCAGCACCATGCCCATCAGGACTTCGTCAACATCTTTCGCATCAACTCCCGATTGCTCAACCGCGCTACGTATAGCGATCGCGCCAAGATCAACAGCTGGCACCGTCGACAACGTTCCTTGAAAGCTACCGATGGGCGTACGTTTGGCTGCGGTGATAACGACTTCGGTCATAACATTTTCTCTGAGGTTGTTGGATTGCGTGTTGGAATTTCTGCGAACGGTTATCCGGCGTGATAGTTGGGCAAGACAGCGCCTTTGACGTATTCAAAAATCAAAGCGGTTTCGAGGTGCGCGATTTCGTAACGCGCCGTGAACTTGTCCACGACAACTGAACGTAAATGATTGACGTCGCGAACGGCGACATGCACCAAGAGGTCGGTTCCGCCAGAGAGGAGATAGAAATTGACGACTTCTTTCGTTTTTGAAATCTCGTCGCTCAACGCATCAAAGTCGATCGATGCATGCTGTCGCAAACGAATCGAAATCATCGCTTGGACTTCGATCCCCAACTCTTTCGGGTTGACGTTCGCATGGTAGCCTTCGATCACGCCAGCATTCTTCAGCCGCTTGACGCGCTCCCAGCAAGTCGACGGCGAGATCTTATTCGCCTCTGCGAGTTCCTTGTTGGAGATCCGCGCGTCCACTTGCAGCATCTCCAAGATCTCGAAGTCTGTTCGGTCGAGCTTCAGTTCTGGCATTCGATATCGAAGAATATACGCTCCGCAGCAACATTCACGAATTTAATTTGCCGGCTTGACTCTGCGGTAGAACAAACCGATAAAAAGGTATACTATTCCTGAAGATCTGCCAATAGAGGAAGCTCTACAGCGGTAGATTATTCATCAAGAAACTATTCTGTGGGAAAAATCCTAGTCGCAAAGTGATGCTCCGATCTCTGATTGGGAAGGGGGCATCGGCAGCTTTTTGCCTTTCGCCTTTTGCGACTGGGGACACCAAATGGAACAAGAAATGTCCAGCATTCAACGAGAGCTTCATTCGCTTGAAGAATCCAAGCTGATTGATCGGGTAGATCTTCTAAAGCTTATGTACGCCTGTCGGCACGGCGATCATCGCGAGGGTGTTTTGCTGCGGCAAAGCAAGGGATGGTTCCAAGTCGCGGGGATGGGACACGAATCGCTTGCCGTGATTTCGCTGTTGATGAAGGACACGGACTATCTGTTTCCCTACTATCGTGATCGCGCGATGGTGCTCGGCCGAGGTGTTAGTCATTACGACCTCGCTCTGGCCTACTTTGCAAAGGCCGCCAGCAGCAGTGGTGGTCGCCAGATGCCAGGGCACTATTCCTGTCGGGAACGGAAAGTGTGGAGTGTGCCAACACCGACGGGAGCCAATTTGTTGCCAGCGTGCGGAGTTGCATGGGCGCAGCAACTGCAAAATCAATCGGGAATCGTAGTAGCGACCACAGGCGATGCGGCGTCCCGGCAAGGTGAGTTTTACGAAGCGGTTGCGTTCGCAGTGGCTCGGCAACTGCCAATCATCTTTATTGTCGAAGACAATCGTTACGGGATCAGTACATGTACCGACGATTTCAATCCGTTCAAGCTGGGTGTGTTTGCGGACGCGATTGGAATTCAGCAAGTTGATGGACGCGAACCAGCGGAAGTAGCCAACGCTGGTCGCAAGGCGATCGCAAAGGCTAGGGGTGGCGATGGGCCGTCGATTTTGGTCTGTGATCTAGATCGACTTTGTAGCCACACCAGCAGTGACGATCATCGAACCTACCGGAGCTTGGACGAAATATCCGAGATGATGGAGCGTGATCCGATCGAAGTCTTGGCCGCAGAAGTGATCGAGGATGGGCGAATCACTGCCCAGCAGTGGGAAGAAACCAAGCTGGAGTTGGCCGCAGAGGTTGACGCCGAATACGAGCGTGCGGAGCTTGCACAAGACCCGAAAGCGTCTTGTTTGTTTGATGAATTATTCGGTCCTGAACCGACAGCGACAGCGCCGCCACTGAAGGGTGGTCGCAAGATACGAATGGTTGATGCGTTCAATGAAACATTGCATGCAGCGCTTGATCAGGATTCTTCACGTGTCATGTTTGGCGAAGACATCGAAGACCCCAAGGGCGGCGTTTTCAAGCTGACCGCTGGCCTGAGCGACAAGCATCCGAATCGGGTGTTCAATTCGCCGTTGGCCGAGGCGACGATTGCTGGTGTTGCCTGCGGGATGGCCAGCATCGGAATGCGACCAGTATTTGAAATTCAATTTGTTGATTTTGTCGGACCGGCGTGGAACCAAATTTCGCAAAACCTGTCGACTCTGCGCTGGCGGACCAATGGCGACTGGACTTGTCCAGTTGTGATTTATGCACCCTACGGCGCGTACCTGCCAGGCGGTTCGCTGTGGCACAGCCAAGCCAATGAGTCGTGGTTTGTTCATACTCCAGGATTGCGTGTGGTGATTCCATCGACGCCCGAAGACGCTTCGGGGTTGCTGTGGACCGCATTGTCTGCAGAAGATCCGACGATCGTGCTGTTGCCCAAGCATTTGATTCGCCAACCGGTTCACGTCGATGAAAACTTGCCCGCCGTGCCGTTTGGAAAGGCGCGAATTCGACGTCAAGGAAACGATGTCACCTTGGTTACTTGGGGCAACTGCGTCGAGCTTTCCTTGGAGGTCGCATCTCAATTAGAAGCAGACATTTCGATCGAAATCATTGACTTGCGATCGATCCAGCCTTGGGACCGAGACACCTTGAAAGAGTCTTTGAAAAAGACAGGCCGTCTGGTCGTTGTTCAAGAAGATGCACAGTCATGCAGCGTTGGCCAGATGATCATTAGCGAGTTAACGTCAGCGGAAGACAGTTTTTATAGCTTGCTGGAATCACCAAAGTTGGTGTCACGGCCTGATGTCCATATCGGATATAACCCGATCTTTGAATACGCCGCGTTGCCGTCGGCGGACGAGATTGTGGCGGCTGTTCGCGACGTGATGGACAATGAAGCGTAAATTCAAACACGACACTGCGTTCTGCAGCGTCTCGTTTTATTCAATGCAAATGAGTTGCGGCGATAGAAAATACACGTACCCAAAAACATGATGCAAATTTGATGGCGATAGTTTCGGTCAAAATTCCGCAACTCGGTGAAGGTCTTCAGGAAGCTCGATTGGTCGAACTGCTGAAGCAACCTGGTGATGCCGTAAAAAAAGATGAACCCATTTTCGTAATCGAAACCGACAAGGCGATTAGCGAAATCGAATCGCCCTACGTCGGCACGATCGCTAGCTGGGTGGCAGATGTCGATGCGGTTCTGCCAATTGGCGCAGAAATCGGCACGATGAATGTCGCCGACGGTGTCAAAGAGATAAAGGGCCATGGTGACGCTGCGGGTCCAGCTGCAAAACCCGCCGCCAGCGATCCGGCACCAGCAGATTCGGCGCAGGCTCTTGCCGCACAAAGCAATCGTCCCGCGCACACTGCGGCTGGTGGCAAACCGATTCCACCAGCGACCCGGCGGTTGTTGCGCGAAAAAGGTGTCGCTCATCTTGCGGATCAAATCCCTGCGTCTGGCAAGCGACTGTTGCCGCAAGACGTTCATGCTTTCTTGGCGAACCAAGGTGCGGCGGGCATTTCGTCGCCAGGTATTTCG
>CAYNNP010000034.1:0-10873 GCA_964398215.1 uncultured Pirellulaceae bacterium | reverse complement strand
TCATGCTTTCTTGGCGAACCAAGGTGCGGCGGGCATTTCGTCGCCAGGTATTTCGTCGCCAGGTATTTCGCAGACAGCGATGGCGCCGACCGGCAATCGCTCGTCGGGACGAACCGTCAGCACAGCGGATTACGATGAACGGCCGCTCGCTGCGGACCAGCGAACACTGAACTTTCGGATGGCCCGTGGCATGCAAGTCGTGCTTGCCGCGGTCCTGGAGACCGATGTTGATTGGACATCGATCTACGCGGCGAGACAAGAGACTCGTGAGACGGGCGGCCCGACGAGCTTCGCAATGTTGACGTGGTGCATTGCTCAGGCTCTTTCAGAACATCCCCGTTTTCGCAGTTCGCTTTCAAGTGACGGAGAAACCCTGCGGACTTACAAGCACGCGAACCTGGGGATTGCTGTTTCGCGCGAAAACGACCTGCTGAACACAGCGGTCATTCGCAAAGCGGATACGCTGAACCGACCTGCGTTCTTTAGTGAAATGAAGGACCGGATCGAAGAAGCGCGGGGCGGCAAGGACCAGATCGACGCAACGACGACGGTGACTGTGTCAAATATCGGCACAGCTGGAATGCGAGTTGGGATTCCGGTAGTTGTGACTCCTGCGGTCGCGACTTTGGCAGTCGGTGCAGTTCGGGACGAACCGTTTCCCCTCGACCGAGGCTTTGAGTTTCGCAAGACAGTTTCGTTGACAATGAGTTTTGATCATCGAATCGTCAATGGCGTCGGCGCGGCAAATTTCTTGAATACGATTCGTCAGAAGGCTGCGGAGTTTTCGATGAACGGGTGATTGGATTACAAAGCAGAATGAGGTTAGAACGAAGCGTACTTTAAAGATTGTTTATTTTGGAATCGTCAATGATTGATTTAAGCGCCATCGAAACGCGGCTCAGTGAACTGACTGTGCAGATTCAACAGGAAGAAGCCGCGATCCGCGAAGGCACGGGCGACAAGGGGCGAGTCCGTCAACAAAAGCTTGGGCGCCTAACGAGTCGTCAGCGGATCGAACTGTTGTTGGATGACGATTCGGAATTGTTGGAACTGAATCTCTGGGCGGCCTTTGGAATGTATGACCGCTGGGGCCATGTTCCCGCAGCGGGCGTCATCACAGGTATCGGTCAAGTTCACAGACGTCCGTGCATGATCATTGCCAACGACGCAACGGTCAAAGCTGGCGCGTTCTTTCCGCAGACGATCAAGAAGGTGTTGCGGGCCCAGCGGATTGCGTTTCGATGTGCGCTGCCGATCATCTACTTGGTCGATTCTGCTGGCGTTTTCTTGCCGCTGCAGGACGAAGTGTTTCCTGACGAAGACGACTTTGGACGAATCTTTCGCAACAACGCCGTGCTATCTGCTGCCGGGCTGCCGCAGTTTGCAGCGATCATGGGAAATTGCGTCGCCGGCGGCGCATACCTGCCTGTTTTGTGTGACAAAATTCTGATGACCGAAGGCAGTGCGCTCTACCTGGCCGGTCCGTCACTGGTGAAAGCTGCGATTGGGCAAGTCGTTAGCGATGAAGAATTGGGCGGGGCAATGATGCACTCGGAAGTCAGCGGAACTGTGGACTTTTACGAACCCAACGACGAGTCATGCATCCAGCGACTGCGAAGCCTAGTCGAACCACTGGACAGTGACACTTATCAAACACCAAGCATCGAATCACACTCGGAACCGGCGTCGTCGTCGGCTGACCTGTATGACTTGATCAATCCTGATGGACGCAAAGAATACGATGTTCGCGAAGTCCTCAAGTCTGTGATCGATGCTGATTCGATGAACGAGTACAAAAGCTATTTTGGCAAAACACTGGTGACTTGTTATGCGAAAATCGGCGGCCGCAGCGTCGGGTTCGTTGCCAGCCAACGTCAAAATACGCGTACCGACAAAGGTATCCAAGTCGGTGGGGTGATCTATGCCGAAGCAGCCGACAAGGCGGCGCGGTTCGTGATGGATTGCAACCAAACGGACACGCCTCTTGTCTTTCTTCAGGATGTGACCGGGTTCATGGTCGGACGTGACGCTGAGCAGTCGGGCATCATTCGAAGCGGTGCGAAGATGGTCAGCGCAATCAGTAATTCGACGGTCCCGCGGATAACGATCATCATCGGTGGTTCGTTCGGTGCCGGACATTACGCGCTGTGCGGCAAGGCGTTTGACCCGCATTTTGTTTTTGCCTGGCCGGGGGCTCAGTACGCTGTGATGGGTGGCGCCCAAGCCGCTAATGTGTTGGCGGCACTGGAGCGGCGGCAAGCAGAGCGTGGCGGCGTCAAACTGTCCGACGAAGAAATTCAGCAACTGCACGAAACGACGGCACAAAGCTACGATCGCCAAACCGATATCCGCTACGGCGCAGCGCGAGGATGGATCGACGGGATCATCGCACCGCATGATACACGCAAGGTCTTGATCGAAACGTTGTCCTACGCGACACGGCCAGCGCCCAAAGCGAATTTTAACTGCGGGGTCTTTCAAGTATGAACAAGCCTATTCGCATCGCCAACGTCCAAGCCTTCTGGGGAGACTACACGCGTGCTGCCGCTGACATGCTGCGCCATGATCCCGAAATCGATTACTTGACGTTGGATTATCTGGCTGAAGTATCGATGTCGATTTTGGCCAAGCAACAGAGTCGCAAACCCGAGCTTGGCTTTCCGTTGGATTTCGTCAAGGTCGTCGAGTCGATCGCACCATACTGGAAAGACGGTTCAAAGGTGCGTGTGATCGCAAACGCTGGCGGTCTTGCACCACGGAAATGTGCGGAGGCATGTGCCAAAGTCCTAGCAGCGGCCGGTTGCACTGGGCTGAAGATCGGGGTCGTGACTGGTGATTCTGTATTGCCAATCATGCGAGAAAACAACGGCGACATGCCAGATTTTCAAAACTTGGATACCGGTGAACCGCTTGGTGATCACGGCGCATCACTGATTACCAGCAATGCATACGTCGGCGCCGCGTCGATGGTCGAAGCCTTGGCTGCCGGTTGCGATTTAGTGATTACGGGACGCGTCGCCGACCCCAGCATGGTCGTCGCTCCATGTGCTCATGCGCATGGTTGGTCGCTGGGCGAATACGACAAACTGGCTGGCGCAACCGTTGCCGGACACTTGATCGAATGCGGAACTCAAGTCACTGGTGGTATCAGCACCAATTGGTTGGAACTGGATGAAGTCGATAAAATCGGTTATCCAATCATCGAAGTCGACGATTTGGGCGCTTGTGTGGTAACCAAAGCGGCCGGCACCAGCGGGCGCGTCAATCTGCGAACCGTAAAAGAACAATTGTTGTACGAATTGGGCGACCCTGGGAACTACTTGAGCCCCGATTGCAGCGTGTCGTTTTTGTCGCTAACACTGGACGATTTGGGCAATGATCGCGTGCACGTATCGGGCGCGAAAGGATCGCCTCCGCCGCGAACACTGAAGGTCAGCGCGACGCAGCATGTCGGATACCACGCATCGGGAAGCCTAGTAATATTTGGCGAGCATGCTGTGACGAAAGCAAAACGTGCTGGGCAAATTGTGCTTGACCGCTTGGAATCGCAGGGCAAAAAAGCTGCCGAATCACGTGTTGAATGCCTGGGTGCCGGTGCAACGGTTCCAATCCCAGCATTGCAACGCGACGATCTGATGGAAGTCGTTTTGCGGGTGTCCGTCGCGGACCCAAATCGTGATGTCGTTTCGCAATTCGCTTCCGACTGGACGTCGCTTGTTTGTTGTGGACCACAGGGAACAACAGGTTACGCCGGAGGTCGGCCCCGCGTTTCAGAAACGTATGGTTATTGGCCTTGCTTGATTGATAAAAAAGCCGTCCAAATGAATGTGGAGGTGATTGAAGTATGAAATCGATCCCATTGAAAGAGATTGCTTACGCCCGCAGCGGCGACAAAGGCAGCAGTGCAAATATCGGCCTGATCGCATTCACCGAAGCGGGCTACCAGGTTTTGCAAAAACAAGTTACCGAAGCTCACGTGATGGAGTTCTTTGGCAACATGCCGGTGACAAGAGTCGTGCGTTACGAAATGCCAAACCTATGGGCATTCAACTTCATGCTGCATGGCGTCTTGGGCAAAGGCGGCAGCCGATCGCTTGCGATTGATGCGCAAGGAAAAGCCCTGGGACAAGCCTTGTTGACGATGATGGTTTCGGTGGATGACAACACGCTGGTTGCTTGCAAGAACGAACATCAAGCAGACGAATGATTACCGTTTCGCGACCTACGATTTCGCTTATTTACAAAACAAGATGACCGAAACACTGATAACCCTTGAAAACCTTTCAGATAAAGTCTGCGTGCTGACTCTGAATCGGCCGGAAAAACGCAACGCATTGAGCTGCGATTTGATGCGCGAGTTGTGCGACAACATCAAAACGATTGAGCGAGACGAATCCAAACGCGTCTTGATAATCAGAGGCGCTGGCCGTGTGTTTTGCGCCGGGCTGGATCTTGCCGAGGCAGCGAAAACTGATGACGCGATGAAGTCGGCCAAGCTGGTCGGCGAGATGTTGCAGACGGTTTACGATTCGCGTTTGATCACGATCGCTGCTGTTCATGGTGCTGCGATCGCTGGAGGTGCCGGTTTGATGTCGGCCTGCGATATCGTGGTCGCAGAATCGGGTACGAAAATGGGCTACCCCGAAGTCCATCGTGGATTGGTAGCAGCATTGGTCTTGGGGCTTTTGTGTACTCAGGTATCGCGCCGAACGGCGCGCGAACTGTTGTTGCTGGGCGAAATTTTTGATGCGGCTCGCGCGGAACAAATCGGTTTGGTCAACTATGTTTGCGAAGCCGGGAAATCGTTCGATCGGGCGCAGGAATTGGCTCAGAAAGTTCTGCTAGGTGGGCCCAAGGCTGTCGAGCTTTCAAAACACGCTGTGAACCAATTCACGGGCAAAGATTTTCGCGATCAAATCTCCCAAGCACTCGACGGCCATTTGGCCGCACGCGATTCAGAAGAAGCTCGTGAGGGTTTTGCAGCATTCTTTGAAAAGCGACCACCAAGTTGGCAACTTCCGCAGGCTGGAGCTTCAGATGAGCAATCAAACTAGTCAAGGAGCCATCCTGCGAAAGTTGGTTGCTGACCACGCGCCGCTGCAGATCGCTGGGACCATCAACGCTTACTGCGCACTGCTGGCCAAGGACGCGGGTTTCAAGGCGATCTATTTGTCAGGAGCCGCAGCCGCGAACGCATCATTCGGAATTCCAGATCTTGGCATGACGACTCGCGCCAACGTTCTGGAAGACGCGCGACGGATCACTTCGTCAGTCGAGCTTCCACTGTTGGTTGATGCCGACACAGGCTGGGAAGACGAACCGGGAGGCGTCGCGCAGACGATCAAAGAACTTTGCGCAGCCAATGTCGCGGGCTGTCACTTGGAAGACCAAATCCCAAAGAAACGGTGCGGGCATCGCTCGGGCAAAGTGCTGGTCGATACCCAAACGGCATGCGATCGAATCAAGGCTGCGGTTGATGCTCGGGACGACGACGGGTTCGTTGTGATGGCTCGAACGGATGCATACGGCGTCGAAGGATTAGAGGCTGCGATCGACCGCGCGCACGCCTATCGTGAGGCTGGCGCGGATATGATCTTTGCTGAAGCCATGAAAGAATTGAACGAATACGAATCTTTCTGCAACGCGATTCCCGTCCCCGTCTTGGCAAACATGACCGAGTTTGGCATGACACCGTTGTTCAATCGTCAACAGCTTCACAGTGTCGGCGTTGAACTTGCGCTTTATCCGTTGACCGCATTTCGCGCGATGAGCCGAGCAGCAGAGATGGTCTACCGGACGCTGCTCGCGGAGGGTTCGCAGGAGTCCTTGTTGAGCGAAATGCAAACGCGTGACGAACTGTACAAGACCTTGGATTACTACCAGCAAGAACGTGAACTGGACGAAGCACTCGAACGGGGAGAATGAAATGAAGACGACCGATACACGAGGGCTGGCGGGTGTCACCGCTGGTACGACGACGCTTTGCACTGTCGGTGTCGAAGGCGTTGGGTTGACGTATCGCGGGTACGGTATCGCTGACTTGTGCAAGCATTCTTGTTTCGAGGAAGTTGCGTACCTGCTGCTGTACGGTCAGTTGCCAACGATCGACCAATTGACTGCGTATCGAGAACGGCTGCGTTCGCTGCGTGACTTGCCCGACTTGCTAAAGGAAGTCTTGGAAAGAATTCCTGGCGACGCGCATCCGATGGACGTGCTGCGAACGGGTTGTAGCTTTCTGGGTAATTTGGAACCGGAGTCGACCAACCGAAACCAAAACGACATTGCGGATCGCTTGATTGCATCGTTTCCGTCGATGTTGGTGTATTGGTACAAGTTTCAGAATTCTCAGACGCGAATCGATGAACGCACGGGCGCGGATTCAACAGCCGCACATTTTCTGACCCTACTGCACGGCGAAGCACCAACCGAAATCCATACGCAAGCAATGGATGTTTCGTTGATGCTGTATGCCGAGCACGAATTCAATGCGTCGACATTTGCAGCCAGGATTACGACGTCAACACTTTCGGATTTCTATTCTGCGATCACCAGCGCGATTGGTACCTTGCGCGGTCCTTTGCATGGCGGTGCGAACGAAGCGGCGATGGAGCTGATCGATCAGTATGCCGATTCAGATCAAGCCGAAAAGGGAATCATGGACGCGCTATCGGCAAAGGCAAAGATCATGGGTTTTGGACATCGTGTCTACAAGGTTAACGATCCACGTAGCGACATCATTCAACAGTGGTCAAAACGGTTAAGCGAAGGTACTGACGGACGTTTGTACTCAGTGTCCGAACGAATTGAATCGGTGATGCGGCGCGAAAAGAAGCTGTTTCCGAATCTCGATTTCTACGCCGCGTCGATGTACAACTTTTTGGGAATCCCAACGGCCATGTTCACGCCGATTTTTGTAATCAGCCGAACGACTGGCTGGGCAGCACACGTCATCGAACAACGTTCTGACAATCGCTTGATCCGCCCAAGTTCACAGTACACCGGCCCCGAACCGCGACCGTATGTTCCAATCGACAAGCGTTAAAAACTGTGCTGGCAATTAGGTAAATCTCGTACTTTTCCAACCTTTTGATCCACCCATAAATGAATCACCAATTTGACGATAACGAACGGTGCGCTGTTGATGCCGTCATCGATACCCTGGCTGAATACGTTTTAAGTAACCCGTCGTTCAGCGATGAATCGATCAACACCGCCCGCTTGTGCATGATGGATGCGCTGGGCTGCGGCATGCTTGCGTTGACCGATCCGAAATGCCAAAGAGTGCTTGGGCCGATCGTGCCTGGTGCTCAGATGGCAGATGGATGCTTGGTGCCTGGCACCAACTGGCGACTGGACCCGCTGCAAGCCGCATTCAATCTTGGCGCGATCGTTCGATGGTTGGATTTTAACGACACATGGTTGGCGGCCGAGTGGGGTCACCCCTCCGATAACCTTGGCGGATTGCTGCCTGTAGGATCCTATGTGGCGCAGCTTGCTGGATCCGCTGCGGGGACTCAAGATAACGGCATCGTGCCGCGTGCGATGAACATGAGAACATTGCTGGAAATGTTCATCAAAGCTTACGAAGTCCAAGGAGTTTTGGCGCTGGAAAACTCTTTCAATCGTGTTGGCCTGGACCATGTGTTATTGGTTCGCGTAGCGACGACGGCTGTTGCCGCTGCAATGCTGGGCTCCAACAAGGATCAGGTGGTCAGCGCATTGACGAACGCATTTGCTGACGGCGGCGCACTGCGAACGTATCGCCATGCTCCGAATACTGGATCCAGGAAAAGCTGGGCGGCTGGTGATGCAACGCGGCGTGGTGTTTGGCTGGCCATGATGGCGATGCGTGGCGAGCGCGAATACCCAAGCATACTGAGTGCACCGAAGTGGGGATTCCAGGATGTTCTATTTGGATCCAACCCGATTGTGCTGAAACGCGACCTGGACAGCTACGTCATGGACAACATCTTGTTCAAGGTTTCGTATCCAGCCGAGTTCCATGCACAAACGGCCGTTGAAGTAGCCGTGAAGTTGCATCCTGAAATCATCGATCGTATCGATAGCATCGAGCGTATTGAGATAGCAACTCAAGAATCGGCAGTCCGAATCATCAGCAAAAGCGGGCCGCTGCACAATCCAGCCGACCGGGATCACTGTTTGCAGTTCATGGTTGCAGTGGGATTACTGAAAGGTGACTTGCAAGCGGCAGACTATGACGATGAAAACGCGGCGGACTCGCGAATCGATCGACTACGATCCTTGATGCAAGTCACCGAAAACAAGACTTACTCGACAGATTACTTGGATCCTGACAAACGCTCCATTGCAAACGCGATCCAGGTTTTCTTTACTGACGGAACATCAACGGATCAGGTAGAAATGCACTATCCACTGGGTCATCGCCGACGCCGTGATGAAGCGGTGCCGATTATCCAGGACAAGTTCCGAAGCAGCGTAGCCAGTCATTTACCCAACGAACAATGCGACCGTTTGTGCCGCTGGATCGACGAACCTGGATGTTTTGATGAAATGCAGATCAATGAGTTCGTCGATTTATGGCACCGTGATTCTTAACACTGCAAAACGTGTTGGCGAAAACAAACTACTTTTGGACCAATCATGATTGAAAAAACAACGGATACAGTCATCGACGACGATCAACAGAATGACGAAGCCATAGCGCTGATCTTGCAGCAGGCAGGAAAGTCTGCCGACGAGATAGCGGCTTTGTCGACGCTGGACGACGCTGACAGTTCCGCAGAAACGCAGTTCAGCGGCGAAGCTCCGACGCTGGCTTCGCTGTTTGGAACCGGCAAGGCCCGAGAGTTTTATGCAGGCAAGTTTTCGCCAAGCACAAAAGTCGCCAAGGTCATGGGTGACTCGCTCGATTTTCTGCTCAAGCGAAAGAAGGCAGGGACTCTGCTGGACAACGAACGGATGTTGTTCCATTCTGAAGTGATTTCAGGGCTCGCCGAATGCGGATTCTTTGGGTTGGCGATTCCCGAACAATACGGCGGCAGCGGCGCAAAACTCGGTGACCTTGGGCCACTTCTGCGAGCACTGACGTTTGTGCATCCTGATCTTGCGGTGATGTTCGAGGTCCACAACTTTCTGGGGCCAGTGACACCGATTTTGGATTTCGGAACTGATGAACAAAAACAGTATTACCTGCCAAAGATGGCTGCTGGCGAACTGTTGGGCTCGTTTGCGTTGACCGAACCCGGTGTCGGCGCCGACCCAAGCAAGCTGTCCATGACTGCGCGATTGGAGGGTGATCAATACATCGTCAACGGAGTCAAATGGCCGATCACCAATGTGATCTACGGCGGGATTTGCGTTTTGATTGTAAAGCTTGAGGGGCATGACCTGAAACCAGGACGCGATTCGGGGATGCTGATCTTTGAAGTCCCCGCGGCCGACGATGATAACTTTTCGATGAAGCGCAATGATCTAACGGCGTTTGATTATTTGTGGAACGCACGCTTCCGTTTGTCAGATTATCGCTTACCTGCAAAAAACCTGTTGGGACCTCCCAGCAAGGGCCTCGCACAAGCGTTCAGTTCTTTGGCAAAGGGCCGTGGTGGCATCGGCGTGAACAGTGCGGCAAAATCGTTCAAGCTCTTGGCCCACATCATCCTTGACCCAGAGATGCAGCGAGAAAATCCGGAGAGCCCGGCGCTGAACGCTGCCGACGGTGAACCCAACGGCGGTGGCTGGACTTCCTTTCGCAGCACGTTTGGAAAACCGATTGGATGCGCGGCAAGAATTCAGTCTTGGATTGGCCGATCGACCGTCTATGGGTTGGCCGGCAGGACGCTAGGTGATCTGTGTTTTCGTTTGGCAGCGAACGGCGTCCGCGATGAAACGCAAGGAATGATTGCGAAAGTCTATGCGACCAAGGGTTTGCTCCAGACAGCAATCAATTGTTACCAGATTCAAGGTGGCCGTTCAGTTCACACTGACGAACGTCGAAAGTACTCGCGGCTAGAGGCCAAACTGGGGTCAACGTTCGATGGAATTCCGGACAATATGATTGAGAATTACATTGGCGAGAACATCCACGAGTTCATCATCGCAACGGTCTACGAAGGCCCCAACGCGGTGCTGGCAGACGTGGGCGGCCCCAATGCAATGACGCGAAATATTCGCGGTCAGTACCTGCAGCCGATCGGTGTTGCCCAAGCTCAAGGCAAACGAGCGCTCGGAAGCATGGGGAAATTCGGGATGTTTGCCGCCAAGTCGACGCTTGGATCGTTGATGCCGTCAACGGGAGATCTGAGCGATGTCCAGAATTTGTTTCCAGCCAAGCGTACGTTTATCAAACGGGCTCTGAAACGCAATCGGATTCTTGGACGCCGAATTCTGATGATCATCGCAAAGTATCAGACGTCGTTCATGGATCAAACATTCTTGCTTGGTGACGAAGGCGGCATTTTTGATCAGCTCTGCGCCAACCTAGCGTCCATGTGCTTTGTGTTGTCCTTGGATGACGAAAACCCAGAGTACTTGAAAGTAGCTGCGGCCTTGGATTTGGAATCAAAATTGAAGATGAGTGGTCGTGACAGTTCCCCGAAGCTCCAAGCGGCTTGGGCGGAAATTGGTCGTTTCATGATGGACCGCGACTCACGACTCCACCGAGACTTGATTGGCGACATCGAAGTCTCCGACATCCCACTGGACCCACGCTTCATTGACAGGTTTATCTAACCCACAGCAGGGTCATTTCTTCAACGTACGTTGGGCATTCCTGCCCGACAGAAGTACTCCGGCGTGTTAGGTTTTGATATTGCGATATTTTGTTCACCCTCCCGTTTACGGGAGGGTCGGACGCGGTAGCGGCCGGGGAGGGCCCTCTCCGGGCCTGAGAGCC
>CAYNNP010000033.1:26387-39810 GCA_964398215.1 uncultured Pirellulaceae bacterium | reverse complement strand
CTTCGACGCCATGGAATATATAAACTGGCTGTTGCGCCGCTGGTTATTTGACCCTGGCGCTTTTCTTTGGATAACTTTTACTTTCACATCTACCCCACACTGATTTCATTATGAAACGAACAATGATTTTCATGACAGGCATCTTGTTGGTGACTCTGTCGCTTTCAGCAAATTTTGCAACTGGCCAGGATCAAGCGCAACAAGGCGCAGCAGTTGAAATGGCGATGTCCGAAGTTACCGATGCGCATCGAGTGTTGTTTAGCGACGCTGGTGTTTGGGACGCTGATATCACCATGCACATGGGTGCGGAGTCAACGAAGACCAAGGGCGTGGAGACCAGTCGAAAGTTGGGACGTTTTTGGATGGTGTCTGACTTGAGATACGAATTAATGGGTGAGATGTTTCATGGTCATGGACAGATGACCTATGACTCGAAAAAGAAGAAATATGTCGGCACCTGGATAGATTCGATGAGCGATTTTCTGAACACCATCGAAGGCGACTACGATAAGAAATCAAAAACACTGACCATGATTATTTCGTCGAAAGGTCCGCAAGGTGAAGACGTAAAAATGAAGATGGTTACAAGAACAACCAGCGAGACCACCAAGGAATTCCGGATGACCATGATGGCGGAACCCAAGGAGATCCCATTGTTGGAAATCAGTTACACCAAGCGTGCCAAAGGTGCCAAAAAAAGCATGGGGAAAAAAGAGAACTGATTGCGGCTCTTGGTGTAGGCCGGACCGAGCAAACGCAGCAATTGCCGGAACTTTGGACGCAAGCAGAAACGTGGTTGATGGTGTAATCTCAGCGACACATTGGAGGCGTTTGCGCTGTTCCGGCACGTATCGCGTCCTTGGTCCGGCCTGCAATCAAACACCACAAATGAGGGGCAGCCAAGAAGTGGCAACAGCCCCCTACCGGTTTCGTTTTTTCCGTCCTTCATCGCCGCTCTTGGTGTAGGCCGGACCGAGCAAACGCTGCAATTGCCGGAACTTCGGACGCAAGCAGAAACGTGGTTGATAGTGTAATCTTTGCGACACATTGGAGGCGTTTGCGCTGTTCCGGCACGTATTGCGTCCTTGGTCCGGCCTACAACCAAACACCACATGAAAACCCACGCGTTGGGAACGGTTTAACCCAAATAGATTGTGTCCATCGTTTGGTACGTTGGGCCTTCGCGGTCCATGAAACTTGCGACAAGGTTGACTGTGTCGACTTCCATCTCGCCTAGATCGCTGATCGGTACGTCGTCGAACTCTTGCAGCAGAGAACCGACTTCTTCGCGAGCCGTTCGACAGCGTCCTAATGTTAGGTGAGGCGTGTAGTCGCGTGGTTCCGGTTTGAAGCCCAGGTCGGCTAGCTCTGTCTCAAGTTCGGAAACTATTTTTACTAGAGTTCCCGTTTCGTCAGTCGCGCCGGCGTACAAAATCCGTGGCTTTTGCACGTTTGGAAATCCACCCGTCCCGGCAAATGACAATCCGAATGGATCGTACTGGTGGCAGACTGACCGAATAACGTTACAAATGTCTGGCACAATTGTGTTATCAACATCGCCCAAGAATTTGAGCGTGATGTGCAAGTTGTCCACGGGTACCCATTTTACACCCGCAATCGAGTCGCTCATTCGCTTGATCAGCTTGGTTGTGGATTTGCTGACTTCGGGTGAAAGTGGGATGGCGATAAAAGTTCTGATGTTTTGCATGCCAAAATCGTAACCTCAATGATGCTGGAATTTAATCCACCTCCTTTTAAGCCACACTGGTTAGTCCGGGGTGGGCACCTGCAAACCATTTTTGCCGTGCGCCGTCGTCAAGCGATCAACCGAGAGGCAAGGGAACATCGACTGCCGTTACCAGATGGCGATACGCTTGTTTTACACGAGAATTGTCCGCCCAGTTGGCAGCCAGGCGACCAAACGGCTTTGCTGATACATGGTCTGTCAGGTTGCTATTTGTCGGCATACATGATTCGCTTGTCCAATTTTTTTTATGAAGCTGGCGTTCGTGTATTTCGCTTGGACTCGCGCGGCAGCGGAGCTGGTGGTGCGCTTGCAAGTCAGCTGAATCATGCTGGCAGAAGTGAGGATGTCGTCGCGGCGATTGGGTTGATTTCCCAGCTTACCGTTGCCGGCGAGATCATGGCGTGTGGAATTTCGTTGGGTGGCAACCAGCTTTTACGCGCAGCAGGCCGGATTGGCGGCGGTTTGGAAACGCGACCAGAGTGGTTTGATCGCGTTGCGAAAATCGCGGCCGTATGTCCACCGGTCGACTTGGCGGCGTGCAGTCAAAATATGCAGCGTTGGATTTTGCGGCCTTACAACGCTTACTTCATTCGCGGCTTGCTAAATCGAGCGCCCGAGCAAGTCAAAAAGCGAAGCGACTTTCAGCAAGCCATGTCGGAAGGTCTGCCGCGGACGCTGTGGGAACTGGACGATCGTTTCACCGGCCCGCTGAGTGGTTTTCGCGATGCTGCGGATTACTACGGTAACGCATCGGCAGCGTTGGTCACCGCCAACATCCAAGTCCCCACATTGGTCTTAGCTGCACGGAACGACCCGATGGTTCCGGTGGCCTGTTTCGCTGATAATCCCAGTATTTGGTCGAAAACAACCCACGTTCACATCACCCAAGGCGGGGGGCACGTCGGCTTTTACGCAAAAGGGGGTCAGTATTGGGCTGACGGCACGCTGGCGCAGTGGTTCGATTCGGCGTCAACGAATTAGGGATTGGTGTTTGATCGGTTATACTAGGTGACCCACCCCGCCTGATCCTTTTTTGACGACGCTACGCGCCCATGCGAATCTCAGATGTCATTGCTCCACGCGAGCTGTCGCGCGTCGGCAAACTTCAGTTGCTGGCGAGAGGAATCGTCGAAGGATTTTGCTCTGGAAAACACCGCTCGCCACACAAGGGTTTTAGTGTCGAGTTCAAGGAGCACCGACAGTATGTTCGCGGTGACGAACTGAAGAACATCGATTGGAAAGTGTTCGGCAAATCCGATCGCCTGTACATCCGCGAGTTTGAAGAAGAAACCAATCTGCGTTGCACGTTGTTGGTTGATCGCAGCGGTTCGATGGCCTACCAAGGTGACCGAGCCAGCAAATCCAAGTATGACTACGGGGTGCAGTTGGCGGCGGCTCTGACGTATCTGATGTTGGGCCAGCAAGACGCGGTGGGCTTGATCACCTTTGACGACCAACCGCGCGATCACATTCCGATGCGCAGTCGCCCGTCGCATTTGCGAAACGTGCTGGAAGCATTGACGGGCAAGGTGACTTATCGTGAGACGGATCTCGGTGGCGTCTTTCGACAAATCGCTCCCAAGCTCTCGCGGCGCGGAGTGGTGATCATCATTTCCGACTCCATGGGCGATGTGCCTTCGATCGCAAAATCGTTGTCGCAATTTCGTGCGTCGAAGCATGAGATCGTTTTCTTTCAAGTTCTGGATCCCGACGAACTCGATTTTCCGTTTGCCGGGCGTGTGCAATTTCGTGACTTGGAAGACACAAGCAACGAACACACCGTCGACGCTCGGTCGCTCCAAGATGCGTACCTCCAGAAATTGCAACAACATCAAACTCAACTACGTGATGCGTGTCGACGCAATCGAGTCGACTTGGTGCCGATCACGACCGACCAACCATTTGGCGATGCGTTGGCCGAGTACCTGGCGTTTCGCCGGCGCATGAGTTGAGCGGAGATAAGAATTGAATTTCATCAATGGTATTTTGGCTTTCGGTGCCATCGCATTCACCGTTCCTTTGATCATCCATTTGCTGTTTAAAAGCAGGTTCAAAACGGTTGACTGGGGCGCCATGCATTTGCTGGAAGACGTTGTTCGTGTGAATCGACGACGACTTCAAGTCAGCAATTTGCTGTTGCTGCTTTTGCGTTGTCTGATTCCAGCTGTGTTAGCATTCCTGTTGGCGCGGCCGGTGCTGACCGGATTCAAAACGATGCCTGGCGACGCTCCAGAAAGTTTGATCTTGGTGATTGACGATAGTCGCAGTATGGATGCCGGTGAAGCGGGAAAGCGGACGCGTCTGGACAAAGCCAAGCAGGATCTGAGCGAGTTGCTTTTGGGGATGACGCGGCGCGACGAAGTGATCCTGGTGCGTGGCAGCACCATCGATTCGCCTCCCGCGACAATGGGCGTCAAAGAAGCAGTACGTAATCTGAAAGAATTGGATGCCGAGGGTGGACCGGTTGATTTGGGGCGATTGCTTGATGCTGGAGCCTCGGCGGCAGTCGATGCAACGAATCAACAGCGCCGAATCGTCATCGTATCGGACTTTCAAAACAAGATGCTCAACAGTGGATCGGCAAAAACGCTGGACCAAATCGCAGAGAACTTTGCACAGCAGGAAAGCAGTCCGGTCGTGAGCTTTTGGGATTTTGGTGCTGGCGATGTTGAACTACCAAATGTTTCTGTTGACGCGGTGATGATCGATTCGCCGGCTGTTGTGGCTGGCCGCAGCACACAGTATTCCGCCCGCATTCAAAACGCGAGCGATGTTCCTGCCAATGATTTGCGTGTCGTGTGGTCAATCAATGGCCGGCCTCTGGAACCGCGTTTGATCAGCACACCGCCCAGGTCCAGCGTGACCAGTCGGCTGAATCATGCAGTGGATGACCCAGGCGTTTACGAAGTTAGCGTGACGGTTGAACACAGCGATAGTTTGTTGTCTGACAACCAGCGTTCGACTGCTGTGTATGCGATGCGAGAAATCAATGTGTTGCTGGTGGACGGTGATCCCAGTCAAGAACCGCTGGAGGGTGAAGTGGATTTTCTTGGGATCGCACTCAGTCCGTTTGCTTTTGGCGGCGATGACCAACCGGATGCCGTTCGCACAAGCACCACGTTTGTCAGCGGGATCGAAAGATCGTTGGAACAGGACACTCCGGAAATCATCGTCTTGGCAAACTGTCGGCGGCTACAAAAACAGCAACAAGCTGTGTTGACGGATTTTGTTCTTGGCGGCGGAGCGCTTGTTGTTTTTGATGGGGATCAAATCAACGTGGATGACTATAACCAAACTTGGAGCTCCGAAGCCGGCAGCATACGAATGCCTGCGGTACTCCAAGACGTGATTGGTAATCCAGAGCCTTCGGATGATGTCGCGCCGATGTCGGTTGGCGAACTGAATCCAAATTTCGCTGCTTGGGAGCTTCTGCAAGATGATGAACTGCGTGCATTGCCAGGCGTGGAGGTTCGAGCGTATCGAAAGCTCAGCGTAGAAGAAAACGAAGTCGCTGCTGAGCAAGAATCCGGTGGCGAGTCAACGGTCAGCACCGTACTGCTTCGGATGTCCAGTGGCGACCCGCTGGTTGTGTCGCGCAAACAAGGGCGCGGACAAGTGATTCAGTTCGCGATTCCCGCCAACCATGCGTGGACAACTTTGCCGCTCCAGCCGTTGTACTTGCCAATGATGCAACAGTTAGTTTTGGATCTAGCTGGCAAGGGAAAAGCTCAGGCCAGCGAAGTCGGTTTGCCGATGATGATTCCTTTCAGCGAATTTGATGCGTTGGCAAAGGATTTGGAATCGAAACCGGAGTCGTCTCAGAAACAGCCATCCGCAAAATCGTCTTTCACTGTTCAGCTTCCAAACGGAGATGAGCTGGCGGTGCCTGCCGCGGCCAGTGAGGAAGAGATGCTGGTTTGGTATCAGACTCAAAATGCGGGGACTTATCGTTTTCGTAAAAACTCGGACGATGACAGTTCGGATGGGAATTTGGATGCCGCCACAACAATTAGAATTGCAGATGTGCCGCCAAGCGAATCGCGACTGGTACACCTAGAAGACGAGCAGTTGAACGCAGCAGCGAAATCGGTCGAAGCGAATATTTACACAAGCGTTGCGGAGATCCAAGCCGACGATCGAACCCGTCGTTTTGGTCGCGAAATTTGGCGTTGGTTGCTTTGGGCACTGCTAATTTTTCTCGTCGGTGAACTTCTGGTCCAGCAAATGTTGGTGCGCTCAACGATACCAAAGGGAGCATCATCATGATCCCGATGCATGGCGTTTTACGATTTGCGGGCGACTACTCACCAACCGTTGTGTTTGTTGGCGCTGCGTTGGCGGCGGTCGGTGTAGCTTGGCTGTACTTGCGCGAAACCAAATCCATTCAGTCGCCGTATTCGTATTTGCTGCCAGCGATGCGTGCAACATCCGTCGCGCTAGTGATCTTGATTTTGGCTGGCCCGGTTTGGCACCAACGCCAAGTCATCGGGACACTGGGGCGTGTTATTTTTGCCATCGATACTTCGCAAAGCATGTCAATGTCCGACAGCATGATTGCGGAAACGGAGCAGGACCGGTTGGCTCGCGCATCGCAGTTGCTGACCGGCAGTAGCGAAAGCCCAGGTTGGTTGGAAACGTTATCGGAGACGCACGACATTGATGTGATCGCGTTCTCGTCGAAAGAGCCTTCGGTGCTTTGGAGTTCGCGAACTGAGCAGCCGATACCGCCGGCATTTGAACTTGCTGCAGATGGCATGGCCAGCGATTTGTCTTTGCCGCTGGACTTCGCTTTATCGACACTTGTTCAACAAGCCGGCGCCGACACAGACGCGGCGGATCAAGAAGGTCGACTGCAGCAAGCAGCGTTGGTTGTGCTGAGCGACGGTCGTGACAATGCTGGTCAGTCGCCCACGGAAGTCGCCAAGCATTTGCAATCCGGTGCGGTCGTTCACTGTGTTGGGTTCGGCACGGATACTGAACCACCGGACATTGGAATCGTGAACGTTCTTCGGCCCGAGAGTGTTGCGGCGGATGGTAACTTGGCGGGTGAGATTGCCATCAAGCAGTTTGGCATGTCAGGCAAACCTGTTCGAGTCCGAATCGAATCGGGCGGCAAAGTCATCTGGGAAAAACAAGTTGCTTTCACCGGGGACGGCCAGCAGTCCATCCCGTTTGAATTGGACGTGGAGCCGATTGTGGATTCGATTCGCGCTGAATCGCCACGAGGTGTTCAGCGTAGCACCGTGGTGATGGATTTGCGTGCTGCGATCGAACCAGTCGAAGGTGACTTTAGCGACACCAACAATGCCGTTCCCTTTCGCGTCGCTGCATCCACGCGTGACCACCAAATTTTGATCATGGATGGATCAAGCCGATGGGAGACACGTTACCTTAAAAATCTGCTTGATCGCGATCCCGCGTGGAATGTCGATTCGCTGTTGTTTGGACGCGGAACCGATACTCCCGTTTTACTACGCGGCGAGGAGGCGGGTCGATTCCCGATTTCGCCAGAAGGACTTTCAAAATACGATGCGATCATCTTGGGAGACATCCCGAATCAGCTTCGTGCATCAGAAATCGAAATGCTCCGCAAGTTCGTTTCACGTGGCGGTGGCTTGATTGTGATTGACGGCCGCTATGGCCAAGTCCGCGAATTGATTCAGCAGCACCTCCGCGATGTTGTTCCAATTGACTACCTACAAGGTTCGCATCAAGTCGCCACAAAACGGTTTGAGCCAACTCGGCTGGGCACCGAGCAACCGGTGATGAATCTGATTGGCGATTTGGATCGGTTGGCTGAGTTTTGGGAAAAGGTGCCGATGCCGAACACGGTAGCTCGCGTCAAGGCATTGCCTGGCGCCGAGGTCTGGGGCAATTTGATTAGCGAATCCGATCAGTCCATTCCGTGGCTCGTGACACGACTTTTCGGATCGGGGCGAGTGTTGTATTTGTCGTCTGATCAGACTTGGCGTTGGCGATACAAGGTTGCTGATCGTTTCCACGCGAGGTTTTGGAATCAAGTATTGGCTGCCGTAATGCAGCCACCGTATTCGGCCAGCGATGAGTTCGCGGCGCTTGGCACAGACAAAATTGAATACGCGGCTGGAGAGTCAGCGGTCATCCGAGCAAGGCTCATGAATCCTTCGGGCAAGCCTGTTGCCGATGCGACCGTCGACGCATTGTTGATTACTGACAATCGCGTGGTGGCATCGGTTCCATTGACGTTGGATGACCCCGCAAGAGGAACTTACCAAGGACGTACGTCGCCGCTACCGGAGGGTGCCTACAGTGTGCGAATCCGGGCAAGCGGCTTTGACGAATCAGCTTTGAAGGCCAGTTCCCCGATTTGGGTGGGCGGAAATTCATCGAGCGAAATGCGTCGTGTCAGCCTGGATCGCAACGCAATGGCCGAAATAGCGGATGCTGGCAATGGAAAGTACTTTCACGAATCATCAACCCAAGAATTGTTGGACGTTATCCGACCACTCTCCAGTGGAACGGTCGTTGCGTCCGATACAATACTTTGGCAGTCATATTACTGGTTTTTAATCGTCGTCGCGCTGCTCGCTGTTGAGTGGTGGCTTCGAAAACGCGCAGGTTTGGTTTAGCCATGTCTACGATTTCTACTGAACAGTATCGCGATCTGAGCGCCGCAACGACTCGGACGCTGGCGAATTTCGCTCGCCGCCGGACGCTATTGTTACTGATGCGAACCGTTGCGGTTGCAGTTGTCGCTTTCGTCGCGGTGATGCTGGTGATCGCCGCGATCGATTACTGCTTCTTGATCAGTGATACTTTGCGTTGGTCGTTCAGTTTGGTTGGTTACGTTTTGACTGGCGCGGCCGCTTGGTGGCTGGGACTGCGGTTTTTGTTGCGGCAGGATGCAAAGTCTTTGGCAAGCGAAATCGAATCGGCAGAACCAAGACTTGGCGATGACTTGCTGTCCGCTGTTGAGTTAGCGGATCCTGATTCGGCCAACGGTTCAGAGTCATTCCGGTCTAGGCTTCAAGAAAGAGTGGCGCGGCGAGTGGGCGGATTGACGGCCAGCGGCCTGTTGCCAATTGGTTTGATTCGGCGTTCGTTGACCGTCGGTGCTTTGGTTCTGGTTGGATGCATCGTTCTGACGCTGTTTCCGTCGTTGCAGTTTGGTCGCCGCATGGCCCGAGCAATGTTGCCTGGAATCGCGATTGAGCGAGCATCGCAAACCGTCATCGATATCATCGAACCATCACCCGCATCCCGGTACGTTGCTCAGGGCGATGCGATCGCGGTGATCGTTGATGTTTCTGGTGCGCCGACCGACGAGGTCTATCTGCATTGGCAGGCTGATGACGGAAATGGCGACAAGGTTTTGATGACGCCGCGTATTTCGATCAACCCAGATGAATCGGCCAGCGAACCTATCGACTCTGAAAACCAAGAAACGGCGAAACGTTTTGCCGCGAATCTTCCCGTCGGAAGTGTACCTGTTCAATACAAGATTACCGGCGGGGACGCGATCACACTTTGGCACACGCTGACGCCATTGCCACGGCCGCGTGTCCAAGAGTTTGAAAAGCGATTTGAGTTTCCTTTGTATGCCAAGCTGAATGAGCGTACCGAGAAAGATGCACATGGTGACCTTCGTGCGATTGCGGGCACGATTGCTCATGTGACGGTTACTTTTGACGAACCGGTTACTGATGTCGCCATTCGTTACGGAACGAAAGGTGCAAATGTTCCGCTGACTCAATCAGATGAATCGGGACAAGTATTTGCTGCAGAAATTCCCATTCGCACGCCTGGGACCTATCAAGTAGATGCGACTAGCGTTCGCAGCAACCTGAACAATCCTTTTAGTCCGACCTACTCGATTACACCGGTGCCAGACACACCGCCATTGGTTCGCTGGGCTCCCTCGGTGCAGCGAATGCGTTTGGTTTCGCCGCTGGATATCGTAAGTTTTGCCGCGACGGTCAAAGACGATTTACCAGTGGACACGTTTTTTCAAGAATTCCAAGTCAACAATCAGCCCTTCCAACGGTTCGCGGTCGATTTCGATCCCGCGCGTGAAATGGAAATGGAATGGGACTGGGATTTATTGAATCGAAATGGTCAAGCATCGGAAACACCAAAGCTTTCGCCCGGCGATATCGTACGCGTGCGTGTTGTTGGCAAAGACCGAAATGGTCAGCGATCTGAGTCGGAGTTGATCGACTTGCTGGTTGCTGACGATGGGTTCAAAGCGGATCGCAACGCGCACTTGGACGAACTATCAAAATTCGCAGCACCCGTGATCGCATGGGCAACCGAGACTCGTGCGGCCAACGAGTTGGAGAAGGCTTTGGTGAAAAAGACCAACCAGGCAAAACTAGATGAACTTCGCGCCAGCCTGTTGGAATTGGACCAAACAACTCTGGAAGTCACACAGAAGCTAACCGAACAGCTTCAGCGTTCGCCGAATATTCACGAGGCAAGTATGCTTGAATTGATCGGACGAACGATCTTGGACGTGAATCGCAAACAGAACTTTGGTGCGACACGAATACAGGATGCCTTGAACAGCGAACTTGATAACGCTGACATCAAAAGGGCCGTTGGGAAGTTGGCGAACACCGTGTCCACCAGCGGATTGCAAGCGACGCGTGTCGAAGATGCCGTTCGTGCGATGATTGGGCAACGATTGACAATCGCGGTCTTCAATGATGCAGTCTCGCTGAAAGACAGTCTGAACGGTTTGGTGAATGATCAGCAGAATCGCATTCCCGCTGATCGCTATCCACGATACCTGTCGGTCACAACCGGCAGGCTGAAGTCGATCATTGGATTGGTCGACAAGTACGAAAACACAATCCCCGAATCCACGTTGGCGCATTTGAAAGGCGAAGGTTTGATTCGCTGGTCAGATCGTTGGTTGATTCAATTTGATCAAGCCGTTGAGAATCCGCCCGGCGCAGAGAACTATCGTGCCTTGGTCCGCTCTTTCCAGCAACAATTGCAGGGCAAAACACAGTACGGACTGCTGGACGGACGGCTTTCCAATTCGCTTGCGGTGACACCACGCGACATGCGAGCCGCGTTGCACGGAATTGGAACGGAAGTCGAAGGGGTACTGGAATCCGGGACAGTGTTAAAACGGCTTGAGTCAAAGGCAAGCGGTGAAGATGATTCCAAGAAGCTGGCGGAGCTGAATAAGGAAATCGCTCTGTCGCGCAAACTCTATCTTCAGTACGTGGCTCTTGCTGAGGACCGGATCAACGGCGAACAAGCACTCCACCGCGCAAGGCCAACGGTTGACTTGCAGTTTGCAGCGGATTTAGCGCTGCTGGACCGAGCACTTGCGAATGTGAACAGCGAGGGTTTTCAGGCTTATCGTGATGAACCTGCCGATGTCGTGCACCGTAAACTTTCGCAAGCGATCAAACTGATCGAGGCGGACCACGAAGCGCGATTGCAGCACGACGAGCTAAAATCGTTGTTGTCACGAGAGCGTCGCATGAAGAACGCGGGCGAAGCGAAGTTCCAACATCCGACTTGGTTGGAACGGTATAGCTATGGGCTGGAATGGCCACTGCGAATCTATCCGACGGTGGGTCTTGGCTGGGAACGCGTTGAACCGGTTTCTACAGCACGGCACAACGAGCGATTTGCCGAGGCACGCGAACGACTGGCACGCCGTCGCTGGGATCGCGAAGAACCGATTTCTGCAGCCAGTGCGCTAGCGGCTCTCGACGAACAGCTAAATCATCTCGCCTCATTTGAACCAGATGTCATCAAAGCTCGCGAAACCATCCGAGCGTATGTGTTGTCTCTGCCAGAGCAAGCTCGTGAGGCTGCCAAGAAAGCCGAACAGGCCAAGCAGCGTACCGAAGAACGCGAAGACTCCAGCGGGGAAAAAGCGAACGAGTTAGACCAAGAACAAAAGTCGGCGGAAGAAGCGGCAGCCGAAACGGTCAAGATGCTGATGGACAAAGCAAACACGGCAGACATCTTGGATAAAGAAGAACGTGATTTGGCAAGGGATGCTGACACCGCTGCAGCGCAAATCCAGCAGGCGCTCGACAAAGCCGAACAGGCGACGGACAAAGCCACTAAGAGTCCCGATGACAAATCTCGCTCTGATGCCCTCGAACAAGCTGAAGATGCTTTGCAAGAATTGACGGATGCTCTGGAGCAAACCGCCGAGCACTTTGAGAAAGCAGAGCAGGGCGAAGACTTGGAAGAATCCCGCGAACAACTGCGTGAGTCCGAAGAGGAACTGGGGATTCGCGATGACCTGGAGCAGCGTTATGAGAAAGCCGAAAATATGGCCGACGCAGCTCAGCGCAGTCCCGAAGAACTGATGCGCGATTTGGAGACCGAGCTGCAAAAGAACGAACTGATGCAGAACGAACTTTCCGACATTTCGAAACAAGTGGCCGAAGACGCCAAACGAAATTTGGAACAGGCCGCCAGAAAAGATCGAGAGCTGAATCGTTCCTTGGAACGTGCAAACGGGGAATTCCAAGAACAAAAGCGGCGAGCGAGTAAGCAGCTTGCCGAGCTTGCAGAGCGTGCCGAAACGGTCAAGGATGCGATGTTGGATACGACAGAAAAAGCACTTGGCTGGGCCAACGCACCGGAAAACCAAAAGCGAACACGAGAGACGCAGGAACAACTGTCGGACGCGATTAAGCAGGCAAAGGAAAAAGGCAACGAGAATTCTTTACTGAATGAACTTGAAAAAGCCAACAAGGATTTGGACGCTGCGATTCAGAAAGCGAATCAGTCAATCGAGAAAATCAAGCAGGATGCTGCGAGCGATGCCGACCAGGATATTCATAATGACGAAGCGAAACGAGGAAAGACCGCGATAAGTATGCAGCGCCAAGCGTCAACGTTGCGAAACAAACAACTTCAGTCTCTGAATCAACAACGACATCAGTGGCAGAACGAAGAAAACCAAGCTAACCAACGAGAGCGAATCGCAAAACGACAAGCTCAGGATGCGAAGCGACAGTTGGACCGAACCAAACAACAGCTGGAGAAAGACGAAGACAACAAGAGCCTGCAGCAACAGGTAGAGCAATTAGAACAGCGTCAGGCAAACGCCGAGAGTCTTGAGAAGTCGGCAAGTGAAACACGAGAATTCGCTCAGCAACAGCGCAAGGAAACCGAACAAAGAACTCGAGAGTTGCAAAAACAAAAAACGCCCAAGCTGGACGCAAAAAATCCAGCAGCGAAACTTGCTGAAGAGACTGCGGAGAAGTCCAAGGACGAACTGGAGAAAATCAGCAAAGAACTTGCCGAGATGGCCAAGGACATGGGCTTTGAAAAGGATCTTAAAATCTCTGAACAGCAAGCGGAGCAGTTGGCGCAGCAGCAGGATCGCATTTCGGATGATGTGAACGAAGTTGCTGAAGATCTTGAACGCGCCTCGCGGCATGAGGACCGATTGAGCAAACCAGAATTGGCAGGGGAATTGGCTAAAGCTGCTGAATCTGTTCAACAGAACGCTGGCGAGAAAAGTGAACAAGCGGAACAGGCACTGGAAAAAGCCGCCGAAAACGATGGCAATGCAGCTCAAGCAAACAAAGAGGTCGGAGAGGCGACTGAGAAGATCGCCAACGAGGCGAAGAAACTAGGCGAGATGCTGGACAAACAGCAGGCAGCACAGGAGCAACAAGCGGCTCAGCAACAGGCGGCGCAGCAACAGGC